>JAMCWQ010000056.1 GCA_023480825.1 Chloroflexota bacterium | reverse complement strand
TCCTGCCCCTTATGCCCATCTACCTTAGCTACCTGGGTGGCGCCAGCCTGCATCCTGGTGAAGAGGCATCAGCGGCGCTGCGCCGGAGAACAGTAGTTCATGCTCTCCTCTTCGTGGCGGGCTTCTCTATCGTCTTCACTTTGCTAGGGGCATCGGCCGGGCTTATGGGGTCCTTGCTTCGGGAACACATGCCCCTAATCCGCCAGGCCTCCGGGGTAGTGATAGTGCTACTTGGCCTATCGATGGTGGGGTTGTTCCAATTGCCTTTCCTCCAAGTCGAGAGGCGCTTTCACCTGGCCCCATCGAGCTCCGCCGGCAAAGTGCGGTCTCTGTTAATGGGAGTGGTCTTCGGCTTTGGCTGGACCCCTTGCATCGGCCCCATCCTCGGCGCCATTCTCTCCGTTGCCATGAATTCGCAGACGGCCGGGCAGGGGACATTCCTACTGGCAATCTACTCCGCCGGCCTTGGCATTCCCTTCATCGCCGCGGGCCTGGCCCTCGGGCAAGCGACCGGCTTCCTGCGCCGCCTGAACAGCCATCTGCGAGGCGTGAGCCTCGCCAGCGGAGTGCTGATCGTAATCATGGGCATTCTTGTCTTTTTCAATGCCTTCCAGCGGCTATCCGGATTGTTTCCCTGGAGCGTGTGACGCCACTAAGAAAGGAACGAGATGAAAACACGGCTTCCTGGTTGGTCCTTCATTGCCCCCCTATTGATCGCTGTCCTGCTGCTATCCTCCTGTGGCGGCTCCGGCTCCGGCGCCGGTTCGGTAACGACGGGCGGAGAGATACCTTCTTCGGCCGAGCTCGAAGGCCGGGGGATTGGCCCGGACGTCGGGAAGATGGCGCCGGGGTTCACAGCCGTCGACCTGAAGGGAAACAAGGTGACGCTGGCCAACCTGCGGGGGAAGGTAGTGCTGCTAAACTTATGGGCTACATGGTGCCCCTACTGCAAGCAGGAACTGCCGGACATGCAGCAATTCTACGAGGCATACAAGGCTAGAGGGATCGAGGTAGTGGCCGTCGACGTCGAAGAGGATGCCAACACCGTGCACAGCTATATCAACGGCAAAGGCTTCACCTTTCCCATCTGGCTGGACCTCGACGCCAAGATCAACAACGCCTACGGCGTTTCGGCGTATCCCACATCCTTCTTCATCGACCGCGAAGGAGTGATCCAATCCGTGCAGATCGGGGCTATGGATCGGGCGACGATGGAGCAGAACGCCCTACCCTTGCTAAGCAAGTAGGCCCTGGCCAAGAGGTCGGGGGCCTCTCCCACCCGTTAGTGGAACATCGCGCCTTACGATGTTACCGGGGTTAGTAGAGGCGCCGGCCTCCCTTGCTCTTAGGCTAGTGCCCCTTCCCAGGTCCTGTCTGGAAAGGGGTGCTTCTCTTCTCCGGGGGGTTGTCCTTCCCGGCAGCATCGGGCGGTTCACGAACCGCACCATACGCCGCCATTTTGTCTCCCCTTCCCCTCATCCTCCCATAGAAGGACGAGGGGAAGGGGCCAGAGACCTCACCAGCCAAGGTCCATCTTCTCTTCATTGTTTCCCCCAAAGGACCTGCTCACAGTGCTGCATTCGGTGGTATCATTACCCTGCGGGGCCTGTCGGTTGCGACATAATATGCATCTTGGCAGTTGAAACCAGGAGGCACTGACCCCTCGAGACAGCGTCGGAACGAACGTTTATCTACGATCTGGAGGGAAAAGATGAGAAAATCCGCCTTACTAGCACTGTATCTTCTATTGGTCATCGGTATGGTGGCCGCGGCTCTTCCGGCGGTTGCCGGCGCCGCCGCTCCCGGCCCCGGGGGCCAGGCCTATCAGGCCGAGGCCGCACTTCCGCCCTCTATTAGTGGTGTGGTAGCGCCAACGGCCGGCCCTTCCGGCACCATCTTTAACGCCACCGTCACCGGCTTCTCGGCAAACGAGCAGGTAGGCGTCTGGTGGAACGCCCCGGACGGGACCATCATCCGGTCCGTGAACGAGGAAACCAGATCGGTTGATGGAAACGGCCGCCTGATTGGCGCCACGTGGTCGACGACCGGCGACATGCCGGGTATTTGGAGTCTTGTCGTCCACGGTATCACCAGCGGCCACACTGCGGTGGTGTACTACGAAATCTCTAGCGCCAATACCAACGTTCCGGCCGCCAGTGACATCCCTGCCCCAGTCAACGCCACCATCGGTCCAAATACCGGAGTGGCGGGCACATTGTTCAAGACGAGCTTTTCTGGTTTCAAGCCCGGTGAGCCGGTAGGTTATTGGTTCAATTCGCCGGAAGGCGTTGCTCTCGAGGCCGTTAATCAGGGAGTCAACTGGGTAAACGACGACGGAGTATTAGACAATGTCACCGGCAGCAGCGGAATGGAGCCCGGACTGTGGTCCTGTGTGGTTCAAGGAATTATAAGTGGGCACCAGGCCATCGTGTACTTTGTGATCACCCCATCGTCCGGGCCTCCGGCTTTCATTCCGGATCCCATATTCCCCGAGCCGATGGCTGCTCATCACACCGCCGGCAACGGGCGGGGGCATAATCTACAGTCATAAATGGTTGTTCGCATGGCAAATCGCGGGGCGATTTGCCATGCGAACTCTGACCTAGGCACGCTCCCTTCCCCGCAAGTTTGTGGGGAAGGGCTGCGGATAGGGGGCGCCAATCCACTCAAACGCGGCTACCGGCGACCCGAATGGACGCGGATTCCCTCTCGGCTTCGTCAGGAGCCGGACTGCGTTTGGAAGTAGGCAGCAATCCGCTGATTGTAACCTTCTACGAATTGGTCGAGAGGCTGCAAAGGCCGGCTGACGATGGCGAGGGTCTCGGCGGACATCTCTCCATTTTGGATGAGTTGGCGGCCAGCCTCTTTCGCCGCTTCGAAGATGTCGCCCACCGGCATCCCCATCTTGACCATCCCCCCGAATATCGGTCCATGCGGCCGCAACAGCGCCCCGCCGAACTCTCTCCCCGCGTTCCGGCAGATTGCCTTCACATGAGCAAGTATCGGATCGAAGTTGTCCAATTCCCAGAACCCGCAATTCGAAACCAATACGATCTTGCCTCCCTTGGCGCCGGGGCCCACGGGATGCCGGGTATGGCCGTCGCGAATCTCCATCGGGGCGGACCCGAGCGGCGTAAGTCTATCCACCAGGCACTTCAGGGGGCCTGAAAGCCCATCCCAGAATAGGGGACTTGCCAGGATCCAGATATCCGCCTCGCGCACCTTGGGGTAGATCTCCTTCATGTCGTCGTTTTGGATGCACCGCCCCGGGGTCTTGAGTATGCAGCCGAAGTCGGCTAGGCAGGGGTTGACCTTGAGTTTCTTGGTGTACAGGACTTCCACCTCCGCACCGGCCTGCTGCATTCCCTCCAAGAAGGGATTGAGAATCAGGGCGGTATTGCCCTTGTCCATTTGCGGGCTGCCGTTGATGGCCAGCACTTTCATGGCGAGTAACCTCCACTTGAGAGATTGGGAATCGAAGATTCCGGGTCAAGCGTACAGCGACTTGCCATTCGTGCGACCCGCCACTTGGACAGTCTTTCCCTGGCCGGATGGGCAGTCCATTCATTCCATCAGGGCCAGAAACCGCTCCACCTCGTAAAGCGCGGCCTGGGCAGGAGGCGAAATCTTGGGCAGGATGAGGTCAAAGGCGTGCTCGGTCTGCGGGTATTCAATATTGACCACAGGGACACCGGCCTCCTCCAATTTCCCTGCCAGCACTCGCACCGCCTCGGCAGAGGTCACCGCATCGTGCTCTCCTTGTAGCAGCATAGTCGGCGGGCAGCCAGGACCGGCATAGGTCACCGGGGAAGCAGCCTGGTAGGTTTCCGGCACCTCGTCCGGCGTGCCTCCCAGCAGAGCACGCATCATCGCGTCCTGCACGGTGACTCCCTTCTGCCAGTGCGTGGGAGCCGGCATCTCAAAGCCGAGCATCCCCGTGATCCTGGCCGTTAGTTTCGCTCCGAA
>JAMCWQ010000083.1 GCA_023480825.1 Chloroflexota bacterium | reverse complement strand
GTAATTTGAGCCCAAGAGGCCCCAAAACCCAGCAAAACCGCTCTGATTCGGCGGTTTTTGGCCTGTATGTGACGATCCTGGCGGGCGAAAACTGGTTGGTACGGGCTAAACTGCGGAAGTTGGGCTAAGCGAATTTTGCTGCTCATTCATGATGGCGCTTCGCGTCCTTCTGCGGAAGGACGGCTGAAGGCGCACCTACCATCTGCCAGGCAGACCTAACGTGCTCTCTCCAGCTCAGAGGCGAATTGGGCGTTGTAAAGCCGCTGGTACAGGCCCGAGTGCTGCAGCAACGCTTCGTGCGTGCCCCGCTCGACGATGCGCCCGTCCTGAACCACCAGTATCTGGTCGGCCCGCTGTATCGTCGAGAGGCGGTGGGCGATCGCGATCACGGTTCGCCCTGCCACCAGCTTTTCGAGGGCCGCCTGAATTAGCCGCTCCACCTGAGAATCGAGGGAACTAGTGGCTTCGTCCAGCAAGAGATAGGGCGCCCGGCACAACAAAGCGCGGGCGATAGCCACCCGCTGCTTCTCGCCGCCTGATAGCCGGTAGCCTCGCTCACCAACAACCGTGTCCAATCCCTCCGGGAGCCTGGAGATCAAGTCCTGCAATTGTGCTGCTTCCACCACGGCTTCCACATCGGCCATAGACGCATCGGGCACCCCGTAGCAGATGTTCTCTTGCAGACTGGCATGGAATAGAAACAACTCCTGAGTAACAACCGCCAGGCGGCGGCGAAGATCGCACTGGGCAATATCAGGCAATGCGATTCCGTCCAGCCGGACGCCGCCACCGGTGGGGTCGTAGAAGCGCGCCGCCAGCGAGAGGATTGTCGACTTCCCCGCCCCGCTAGGGCCGACCAGCGCGGTGAGCCGGCCAAGTGGAGCGGTGAAGGAGACGTCGTGCAGCACTTCTTTGTTGCTCTCTTTGCCGGGATAGCGGAAGCTCACCTTGTCGAACGTGATCCCCTCCGCCGGAGTCTCGGGTAATGGCTTTGGACTCTCCGGCTCCGGCACGCTGGGAGGGATTTCGAGATACTGGAAGACCCGGTCGAACAGCGCCAGACCGCCGAGCAGGGTGGCGTTGGCTCCCGCCAAAGTGGATGCTGGGGTGTAGAGCATGGCCAGATAGGTGCCGAAGGCGATCATCGTGCCAAGTGACAATTGCTGTGTGATGACGAGATAGGCGCCATAGGTATAGAGCAGGGCGGGTCCGATGGCCGCGAGAGCCTGAACGACCACGGAAACCCATTGGCCCACAACCATCTGCGATACCTGCTCCTGCCGTACCGTATCGTTCACCACCTCGAAGCGCCCGGCCTCGCGCTCCTCGGTGCCGAAGCTCTTGACCACGATCGCGCCGGAGAGGCTTAAGGTCTCCTCCAAGGAGGCGGAGAGATCACCAAGCGCCGCTTGGGCCCGCTCCAAAGCGGCGTAGCGACGGCGCCCGAAATGCAGAATCGGGAAAGCAAATGCCGGCAAAGCAACTGCCGCTACCAGCGAGAGCTGCCAGTTGATGCTTGCCATCAGTGCAAAAGTGCCGACCAAGGAGATCAGATTGGCAAAGGTGCCAAGGAAGGATTGCGTGATGACGTTTTGCAGCCCTCCGGCATCGTTTAGAAAACGGGTATGGATTTCCCCAGACTGTGTCCAGGTGAAGAACTCCAGACCGAGAGCCTGCACATGGCGGTAGAGCCGCCGGCGCAGATCGGCAATCAGCCCCTGGGAGATGATAATGCTCAGATAGTTTTGCCCCCAGCTGAGCAGAGCACTCCCCACGCGAAAGAGAATAAGGCCGCCTCCCAACAGAAAGACCAAGGAGAAGTCCTTCTGTGGGATGGCAACATCGATGAGCCTTTGAATCAGCAGCGGAGGAACCAGTCCCACGCCAACGCCCACGACCATCACCACCGTCCCAAGCACCAACCGCCCGGTGTAGGGACGAAGGGCGGCCCAGACGAGCGAAAGGGTATGCCTGATGTCGGGCTTGCCATCGCGCAGATACTTCAGCGAGCGCTGCTGGTTCCACAGCGCCGCCATTCCGGAGAATTGGCCTCCACCAGGTATTGCCATGCTCTGTTCCTCCTGCCTTGCTTCAGGCCGGTCTCAACTTATCAACAATCCCCAAGCGCCTGCAGCAAGCGGGCAAGAGTGGATTGCTCTTCCGGGCCCAGTTTGTCCAAGATGGCCCGCATCCGTTCCAGAAACACACCATCCGCCTCGCGCAACGCCGAGACTCCGGCCGGAGCCAGCATCACATGGACCTGGCGCTGATCATGTTGTTCCAGCCGCAGGCGCGTTGCGTACCCCAGGGACTCCAGTTTGTCGAGCATGCGTGTGGCGCCCGCTGTCGTCAGTCCCAGTTGTTCTCCCAGGTCGCCCACCCGCACCGTTCTCTCGGCGCTGAGCAGACGGAGCATACGGCGCTGCGGCCGCGACAGAGGGCCGAACTGACGGCCCAGCTTGAGATACAGGCTATCGAGAGCATGGGCAATCGCGGCGATCTCGGTGAGATTGCCTGCCCTCTCCCCATGCTGCTTATCCATCTGCGAAGTAGGCTCCACGCCATTCATAGCTGCTCCCCCATAGAATAACCTAAGTCCCCAGCTGCCAAAGCGAATTGGCGATGCACTAGTAGCATAGCATAATTGCCTAACTTAGTCAATGATTGCAGCTCCGGGAAAGGGACAAGGAGAATTCTGTGGGCTCCGAATTATTGTCCTTCCCGCCGCTCCTTCGGAATGACATTCCTGGCCGTCCAATAATCTTTCATGTTGAGAATTTCGTCCTTCGAAGAAGGATCAGGTGGCCTACGACTATGCCTATCTTGTCTTGTTGACCAATCCTGTGATATCATCCCCATCCGTTCGCTCACTATTCAGGAGGTCACCGGCAATGCCGATCGCAGTCAATGAAGGTATTCGTATCCGCTACGAGATGGAGGGCGATGGCGCGCCCTTAGTTATGATCGATGGCTTCTCCACAAGCCTTGAGATGTGGCGAGAGCAGGGCTACACGGAGGGGCTTGCCGCCGGCTATAGGCTCATCCTGATCGATGCCCGGGGACACGGGCAAAGTGACAAGCCCCACGACCCGGCGTTGTACCGGCCGGAGCGGATGGGGGGAGACGTGATATCCGTGCTGGACCAACTGGGAGTGGAGAAGGCTCATTACCTTGGCGCTTCCATGGGTGCGGCTATCGGCTTCGAGGTCGCCAGGCTTGCTCAAGGCCGTCTTCGCTCGTTGATTCTCATGGGGTACGGCAGGTGTGGACCTCCGACGGAGGCCCAGATGCAGTTTCAGGCGATAGGGCGCAAGATGCAGGAGATGGCAGTGGCGATGGGCGCGGAGGGTAGCCTGGCCGCGCTGGAACAGATGGCTGGCCCCCGGTCACCGGAGGAGAAGGCCCGGTTCCTGGCCAATTTCGTAGCGAATGACCAGAAGGCGCTCCTTGCCTTTCTCGACGCCTTTGACAAATGGCCGGGGTTCGAGGACGTACTTCCCCGGATAATGGTGCCCTGCCTGTTGATGGCCACAGAGAACGATCCTCACTATCCCAGCGCCAAAAAATGCGCGGAAATGATGCCACGGGCTAAGTTCGTTTCCCTGGCGGGAGGAGTGCACGCGCAGGCAAGCTACGAGCCGGCGATAGTATTGCCCCATATCAAGGAGTTCCTGCAGGAAACCTCTGGGTTGTGATGCGCTCGCATCCTGTTCACCAGTAGTATAATGGTCTCGGCCGGGGGATCGGGAAGAAGAAGGTTCTGCTCCCAGTCTTCCTAGAGTATCGCGGCCATGGCCAGCTTTCGGGCCACTGTTTCCGGTTACCTGTCAGCGTATGTTGGCTCCCGACTTCTTGAGGAGGCTGCTATGCGTGTGGCAATCGTCACCGTCGGATCAAGGGGGGACGTCGAGCCTTATATCGCTCTTGGATTGGGCTTGCAGTTCGGTGGTCACGAGGTCCGCCTGGCCACTCACGCCGAATACGAGGCCGCCATCCGCAGCCGCGGAGTAACTGTTCACACTTAGGGTAAAGGAGTTTAGATTGTGGGGGCAGTCTGATTGCTGAGCAGGCTGAAGCATTCGACAAATCCGTTCATGCCCCGCGCTCGCC
>JAMCWQ010000086.1 GCA_023480825.1 Chloroflexota bacterium | reverse complement strand
AGGAACCTTTTCTTTTTGCCCCTAAATGCGAATAAATTCGCACCTACAAAGACGGCCCATCTCAGGCCGCTTTTTTGTTGCCTAAAATGTCGGGGTGTCCTTCCAGGAAGGATGCGCCCACCTGGGCTTGTTCGACGTTCCCCCTTGACAAGGGGTAGCCGGCCAGACGTTCCCCCCTGATAAGGGGGGCTAGGGGGGTTGTAGCCTGGCGAAGGGATAAATGCCACGTTCCCCCACCATCAAGACTCCCTAAATACCTCGTTATCAGGGGGACTTGCCCCCAGCCCACCGCACTCCTAAGACCGGGCGGACACGGCGGTCCGCACCCTACAAGCGAAAATCGAGCGGCAGGGGCTGAGGATACTTACATGCATCCAGCTTGATCACAACTACGTTCTAATAGTATCCTGCCATTTGTACTCTCGATTCTCTAAAGCCAAAGACTTTCATTCGCTCTACACTATTCCGGAGGTGTACCTTGACAAAAGCGCGCGTGGCGCTGCTAACCACCAAACCGCAGACAGTACTCAACGACTACCAGCACTTGGCTGAATTGGCTGGGATGCGGGAAGCCCTGCAGCCGGGAACGACTACCATGCTCAAGGACAATATCTCTTGGCACTGGCCTTTCCCCAGCGCCAATACGACCCCCTGGCAGTTGGAGGGCGCTATACTGGCTCTCCGCAACGCTGGCTACGAGGACCTCTCCTGTGTGCAGAACCGCACAGTGGTGACCAACGCCTTCAAGGGCACCGATCTGAACGGCTACTATCCCATCTGCGAGGCCCACAACGTCCCAGTGCTGTTCAACTTCCAGCCGGCCGACATGCAGTGGATTTCCTATAAGCCAAAGGGCGAAATGTTGGCCTTGCATCAGGTCTTCGGCGATGAGCTCCGTATCCCCGACTACTTCATAGGCAAGAACGTTGTCCACCTGCCGACCATTAAGTGTCATATCTACACGACAACCACAGGCGCGATGAAGAACGCCTTCGGCGGGCTGCTCTATGAGAAGCGGTTCAATACCCATACTTGGATTCACGAGACGCTGGTGGATCTTCTTACCATACAGAAGGAGATCCACACCGGCATTTTCGCCTTCATGGATGGCACCTCGGCGGGCAACGGCGCTGGACCCCGCATAATGAAGCCCGAGCAGAAGAACGTGATTCTAGCCAGCGCTGATCAAGTAGCCATCGACGCCGTAGCGGCTAAGCTAATGGGATTCGATCCCATGGCGATCAAGTACATTAGATTGGCCCACGAGAAGGGGTTGGGCATCGGCGACCCGCGCGAAATCGAGATCGTCGGGGATGTGGCAACGTCCAAGCAGAACTGGCACTTCCATGTCGGCAAGACGTTTCACAGTTTCCTCGGCTGGATGGCCTGGTACGGCCCGACTCGTCACCTGCAGAAGATCATCTTCCACACAGATTTGGCAAAGCTGACTTATCCGGTTTCGGAGATCTATCACGATTACTACCGCTGGCCCTTCCACGAGCGGGCGGTTTACCAACGATGGCTATACCAGTCGCCTTGGGGGAAGCTGTTCAAAGAGTATGGGAAGAAAGGCAGCCTCGAATCCTACCAACCGGTAGTGCCGGAAAAAACGCGGGTAACGCCGTAGAATCTGGTACTTGCCGCGGCTTATTCCCTAATTGACGCATTTGTCCCGGGAGGCAGAGGCAGGCTCCTGCCCTTACCCCGCCATATCGGATCAAGCAGGAGGAAAAAGGCGCCGATCGCCAGTATCGCGATCCCATAGATGCCTATGCCGAAGGGAAAGGCGGTGTCATGCGGCCGGAAACCCAGCGCCACCAGAATGAGCTATGAGTTCTGGTCTCTCTTGATCCAGTGAGCGATATCCTGGATCACCTCGCCGCTGACGTGCCCTTCGACGAGATATTCCTGCGGCGTGGAGGGACCTTCGCCAGCTATGAACAGGTGAAACAATTTAGGGTACACCTTGAGAGTGGCGTTGCCCTTCTCTGCTAGTGCCTTCTGCCAGGCGGGGAAATCGCCTGCGACGGTGACCTGATAATCTCGCCCGGCCTGTAAGACAAAAATCCGCATCGCCAGCGATTTTGCCACCTCGGCAGGCTGGTATCCACGCAGGTCGAGCCAGTAGGCCGGAGTGATCCCTAGTGGCAAGTCTTTTGCCGGGACTTGATTAGACAGATTGGGGTCCTTCACCCGGGCAACTTTCTCCTTCAGTTGCTCCAGCTCGACCTTCTGTTCCTCGGTCATCGAGCCGGAAAGGCTATACAGGTAGGTGTATTGGTCGAGAATGGTGTCCTCCAAGCGGCGCGTCATGCCACCCATGATGATCAGTCCGGCAATAGACGGGTCTGCTCGCCGATGCGGGGGGGCCAACGTAGCTCCCAGGCTGTGACCCAAAACGTAAATGCTGCCCGGATCGATTCCCGGCGTCTGGCGCAAGAGTTGAACGGCCAATAGAGCGTCGTCGATGACTTCTTCACGCGTAGTCAACCTGGCTATCATTTCGGGGGTCATCTGCTGGCCATGAGCCTTGGTGCGTTTCTCGTACCGCAAGACGGCGATTCCTTGGGAGGCTAGGCCCCAGGCCAGGTCCCGGAAAGGCCTATTGGGGCCTATCGTCTCGTCCCGGTCCTGAGGACCCGAGCCATGAACCAGTACGGCAGCGGGGAAAGGGCCGGCACCATTCGGCAGGCTCAGGGTGCCGGGAAGAGCCCATTCTCCCGCGCCAATGGTCACTTCTACTTCGTGAAAAGCCTCTGTATGGACGTAGGCTGGCGGGTTGTAGGGCGAGGCAGCCGGTGTAGGCTGAACGTTCAGGCCGGCTATTTCGCCGTTTTGGTTAAAGACCACGTAGACGTCCATGGCCGCTTTTTCGAACCGGCAAGTGACTATAACGATACGGTTTTCCTGTCTTTCCACCGCCCGGCTCGCCAGTATCTTTTGGAAGGCGCCGGCCAGGCCGGTCAGTTGAAGCCAGGTATCTCTAAGCTTGGCTTCCGGAAACGCCTGCACCATATTGCTGTCGAAAAGACGGCGGGCGCCGCTAAAATCACCCCCCGCTAGTTGGAGAACGAAACCTTGTGCTTCCTCTTTCAAGTCATCCATCGTTTCCATGGTTACCACCTGTTCTATCCATTTCCTATTTCTTCCCAGCGTCTCTCGCTTCAACGTCCGGCACACCCGCTTGAGAGCCGGGTGGCAAAGGGACGCCAACTACGTCGGGTAGGGTTGTCAGAGCAAAACAACGCCTGCTATACTCTCGCCAGCACCACCTCATTTAGCGCCATCCTTCCAGGAGGCATAGGCGTTAGCGCCGGAAAGCCCAGATCAAGATAGGTGACCATCTCTAGGTAGTCCGCCAGCCCGAAGCGCGCTCGCAGCCGCTCCCGCATTCCGGAAGAGAACGTCAGCCACACCGGACCGAGACCGAGAGAATAGGCCATCAGCACCATATTCTGCATCGCCGCCCCGCAATCCAGCACCCGCTTGTTCTCCCCCATGGCCGGATCGTCCTCGTAGCTGGGATCAGCATAGTACACTCGCCGGTCCTGGCAGGCGACAATGTGGACCGGGCCGCCCGGGATAAAGGAGCCACGGAAGAGGCCGGGCTCATTCTTCTCGCGCACCACGAGGAACCGCAGCGAGCAGAGGTTCGTTCCGTGTGGCGCCCACAGCGCGGCCTGCAGAACCTGGTCGATCATCTCGTCGGGGACCTCTTCATCGGTCCAGTGCCGGATAGACCGCCTCTCCTTGAGGAGGCGCCTGGCGGTGGCGGCCTCTTCTTTATCGAAGGGCTTGCAGGCAAATGGCGAGAGATCGATGCTCTCCCCTCTGCTCGACCGCTCCGCCATATCGAGCGTCGCCTTCACAAAGACAAAATCGGGCGCATCCGTGGGCAGCCCGCGCTCATTCCAGGCGGCCAGCAGCTTGCGCACCGTGGCGCCGGTGTTCGCTGGAAGGGGCTTGCCCTTCGCGATCGCCCGGTAGAGCTTTTGCTCCACGGTGATGTGCGTGCGCTCCCGGATCATCGCCCGCAGAACCGTCTCATCCACCTTCATCAAATTATCGTGCGAGTAATCGACCTTCACGCCTCTTCTCCTTCCACTCGGGATATACACGGGTAGGCTTCAGCCTACATCCCCCTCTTCCCCGAGGAAGAGGGGTTAGGGGAGATAGGGAATGCTGAACGACAGCATGCCCTATTTCGCCCTTCCAGTCAACACGCGGTTCAATCGCCTCCTGGCTTCGGCCGGTCCCCCATCAAAGCTACCCCGCCGCATCCGGGCCCTCGGGCGGCCCCTGCAGGTGAGCAGCTGCCATTTCTTCCGGCGGGCGGATATTGCGGAAGAACACATAGTACAGAAACGTATTAATAGCCTGAAAGAAGGCGGCAAGCTCCAGGGGCAAATCAAGGGCAATCGTCTGCATCAGATAGCCGGCCAGGGCGGGAGTGCCGGAGCTGGCTACCTGCGCGGGGAGATTGCTGAGCCCGGCGGCGCTGGCTCTCTCACTGGGGTCCACTATACCCATCAGGTACGACTGCCGCACGGGAACGGAGAGCGTGGCCACCACCATGCGCAATAGATAGAATAGTGCCGCTAGCAGAAAGGCCGGCATCACAGCCATCAGCGCCAGAAGAACCACCGAGGCGCCCCGCGTGAGCACAATAGTATTCACCGCTCCCAGAGCCCGCGTGAGCCGGGGAGCGGTCAAGTATGAAAACGCGGTGACAAGGTTGATCACGAAAAACAGCGGGCCAAGCTCCGAGCCGCCCACCCCGAAGCGCTGGTTAAACCAGTAGACCAGCAACGGACCAAGGAAGCCGATAGCCAGGCCGTTTGTGAAATTGGTGGCGCCGAAGCGCAGTATCAGGCCGGTGGTCCTCCGCGATAGAGACCAGAACGGCTTCCCGGCGCTGGGCTGCGCAGTGCGCCTGGTCCTATCTTGTACCGGCAACACGACGACCGCCATGACGACGCCCAGGGCGGCGGCAAGGCCGAAGAGTAGACGATCGGCTTCGGGCAAGCTAAGCCCCGCCTGTTGCAGCGATGCCGGCAGGAGGGCGGCCAACGAGCCGAGGGCCCCGGTGATCACCCCGATGAAAGATACGGCGCTGAAGATCGTAGTACGCTTCTGATCGCTCGCCTGGGCGGCAAGGAGCGCCTGCTCCGCGGGATAGAACGGTCCCCAGGCGCCGCCGCTTCCTGCTCCCCCGCCCCGGCCGATGGTGGAGGCTGCTGCCGCCACCAACAACACAAGGTAATTGGTCGACAGGGCGAAGACTACCGCCCCGGCCGCCGTTAGCAGGGACAGCAGCACTAGGAAGAGCTTGCGCCCGTAGCGGTCGGCAAGCAGGCCAATCGACGCCGTAATCAGGGCGCCCGAGGCGGCCGCGGCCGTGAACAGCAGTCCGATTTGGGTGGCGCTGAGATTGAGACGGGCGAGGTAGATCGGAAGGATGATGATCAGGTAGGCCTGCGTGAAGCTCCGCAGGCCGCGCTGGGCAAACAGCAGAGTAAGGTCGCGTCCCAGCCAATCGGGCCATTTCATTCTGATCACGATACGTTTCGACCTACGAAGCCTCTCGCGTGGTAATGCTGGGCAATTTCAAAGGCAAGAGCCGTGCCACAGCGGCCTTCGTGGGGTGGAGATGGGACTGTAGTGGCGCACGGCTCTGTCCGCCCCCTAACCCCGGGCCTGTTCCCGTAGGTCAGGGTCTTGTGCCCTGACGCTTCTTGTGTGCCTGTCCGCCCCCTAACCCCGGCCCTTCCCCCCAATGCTGAGGGGAAGGGAGCAGGAGTTGTAGGTCCCGATTTATCGGGACGCCGACCTGGCGGCCCGCAGGAGGCTCAAAATGTAGCGCCGGCGGCTTATCCCCAGCCGTTGGAAGGGGCAAAGGGTCAAGGGGGCAAAGGGGCAGGATGAGGGCTTGCCCTGTGGGCCGGAATTTATTCTGACTGCGGGCCGCCAGGCCGGCCAACGCTCTCTGATGCTAGAAAAGGGCCGGTTTGGCCGGTAATGCGACTCATGGTCGCTTACAATTTGTCGCCGGTAATGGCACCGGCCAGGTAGGGTAGGCCTTCAGCAAATGCCCCTCTGACAAGGGGGGTAGGGGGGTTCGGTATCTGATAAAGAGGATGCCTGAGGAACCCGATATTCCCTCGGTGAAAGAGTATTACGGGTTAGGGGTGATTGGGCAATCCCCTATGCCGCCCAATCGGCGCACAACAACTCCGCCTGCTCGATCACCGTCTGCGTGGCCTTCTCCTGCTTATCCGGCGGGTAGCCGTATCGCCGCAGAAGCCGCTTCACCGACGCCCTTAGGTCCGCCTTCACCGACTCCCGCACGGTCCAGTCGATCCGCGTGTTCTTCCTCATCGTCTCGACCAATTCCTGGGCGATCTTCTTGAGGGTGTCGTTGCCCAAGACCTGCACCGCGCTGTCGTTCACGCCCAAGGCGTCGTAGAAAGCCAGCTCATCGTCGGTTAGGCCAAGCTGCTCTCCCCGGCCGGCCGCCTCCCGCAGCTCTTTGGCGATCTTGATCAGCTCCTCGATCACCGCCACGGTCTCGATGGTCCGGTTGTGGTACTTGTTGATGGAGTTCTGCAGCATCTCCGAAAAGGACCGGGACTGCACGAGGTTCTTACGGGAATGTGATTTGATCTCGTCCATCAGCAGCCGGCGGAGCATTTCCACTGCCAAGTTCTTCTGCGGCAGCCCCTTCACCTCGGCCAGAAACTCCTCGGATAGTATGGAGATGTCCGGTTTCTGCAGGCCCAGAGTATCGAAGATGTCGATCACCTTGTCCGTCGTCACCGCCCGTGAGACGATCTGCTTTATCGCCCCTTCCACCTGGTCGCTGCTCCCGCGCTCCCGGCCTTCGATCTTTACCAGCGCCGCCCGGACGGACTGGAAGAAGGCCACGCCATCCCGGATGCGAATGGCGTCCTCGTGGGGCACCGCCAAAGCGAACGCCCGCGAGAGGGCCAGCACGGTATCCATCAGCCGCTGCGCCCCATCCTCTTGGGCCAGAATATGCTCGACAGCGGCCGGGAGCAATCCCAATTGCTCGCCCGGAGCGCCCCGGCCCCAGACGGACCAGTCGAAGCCGTAGAAGAGGTCTTCGCAGATCTCGTACTTCTCCTTCATCACGGCGACTGCCTCGTTCTGATCGGGCGCCATCTCTCCCTCACCGCCGTTCTCGGTGTAGTTCTGGAGGGCCTTGCGCAATTGATCGCCGAGGCCGAGATAATCCACCACCAGGCCGCCCGGCTTGTCCTTGAACACCCGGTTCACCCGGGCGATGGCCTGCATGAGCCCGTGGCCCCGCATGGGCTTGTCCACGTACATCGTGTGCAGGCTGGGCACGTCGAAGCCGGTCAGCCACATATCGCGCACGATGACGATCTTCAAGGGGTCGGTTTCGTCCCGGAACCGGCCGGCCAGCGCTTCCCGCCGCGGCTTGTTGCGGATGTGCGGCTGCCATTCGAGCCTATCAGAGGCCGAGCCGGTCATAACGACCTTGATCGCTCCTTTGTCATCGTCATCGCTGTGCCACTCCGGACGCAGGCGGATGATGGCGTCGTAAAGCTCCACGCAGATGCGGCGGCTCATGCACACGACCATGGCCTTGCCGTCCATTGCCTGCTGGCGCTGCTCGAAATGGTCCACCAGGTCCTTGGCGATGACGTTTATCCGCTTCTGCGAGCCGACCACGGATTCCAGCGCCGCCCACTTGCTCTTGAGCTTCTCCTTCTGGGTTTGCTCCTCCCCCTCGGTGACCTCCTCGAATTGGGGGTCGAGTTTGGGCCTTTCGTCTTCTTTCAGCTCCAGCTTGGCGAGGCGGCTTTCGTAGTAGATGCTCACCGTCGCCCCGTCCTCCACCGAGCGCTTGATGTCGTAGACGCTGATGTAGTCCCCGAAGACGGCCCGGGTGTTCTTATCGGTTAGCTCGATAGGCGTGCCGGTGAAGCCGATGAAAGGGGCGTTGGGCAGGGCGTCGCGCATGTGCTTGGCGAAGCCGTCGATGAAGTCGTACTGGCTGCGGTGGGCCTCGTCCGCGATGACGACGATATTGCGCCTGCCGGAGAGCAGCGGGTAGCGCCCCCGCTTCTCTTCGGGCAGGAACTTCTGAATCGTGGTGAAGATAACGCCGCCGGAGGCCACCTGCAGCTTCTTCTGCAAATCCTCCCGGCTTTCCGCCTGCACGGGCTTCTGCCGGAGCAATCCGGCGCACCTGGCGAACGTGCCGAAAAGCTGGTCGTCGAGGTCGTTGCGGTCGGTAAGAACCACGATGGTCGGGTTCTGCATGGCCGGGTGCAGGATGATCTGCCCGGCGTAGAAGGCCATGGTGAGGCTCTTGCCCGACCCTTGCGTATGCCAGACCACCCCGGCGCGGCGGTCGCCTCGCGGGCTGGTGGCCTCGATCGTTGCCTCGACGGCCCTGTTCACGGCGTGGAACTGGTGATAGGCGGCCATCTTCTTGGCGATATTGCCGTGGGTATCGTCCTCGAAGACGATGAAATGGCGCAGGAGGTCGAGAAACCGGCGCTTATGGAAGACCCCGTGAAGGAGCACCTGAAGCTGCGGGAAGGTGGCCGGTGCGACCACTTCGCCCTCGATCGTGCGCCAGGGCATGAAGCGCTCCTTATTCGCCGTGAGCGAGCCGACGCGGGCGCCAAGGCCGTCGGAAATGATCAGCGCCTCGTTGTAGGTGAAGAGCGAGGGAATCTGCTTCTTGTAGGTCTGCAGCTGGTTGAAGGCCGACCAGATGGTGGCGTTCTCGTCGGCGGCGTTCTTCAGCTCGATCACGACGAGCGGCAGTCCGTTCAGAAAGACCACTATATCCGGCCGGCGGTTGGATTCCTGCTGCTGCGGCCCCTCGATCACCGTGAACTGGTTCACGGCGAGCCAGTCGTTGTTATCGGGGTCGGCGAAGTCCACCAGCCGGACATTGCCGCCGGTAATAGATCCGTCTTTCCGCTGGTATTCAACCGCGATGCCGTCGACCAGCATCTGGTGAAAGGCGCGGTTGTTGACGATGAGAGACGGGGAAGCGGGCACGAGGACCTTGCGGATAGCCTCATCGATGGCCTCAGGCGGCAGGTCCGGGTTCAGCCGCCCAACCGCATCCCTCAGCCGCTCGCGCAGAACTACTTCTCCCCAGCCTGTTCTCTCGGGGCTGATACCATCCGGCGCGATATCCGGCCCGAACAGGGTCTGGTAACCCAACCCCCGGAACCACTCCAGCCCCGCCTCTTCAACTGTGGATTCGGTAACCACTCGTGTCACTCGCTCATTCCTTTTGGGCTAACACCCGATACCCTGCGAATAGTGGTCGTTTATTAATTAGCACCGGTAATCGTAGGGGCGGCTGGCTTGTCCCCGCCCGCAGCCGTCCGGGAAGGCACAAGGCACCTCCCCTACGTTGCCAAACCGGCACTATTTAGTAAATCACCATCATTCGACTATCGGCCGCAGCCAATAATTCACAGATGGGTGATTTTCCTGTAGGTGAAATCCGCGAGCTTCCCGAGGCCCCCCATCAGCTGCCTTACCTCTTCGGCTTCGATTATGACTTTGCGCCCAAGAATCGCGCTGTTGTCATTCGCCTTACGAATATGCTCCTCGTCCACTACACCCATACTATGGGACAATAAGTGACGCTTCTGAAACCACCGAATAGCATCCTTCCACTCGCCTTCACTGACTCCCTCTTCCATGTCGATTCCGTAAAGAGTGGCTAGACCCTGCTTGGCAACTTCTAGGTTCTGGAAGGAGATTCTTTCGGCCTTGACTGGATCGGAAGATTTCTGGGCGTATCGGTGGCAAAGTTCTCGGCCGAAGCCGTCGAACTCAGATACGCAATTCTCCAGGGCATCCTCCACCAACTTTGCAGCGAGATCCGGTTCTACAGATGCGGCCATCTCTAGCATCTTTTCGATAAGCTCCAGACTCTTGCGGAATATTTCCAAGGAATTATGTTGGCCGCAATCAGGACAGAAGCCAAAGACGCCATACACCGCATATTTCAACCCGCAATTGGGGCACTCCACGTAGGTCTCTAGAGCCTTTTCCTTATACCGGTGGATGGGTATACGACGGCCATGCTCATGCTTGAGGCTAATACTGATTCCGAAAGGTCCGCTTGGCCTCGTGCTAAACTCCATCTTTTTGAGTTGCTTGCCAAGCTCGTCTGAAATCGCATTTAGAGCTGCAGACCTAATATACTCCATCTGGTCTTGCGTGTAGAATGTGTTGTGGTCACCCTTATGACCACAATAGGGACAATATGAGTAGCCGACTCCTTCTAAACCTGTGCCCACAAGGACCTTGAAATAGCCTTTGCACTCTTCGATTGGGCATTCTCTACCTAAGTATCCATTTTCATCCGTAATCAAAGATACCTTGAGCTTGATGTCATCAAGTCCCATGAAAGCCCCTCCCTGCCCATCCAGTGTGTCCGGTCAGCGCAACCGCCTACTCAGAATCGCTCAAGGGGCATGGCCGGGTCTTCAGCCAGCCGGCAGGATGAGCCGCGTCCTAGATCTCCATTCCATACTTCTTAACAAACTCTCCCGTCCAATCGTTATGTCGACCGGAATCCCTGATAGCCTCGAAGACTCGCTGGATCGTGACTGATCCTATCTTCTCCCTCAAGGGATCCGGCGAAAGCGACCTCAAAAACGGCAGCAGCCCGGGCTGGCCGGCGGATTTCCCGCGAACAAATGCCGGGTTGCGTTCGTCGTGGAGAAGGACGAAGTAACCGCCCTGCGCGGCCGCAAAGAGGGCCTCGCGGAAGAACTGATAATAGCTGGCCAATGGGCAAATGGGACTCTCAAGCAGATTCCCCCCGAGGAATCCGTGGTCCTTCATTTGGCTCCAATACTTTCGGCCGATGAAGTGTAGATAGCAGGAATCAAGGTCCTGGGCCGGGTTGCAGCCATCACAATCACCATCCCGGAAGACTGAGCAAACCCCGAACTCCCTTTCCACCAGCTTCGCCTCAATGAATAGAGGCGCGAAGCCAGCGGCACCGCGTATTTCCAGGTCAATCGACGTTGGCTGGCCACTATCCTCATTGAAAACGCTGCGATCCTCCACCTCGAATCTAGCGCTTATCTCTCCTCCTGGCCACGGAATCTCATTTGCCGTTAATGCTTTTCGTAGAGCGGAGAAGTCATTCCGGACCACGAGGGGCCCGATGAGGTTGAACATCATTGCCTGGCTACTAAGGCCATGATGGATGTACTTGTGGAGGGGGAACGGCTTACGGAGCGCTTCTGCCTTCTCCTTCTCCTTCAAGACGTAGTCGACTACCTCTGGCAGGATGATGTTCGAAGGCCATTGCTCCCATTTCTCCAGGATGTAAGGGTATGTCTTATCGACCGGGTACGCTTTGGATTTGAACCATTCGCCAGCCTCCAGCTGCAGGCTCTTCTCGAAGTCCTTCCGCCGGGCATATGGCCAGCTTTTGGCCCTGCGACGGCAACTCCAGTCTTCATTCTCTCTCACGCCCCTCAACCTCCTCAGGAGCTACTACACCATGAACTAGGCCAAGGCCCCTGTGAATACTTGCCTAATTGCCCCCGCTCGAAAGCAACGAAAACCCATCTCGGATCACCCCGGCAATGGACCTTCTCCGGGCCTCGAGGAACTCGCGATACTCCATCCGTTCCCATGCCGCCGGAAGAGCATGCCAGTACCGCATTTGAGTCAATTCATCTGCCATAAACCGGTTCTCGTATCCAGGCAAGTATTCGTATGGAGCGCTGTCAGAGATGTCGACATTGTCCGACCACTCGACTAGGGCGTAGTTTGCGACTTGGTTTGTCTCGCGCAATTCAGTAATCCCCAGTCGAGAAAGATAGGCCCGCGGGAACAAGTGATGACGCTCCAAAGCCGATTTCTTTGCCTTGAGGGCGGGGTCCAGCATCTCTGACACCTTCATGTTAGAGAAGAGGACACGGGCATCCAACAGGCTAAGCGACGCGTAGTAGGCGAAAAGCGAAGGGGTTCTAGCCGACGATGTGGCAAGCTCATTGGGCAGAGTGATGTTCCAGTAATCCTCCGTAAACGTGTTGGAGATAATGCGGTCGAGTGTCGAAACAAACCCACTGGCGTCGAAAACATCTCTCAAACGCGCCAAGTCTTGCTCCATTTGTGACTCAGGGGAGGCGGAGTAACGGGCCGTTAGCGCAGTCATGAAGAACCATCGAGCCATGAGATTACGAAGGGTGAAATGGTTTACGTGATACTCCCTCTTGCCAATCAAGAAAAGGGAGTACGCGTATAGCAAGCCCGTCTGAGAACTGATCACATCCGAGCTGCGGTAGCCCGCCGCTATTAGCACTTTCAAGAATTCATGCCAGTTCTGCAGGTCTAACGCGTACGCCTGGGCCTGTCGTAATATCTCAAATTGCTGGAGCCGCCGCTCGTCTGAGAACTGCCCAGTCTCCAAGTCTTTGCCCCTCAGGATCGAATAGACGTGCTGCAGGCGGGCCCGCTGGAACCCAAGCGCCACACTAGCGCGGAGCAACTGATCAGGGTAGGGATTGATAAAGTAGTTGAAGGGAGAGGCGCCAGAAATGGAAGGCTGCCGCGCAGCGCGACAGAAAGCCTCCAACTCCTTGCGTCCCTCGTCCCAGAACACGGACATCAGGGTGAGGATGAAATCGGCCTGGTCGAGAGTCGTGCCCATACTGTTAACACGAACGAACACCTCGCCCACCTGCTCCTCATCAACCGTAGACGATAACTCCAGGGCTGTAAAGGGGTAGTTCTGCAGGTCGTAAAGGCGGTCGATGTTCTCTGTTAGATTGTCCTCCTCGTCCTCAGATACCTGTCTGTGTTCCCTCAAGCGTTTGAAGTAGTCCTTAACAAACCTGTTACGCGGCACCCTGCCTGACCAAAGCTGACCAATATCCGGTATGAACTCGGGATCTCTACGAATGGCAGCGTCTGGCACATCGAACTTGCCATCTCTGGGACGGTACGCAATAACGATGTGCTCCTGGCGGTAGTCCTGCCTCACCACAGGGATGCCCTTAATAACCGCGTACAGAGATGTGAGCCTTTGCTGACCGTCGACTATGAGAAGACGCGGAACTTTCTGCTTCGCGTCCGTACCAATCTGCCGGTGACCATTGGGCAAGCCGTTGGCCCAAAACAGCAGATAACCAACTGGAAAGCCTCTGTACATCGAATCAAAGAGGTCACGTACCTTGGTGTTTGGCCAGACGAATGGCCGCTGAATCTCGGGCAGGCCAATTTCCCCCATCTCGATGTCTTCAATCAACTTGGACAACGAGTAGCTTACCTCTTTGAAAAGTGTAGTGCTCATACAGCCTCCCCAAGCGATTCGATGATCCTGATCGAAGCAATACATAGCCTCGTTCGGCCACTTACCTTGCGCGCAACTCGGCGCCGCTGCAGAATCGTGTGGTCACGTCACCTCCGCACCGGAGCTCTATCATTTTGGTGCTGGGGCACATACCACCAGAAATTGACTGGTTTCGCCGGATCGAGTGTCCTCAAACCATGATAGGTCTTCAGGCTGACCTGCAACTTACCAGCCTTGCACCGGCGGTTCAGACGGGCCAGCACCTGACACCTTTCCTTGTCCGCCTTGCTGAATGACGCTTGATCTTCGTCATCATCTGGGAAAAGGCGCATTTGCAGATCATGATCACGCCGCCACTGATCGTACTTTCCGAAGGATTCTCGGGAATAGACCGCAAGCCCCGCAAATAGGTCAGCGAGCTGCACCAGCGGTTCAGATTCAGAAGAACAAGGACTGATCTCCAGAACCCGGAATTTGCGCTTGAGAACCAATACGGACATTTTCCTGGACATGGACACGTCCTTTCGGGCGAGCAGTGAACTAGTGTCTTCCAGGAAGTATGCTATCTCAGCCCAGTCGATTGCATGGTTCTCGTCCGGAAAGAGTTGCCAAACCGTCCCATCAGGCCACCGGTTACACAGAACATTCTTGAAGAGCTTGTAGTACATCCTCTCCAGATTGGCAATATCATCCCTGCCCTGCAATTTGTGCCGGCTATCCTGCTTGTCCCAAAGCAGAACATCGATCCTCAATACACCTGCAGACGCCATGCTCACCGCGAACTCCACCATCTTCTCGGCTGCAAACCGTTCTCGCGCACCGCTCAGCTTCTTCCACGCGAACTCTCCGATCCCCGACTCTCTCAGCAGTTCGGAGAGGCTATTTGCCAGGCTATTTGAGTACTGGCGCTCAAAGGTGATGAGCGAAATTGCCCCGTATCGGCCAGTGTTATAATGGCTCTCGTCAGAGTAGGCCAAATGTGTCGCTGGTATGTTCACTGCCTCCATAGAAGCTCTTTGTTCTTGTTTACGCCCCGTGGTCCTTTCCTCTCACTGCGGATACTGGTATGCCTCGTTCACAGCGTGACCTCCACCACTCGCTCCGCCTCTTTCACTCTTATCTCACCCGAGAGCAACTTGGGCAGCAAGGCATCGCGCATTTCGGTGAGCGAACTGGACTGCTGGCTGTCCGACTTGATCCTACTCATTAGCGGCCCGACCAGTTGTCCAAATCGCTCGCCTATTGCCTTGTCCGGTACAACGACAAGATAGTTGTTGAAGCAATCGGGCGGAACTCGCTGTCTACCGCTAGAGCCGGTCATGTTCTGAATTGCGAAATCCCGTAGGCTTTCGCTCCGTGCCAAGAAGTAGCCATATTCGGCTGGAAGAGATGGTTTCGGACGTAGGATTATGTACTCGGTGGAGCCCCAGCCAACTTCGCCTGGCTGAAGAAAGTCCACGAATGCTGTCTTGCCATTCTCAAGGCAAGGTGTAATTCTCGCAAGCAAGGTGTCTCCATTAATGAACTTGGTCCCAGAACCAAAGGGGCGGCTGATCCATCCTGCCGGACGATGCCCGCTAGTCGGCATATTCTGCATATCAAGGTATGGTGCCGCTTGCCCCTTCGCCAATCGTCGGGTCGGGTTGACCTCAATGACTTCCGGCAGGGGAACAACCTTCCACCCCTCCGGAATCTCCCCCAACTCCGACTCTTCGAAGGAATCGGGGAAGAGGGCGGCGGTGGCGTCGTCCATGCCATAGGGACGGCGGCCTTCGGCTTTGGCGCGGACGGGGTCGAAATCCACAAACCAACTTTTGAACAGCGCCCGAGCCATGGCCTCCAGCGTCTCGTTCATCTTCCGGTTCAATTCGATTTTGTCGTCCAGAGAGCCGAGGATGCGGGCGATGGCGCGCTGCTCAGGCAGAGAAGGAATTGGCACGGAGATTCCTCTCAGCGAAGTCAACGGGCGACTTATGGCCGGGACACCAGTTGTCGACGTGTTGGCAAGAAGCGCATGCTGCCCGTACGGGGAGCGAAAGAAATAGAAAACGTAAAGAGGATCAACTTTCTTGGTATCACAGGTCAGTTTCATCTGGCTCTGCGACACTACATACCTCGGGTACCGGCTGGATAGCGGGATTATTCCCACTTGGCCTATTGTGCCCCGATGGGTGAACACTAAGTCACCAGGGAAGGCGTTTGATGCCCTCAGCTCGTCGGCTTTCTGCTCGGTTACAAAGACGAATTCTTGGTCCAGGAATCGTTCACCATTCAGGTTGCAGCCTCGGATGACCGGCACACCACACTCAACGAAGTTGTCGGTAGTGATCCTCGACCCAAACGGGCCCATGGCTAGAGCTGCGCGCGTATCCGCTTTGATCTCCTCCACCGTCAAAGTGACCCAGTCACCTGTCATTTAGCAGGCCCCTCAGCTTCATCTGGATTTCCCCCTCCAATCGGGCTGATTCGGCGAACTGCTCTTCCAGGGTCTTCACCAGCCGCTGCATCTTCTCCTCGAAGGGCTCGCCATCGTCCTCGACCTCCTCGGCGCCGACGTAGCGGCCGGGGGTCAAGACGAAGCCGTGGGCGGCAATCTCCTCTGTCCTGGCGCTCTTGCAGAAGCCGGGGACGTCGGCATACTCTCCGGCGCCGGGGTCGCCCCGCCAGGCATGGTATGTCCCGGCGATGCGGGCGATGTCCGCAAACTCCAGCTCCCGGTGCACCCGGTCCACGAGCTTTCCCAGCTTGCGGGCATCGATGAACAACGTTTCGCCCCGGCGGTCCCGGAACTTGTGGTTCCGCTTGTCCCGGGCGAGGAACCACAGGCAAACGGGTATCTGGGTGGAGTAGAAGAGCTGGCCCGGCAGGGCCACCATGCAGTCCACCAGATCGGCCTCAACGATGTTCTTCCTGATCTCCCCCTCGCCGGAGGTGTTGCTGGACATGCTGCCGTTCGCCAAAACGAATCCGGCCACGCCGTGCGGGGCCAAATGGTAGATGAAGTGCTGCACCCAGGCGAAGTTGGCGTTGCCGGCCGGGGGCGCGCCGTATTTCCAGCGCCCATCATCCCGCAGGCGCTCACCGCCCCAGTTGCTGTCGTTGAAGGGCGGGTTGGCGAGGACGTAATCCGCCTTGAGGTCTTTGTGAAGGTCGTTGTGGAAGCTATCGGCATGGTGCTCGCCAAGGTCGTTGTCTATCCCGCGGATGGCGAGGTTCATCTTGGCCAGACGCCAGGTGGTGGCGTTCGATTCCTGGCCGTAGACCGCGATATCGCCGATCCGGCCGCCGTGGGTCTCCACGAACTTCTCGCTCTGGACGAACATGCCGCCGGACCCACAGCAAGGGTCGAAAACGCGTCCCTTGCCCGGGGCCAGCATCTCCACCAGTGTTTGCACGACGCAGCGGGGAGTGTAGAACTCGCCGGCGTTCTTGCCCTCGGCGCCGGCAAACTTGGCCAGGAAGTATTCGTACACCCGGCCGAGTATGTCCTTGGAGCGGTTCTCTTTGTCGCCAAGGCCGATGGTGCCGATGAGGTCGATTAGCTCGCCGAGCATGTTCTTGTCCAGAGCGGGGCGGGCGTAATCCTTGGGCAGCACGCCTTTCAGGGCCGGGTTCTCCCGCTCGATGGCGATCATGGCGTCGTCGATCAGCTTGCCGATGCCCGGCTGGCGGGCGTTGGACTGCAAATTCTCCCAGCGGGCCTCCTCCGGCACCCAGAAGACGTTCATGGACTTGTACTCGTCCCGGTCCTCCCAGGTCTGGTAGCGGGCCTGGGGCTCTTTGATGAAGTAATCCTTGTTTTGCGGATCGGAGGTCCAGAGCTGGAGTTGCTGGTAGCGCTCCTCGAAGGCGTCGGAGATGTACTTCAGGAAGATGAGGCCGAGGGCGACGTGCTTGTATTCGGCGGCGTCCATCTTGCCGCGCATCCTGTCGGCGGCCTGCCAGAGGACCTCTTCGAAGCCGAGGTTGGCGCCGTTGGATTTGTTTTTTGAGACGGAAGTCTCCCCTGAGCGTGATTGTCTCGCCATCGAATGACCTCCGCGTGATTGGATTGTGCCGTAGCTGGATTACCGCCCGAAGCGCCTGTCTGGACCAGGCACACCCAAGCGTATGGTAGGCTCAGAAGCCGCCGATGTCAACTCTACCGGATTTTACCGGGCGGACGGCCGTCCGCCCCTACAGGTTGCCGTTTCGGGCGCACACGGCACGTGTTGGGCGCTGTAGGGTTGTACCCCATGGCTGGCGACTAATTGTTGTGCCCAGTGAGGGGAAACGTAGCGCGGGTGGCTTGTCCCCCGCTGAAGAATCGGAACAGGCTGATGCTCGGGATCACCTCCTACACGCTGGTTGAGCCTAACCCACGACAACGGAAAGGCATGGTCACGGATAGGGGGTACGTCTTCCTGTCGTTCTCACCGGGGTCTAACCCTACATCGTGTGACACACACCCTGTCCCTACAAATCGCGGTATCAGGGAATAGCACTGAGCACGCTCAGTACAGCAGTTCGGGGTCCAGCTTTTCCCGCCAGAGGGCTTCGAGAGTAGCGAGGTCCTCCCGGATCTGCGCCGGGGTCATCTCCGGCCTGATCTCGAGCACTTCGAGCACCTCCAGCGAGAAGGCCTCCAGGCCATCCTCCCGAATGTCTCGTCTCAGTCGCAAGTCCAACGCGCCCGACAAATTGGAGGACTTGGCGAACTCCATCCTGTTGCGGATGCCCGCAAGGTTGGTTGTGGAGCCGAGCAGACACTTGCCGTTACGGCTGTTGACAATGCGGTACACCCCGGCCTCCGGTTGGGTTTGCCTGTACTGCTCTCGCAGCTCCCTGCGGTGGGCTTGTTCACTCATCGATTGTTCCTTCCTGCTTCCGGCGCCAGGCGCCGGTCCGCCGAGCCCTCAGCCATAATCTCTCCCAAAACCCGCCGGCCCGCCCGCCCATTCTAGCACATGTGTTCAGCTTCCGGCCGCTTTTCCCCCAATTCGTGCTTCCACCAGCGAATCTTAAAATCGGCAGGAAATCGCCGCTAACTACCGAATCTGGCAGAATTCCAGACGAAAGCCGGTGCTAACCAGCCTTGACGAATCGATGGCTCTACCGTTAAGGTATGCTTGCGTTGCGCGGGACTACCCAGCACCATCCCTGATACTGCGATGTCATTCCAGCCAGCACCTATCTTCATTGCCAGTATCGAACGCGTGTTCCTTTACAGATTTCCCGGTGAGAATACTTGAGTAAAGTCTAAAACGCCCTTGCATCATTGTTTCTTCCCATTACAAAAGCGCGAAGACCGAAAAGATCGACCACCGGCCACCTAACCTGAACGCGCTCAACTCACCACCACCCTTGCCCAACCCGCGCACGCAAGCCTTTCTTCCTCCCATAACGGCCACGGCCGCGCGAATCAGTATTTGTCATTCTGAAGGAGCCTTGGGCCAGCCAAGCGGACTGTAGCTTCAGGGACGTGCTGTCAGCCATGCTAGTCTCTGCAGGAATTAAGCAGATAAGATGGAAGGGCTGACCTTGCTGTAGAATCGTGGGTTAGGGGAGAGATCCCATACCACATACAGCATCATAAAGGAGGTCAGCCCATGGATAGTATCGTATACGGGGGACTAGATGTCCATAAGGAGTCCATCTCGATCTGTCTACTGGTATCCGACACAGGGGAGATCATCGAGGACCGGCTGATCAACGATGGGGAGCGGGTGAAGAGGGCTGCCAAGCGGTGGCAGAAGCTAGGGGAGCTTAGGCTGTGTTATGAGGCGAGTGGATGCGGGTTTGTGCTAAAGCGTCTGCTGAATCGTCTGGGCATTAGCTGTGAGGTAATTGCTCCCTCTCTGATCCCTAAAGCTCCGGGTAACCATACCAAGACCGATAAACGGGATGCCAAGCAGTTAGCGTTGCTGTACCGGGCGGGGATGCTGAGCATAGTGCGAACGCCTGGTGAAGATGAGGAGATGGTGCGGGCGCTAGTGCGGCTAAGGGCTCAGCTGACGGCGGACATTGTGAGAGTAAAGAACCGGCTAACAAAGTACCTGCGGACGATCGGGCAAGAGTACTCGGGGAAGAATTGGAGTCAAGGGCACAAGACCTGGTTACGTGGTCTTAAGCTAAAGCCAATAGAAGAGACGATAGTGAGCACTCATCTAAATGGGCTTGATGATCTAGCTAGGCGGAGAGAAGAGATAGACCGGCAGATCGAGGAGATAGCCCAGAGTGAGCCCTACCGGGCGGCTATTGACAACACCTACAGTGCGATGGTGCTCATAAGTGAGATTGGGGACTGCCGGCGATTTAGCAAGCCCACCCAGCTAATGAGCTATCTGGGGTTAGTACCGAGGGAGTCATCCAGCGGGGAGAAGCGGAAAACGGGGTCGATAACCAAGACAGGGAACTCCTATGCCCGGTGGGTACTAGGAGAAGCGGCTTGGAACCAGATGCGGAAGGTGGGGAAGTGTGAGCGGGTGAGACGGCACTGGAAGACGCAGCCGGAGGAAGTGGTAGCGATTGGGAAGAGAGCAGCGGAGCGGTTGCACTACAAGTTCTGGCGGGTG
>JAMCWQ010000050.1 GCA_023480825.1 Chloroflexota bacterium | reverse complement strand
TCCAGTTTGCCTGAGTAGACGCGAAAATAGGCCAGCTTGCCCACGTAGGGATCAGCAACAATCTTGAAGGCGAGAGCGGAAAACGGCTGCTCTTCGTCTGCCAGGCGCTCAATAATCTCACCTGTGGCCGGCACCACTCCGGTTACTGGCGGCACATCGACGGGCGATGGGAGGTAATAAACGATGGCATCCAGCATAGGCTGAATGCCCTTGTTCCGCAGCGATGCACCACAGAGGACTGGGGTAATCCTGGCATTGATGGTAGCCCGGCGGACGGCCGATCGCAATTCCTCTGGCGCTATCTCCTCACCCTCCAGGTATTTGTGGAGAAGGAGATCGTCGGTTTCGGCAATGGCTTCCACCATGAGCTCCCGGTGCATGGTCGTCTCTTCCCTCATCTCGGCGGGAACGGCGGTTCTTTCGAAATTCACACCCAGATCGTCGAGGTATATGACTGCCTCGTTCTCGATAAGATCGATAACGCCACGGAAAGAGCTTTCAGAGCCGACGGGCATCTGGATGGCCACGGGGACGGCTCCGAGACGCTCGCGGATCATCTCCACGGTGCGCCAGAAGTTGGCGCCCACGCGATCCATCTTGTTGACAAAGCAGATACGCGGGACATGGTACCGGTCCGCCTGCCGCCAAACGGTCTCGGACTGTGGCTCCACGCCGGCAACGGCGTCGAAGACTACCACACCGCCGTCCAGCACGCGAAGCGAGCGCTCGACCTCGACCGTAAAGTCCACGTGACCGGGGGTATCGATAATGTTGATGATGTGATCCAGCCAGGTAGCACTAGTGGCGGCCGCTGTGATCGTGATGCCGCGTTCCCGTTCCTGATCCATCCAGTCCATTGTTGCCGCGCCGTCATGGACCTCTCCCATCTTGTAGAGCCGGCCGGCGTAGAACAGGACGCGCTCAGTAGTCGTCGTCTTCCCGGCGTCGATATGAGCGATGATCCCTATGTTTCTGATCTTATCCAGCGGAATTAGTCTAGGCACCTTGTCTCTCAGCCTGCCACATTGATATGCTCGGAGAGCAACCTTCTACCACCGGTAATGAGCAAAGGCCTTATTTGCCTCAGCCATGCGGTGAGTGTCTTCTCTCTTCTTAATAGTTGCGCCCGTGCCGCTTGCGGCGTCCATTATTTCTGCGGCCAGCTTCTCGGCCATGGACCGGCCCGTGCGGTTGCGCGCCGACGATAGTAGCCAGCGGATGGCTAGAGACTGGCGGCGGTCACCCTTGATCTCGATGGGGACCTGGTAGGTAGCTCCTCCCACCCGCCGTGGCTTCACTTCGAGAATGGGCGTAGCGTTCCGCAACGCCTGCTCGAAGACTTCCTGGGGGTCTCTGCTCAGGCGTTTCTCGACGATGTCAAGGGCACCGTAGAAGATGGCCTCTGCGAGACCTTTCTTGCCGCCATACATTATCTTATTGATGAACCGGCCGATTACCCGGTTGTGATATCTCGGGTCCGGCAGGATCTCGCGCTTAGTTACTTTTGCTCGTCTTGGCATCTAATATACTCCTCGCCTCTGCTGCTTGAACGAATCCTCAGAAACGAAAAGCAAGCAATATTGCTTGCCTCTCTACTTCTTGCCTGATTTCGTTCCGTACTTGGATCGCCCCTTCTTACGCTCTTTGACACCCTGTGTGTCCAGCGCTCCGCGAACCACGTGGTAGCGTACGCCCGGCAGGTCCTTCACCCTGCCACCACGAATCAGAACCACAGAGTGTTCTTGGAGGTTATGTCCCTCACCAGGAATGTAGGCAGTGACTTCCTGCATGTTGCTGAGGCGGACGCGGCAGATCTTGCGAAGGGCCGAGTTCGGCTTCTTCGGCGTCATTGTCTTCACTTGGGTGCAGACCCCTCGCTTCTGTGGCGAACCCTTGCCGCGCTCGGAGTGCCCCTTGAGGGCGTTGTAGCTAAATCTGAGGGCTGGCGCCTTGGTCTTCTTTGTGACCGGCTGCCGGCCTTTTCTAACCAGTTGGTTGATCGTAGGCAAACCTGAATCCTCCCTTCAATCTATGCACTATCGACGTTACCCATGAACTGGGTGCCTTTTGTTGCAAACACATAGCCAGGACTGGGAAGTCCCGGCGGCTTCGGTGAGGGCCGAAGCCGCGTATTGGACTAACTGGAACATTGTCCTGCCCAATCCTGGCTGTAGGCCTATACCTAGGTTACGGACCACGACTTTAGAGCAAGTCTAAGTCTCCTGTCTTCGCTGCGGTTTCATCCTGCTCCGCTCAAAAAGCTATTCGAAAGCCACAGGAATGCCGGAGCCGTTTGAAGCACCGAATGCAAAGTATAGCACCAGACCCCGGTATTGTCAACCGGACGTTTCTGAAAGCTCTCCCCCCTCTAAAGCCTCCTACTCGTCCTCATCATCGGTGACGGTTGCGGCATTTGCGTCTTGCTGGCCGGAGTCGTCTTCCGTTGTGAACGGATCGGCCACGCCCATCACGGGCTCCTCGTCCCCATTACCGTGCGCTATATCGTCGCCGAGATGGCCGGCAGCCGATAATGCTTCTCGACCGGTCTCCTCTTCCTCCCATGATACAGGTTCCTGATCGGGCAGGATGCCCTCCCCCACTCCCGTAACGGCCTCTTCCGAGGGGTATGGCAGTGGAGTCTCGGGAGCCGGCCTGGTTGCCGCCGCCTTCATCTTCTTAGCGACTCCCGAACCAGCCGGGATGAGCTTTCCGATAATGACGTTCTCCTTCAGTCCCCTCAGGTAGTCCACGCTACCGTTGATAGCGGCTTCGGTGAGCACTCTTGTGGTCTCTTGGAACGATGCCGCCGAGAGGAAACTATTGGTGTTCAAAGAAGCTTTGGTTACGCCAAGCAAGACCGTCTGGGCGGTAGCCGGTTCACCGCCTTCTGCGAGCACCCTGGCGTTCACTTCCTCGTAGTTGTAGCGATCGATCAGTTCTCCGGGTAGGAAATGCGTATCGCCTGGGGAGTCTATACTTACTTTGCTAAGCATCTTCCGGACGATGATCTCGATGTGCTTATCATTCGTGTTGACGCCCTGAGAACGGTAGACCTTCTGCACCTCGTCGACCAGGTAGCGCTGAACAGCTTGCCGGCCCTGAATCTGCAGGATATCCTGCGGATTGACTGACCCATCTGTTAGTTGCTGCCCGGCGTAAACGTGCTGGCCGGATTCCACCTTGAGATGCGCGGTGTAGGGTACGACGTACTCCCGTTCTTCACGTTGCTCATCTATTAGCGTGACGATGTTGCCTTCTACCGCTACTCTTCCGCTGCCTCTGGCTACTACGTCTTCGTAGTCTCCCTCGACGATGGGCCGGGCGAGGACGTCTCCCTCCTGGGCGGTGGTGCCATCCTTGGCAACTATCTCGTAGCCGGGTGGCACAGGGTAATCCTCAGGGAAGGTCTCCACGTAGACCACCTTGAGCTTGCGGATGTCCTCCTCGCGGATGATCTCCACTACTCCCTCGATCTCCGATAGCACCGCCAACCCCTTGGGCACACGGGCCTCGAACAGCTCCTCGACCCTGGGGAGACCGCTTGTAATGTCTTCGCCGGCGACGCCTCCGGTATGGAATGTGCGCATTGTCAGCTGCGTGCCAGGCTCGCCAATACTTTGGGCTGCTATGATACCAACGGCTTCTCCGATCTCCACCATTCTACCGTTGGCGAGATTCCGTCCATAACAATACCGGCAAACGCCGTGCTGGGCCTCACAGAGGAGCGGAGAGCGAACGCGGGCGGTCTTGACTCCACTGGCCTGCATCTGGTGCAGTTTGTTCTCGTCAATCTCCTCGTTGCGATCGACTATTACCTTGCCGGTGTTGGGGTCCTTGATGGGGTCAGCAGCCAAGCGTCCCAGAATCCGGTCCCTGAATGGCACCGGCATTTCTTCCTTCTCGGACTCGGTTATCCACATGCCATCTTCGGTGCCGCAGTCCTCGATAGTGACAATGACATCCTGCGCCACGTCGACCAGACGGCGAGTCAAGTAGCCGGAGTCTGCAGTTCGCAGGGCGGTGTCGGCCAAGCCCTTGCGGGCGCCGTGGGTGGAGATGAAGTACTCCAACACGGTGAGCCCTTCCCGGAAGTTCGAACGAATCGGGAGGTCGATGATCCTGCCGGACGGGTCAGCCATCAGGCCTCGCATACCGGCCATCTGCCTGATCTGCTGGATATTACCTCGGGCTCCAGAAACCGCCATCATGAAGATTGCGCCCCGTTCATTGAGCCCCTTCTGGGCTGC
>JAMCWQ010000037.1:18408-20342 GCA_023480825.1 Chloroflexota bacterium | reverse complement strand
ACCAGCGCTGCTTGGAGCAGGTCTTGATCGATATGTGCATCGCTTCGCAAGGACGGGCTCTGGTTCTGTTCACCTCCCATAGTGCACTACGCAGCACCTACCGCGTGCTTCAACCAAGGCTGGAGGAACGGGGGATTCTTGTCCTCGGCCATGCAATCGATGGCTCGCGCCATCGAATTCTCAACCAATTCAAACAGAATGCCCATGCGGTGCTTTTGGGGACCACAAGCTTCTGGGAGGGGATAGACGTCATAGGAGACGCGCTCAGCCTGCTAGTCATCACAAAATTGCCCTTCAGCGTTCCCACCGATCCCGTGTTTGCGGCTCGGGCGGAGCAGTTTGACGACGGATTCGAACAGTATTCGGTGCCTCAGGCCATCCTTCGGTTCAAGCAAGGATTCGGCCGGCTTATCCGTTCTCATCAGGACCATGGCGTTGTCGCAATTCTTGACAGAAGGGTCATGACCAAGAACTATGGCGCCGCATTCCTAGACTCTCTGCCCACTTGCCGGGTCACGCGCACCAGTGTGAGCGATATATCCGGCGAGATCTCTCGATGGCTGGCGGTTGCGGAGGGGGCTGTCCATACCGGCCGGGGCGAGGGCGAATAAGCGGACCACAGGTGGAACTGCCATTCCGAAGGAGCGGCCGCATGGGGACAATAACTGGGACAAACACACAGCCGCGACTGAGGAATCCGTGACCTGTTGTGGTACGGGATACACGAGCGGATTCCTCGGCCCCGCCTAGTACTTCTTCACGCACGAAAGTTCGTGATCAATAAATGGCCCTCCCTGATCTTGGGGATAGGGGGTTCGGTATCTGATAAGTAGGCAACCTGAGGCGCACGAAGTTTGCAGGATGAGAGAGAATAAGAGAGGGTCCAGCGGCCGGTAGCCAGTAGCCAATAGCCAGGTATTGCTGGACTCGGGCTACTTGCGACTGGCTACTCCACGGGGTAGGGCTTTCGGAATGACGGGGCTCGTTCCCCTTCTCCCAGTATTGGGAGGAGAGGCCAGGGGATGAGGGCCGAAGAGGATCTTTCACGCCTGTTCAAAGCCCTAACGCCCCCCGCCCCCCTTATCAGGGGGAACATCTGGCCTGCCTGGCGGCTGGCGTCCCGATAAATCGGGGCCTACAAGTCCTCTTGCCCCTTTGCCCCTCAGCTACCCGGCTTTCTCACGGCGAGGTGGACCACGGTGCCCCGGTTCACCCACTCCTTGAAGTCAGGTGTAGCCGAGAGAACGTGCCCTGGTGCGACTATCTCGATACTCACACCAGGCGGCATATCTTTCTGGGTCTGGTAGTTCACGTCGGCAGTGCCCAGACCGGCGTCTTTAAGAGCCTTCTGAGCGTCTTTCTCGGTGAAGCCGAATACATTTGGCACCTGTACCTTGTCTCCCACACTTACCACCAGCGTCACCCTGGTGCCCACCGGGACCTCCCCTACGTGGCTCTGCCTTATCACCACACCTGCAGGCACCTTCGCACTGGGCTCCTGTTGTATCACATAGCCGATATTTAGCTTATCGAGCGAGGCTGTAGCATCATCTTGGGAGACATTTACCAGCGGAGGTACATTTACGACCTTCTTGCCCATGCTAACAGAAACCTCGACAACAGTCCCCTGCGGGACTTCGTCTCCTTCCTTGATCGATTGGTCAAGAATCACCCCTTCGGGAACATTGTCGCTGTACTCGCTGGAGCCAAGGAGAATTTTCAGTCCCATTTGGGTAGCCTGGCTCTTGGCAACCTCCAGTTGCTGGTCAATAAACCTGGGAACACGCACCATAACAACAGGAGTGCCGGTTGGGCTGGGCGTGGGACTGGACGCCGGTGGCGGTGTCGCAGTGGCGGTAGCCTGGCCGTCCCAGGGGAACACAACCGATCCTAGAAGACTGCGCCCCTCGTTAATTGCCGGCAATCCCCAGACG
>JAMCWQ010000037.1:0-18398 GCA_023480825.1 Chloroflexota bacterium | reverse complement strand
AAATGACGATGACCAGGGCGGCGATCGCTATCCCCCCGCAACCTATGCCGGACTTGCTCTTTTGGACCCTTGCCGCAACCCGTCGGTCTGCGTTGGGGGTCGCTCGCGGGCGATCATCAACGGCAACCCGGCTTGGAACTTTGGGAGCCGGCCGCTCCCGGCTCTCCTGAGACCGCTTGGACGACGGCCGGGTCAACGGAACCGGAACCGTCCGGTCCTGCCCGAACCTCTGGTAGCCGCTCAAGGCCTCCGCGAATTCCCCCGCAGAGGCGAAGCGGGAATTCGGGTCCTTGCTCATGGCCTTCAGAATGATAGACTCCAATGTTGCCGGAACAGCCGGATTAAGATTGCGAGGTAGTTCGGGCTCCGACTCAATGTGTTTCAGGGCAACGCCAACCGCCGTGTCGCTCTCAAACGGCAGGTGCCCCGTGGACATCTCGTACAGCACCACTCCGAGAGAATAGAGGTCGGAAAGCGCGGTAGTGGGCTCTCCGCGTGCCTGCTCCGGCGAGAGATAATGGACCGTACCAAGAGCTGTACCTTCATCAGTCAGAGATACGTCGGTCAACCCCTTGGCGATTCCAAAATCAACTACCTTCACCTGCTCTCCGTGAACCATCAAGATGTTCTGGGGCTTGATGTCACGGTGGACAAGCCCTTTGCGATGCGCATAGCCAAGGGCGCTGCAGACTTGGGTAGCGATCCGGACGGCGCGTGCGGCTGATAGGGCCCCTTCTTTGGCAAGTACCTCCTTTAGAGAGGTCCCCTCGATCCTCTCCATCACGATGTAATGGGTGTCACCATCCTGCCCCACGTCGAAAATGCTGACGATGTTGGGGTGGCTGAGATTAGCCGCGGCCTTCGCCTCCCGCCGGAATCTGGCCAAGAATCTCTCGTCCGAGGCATATTGGTCGCGTAGTATCTTTACCGCCACCTGCCTGTCGAGAAGTATATCTTCAGAGAGATAAACGACGGCCATTCCGCCGTCCCCAATCTTCTCTAATAGTCTGTAGCGGCCGTTAAGTATGCGTTCCATAGATTAAGTCATCCCAATAGTAGGCTGAAACACCCGCATTGTATCCCTCGAGACAACGTGTGTCAAACTATATGTCAACCTCCGGGTTGACAATAATGGCACACTTCTTGCGAATATTGCCTGTGCTGTGCCAGCTGGAAGAGTCCCCGATAGTCATTCCCACCGCAATAATCGGGCGCAGGCACGGGTGGCAGTCTTTTACGGTGATTCTCGAGAGGAGAGACAATGGCCGACGAAGCAAGGAACCGTCAAATACCTCCAGGCGACGAAGAGGAAGTGAGCATCGACGAGACCGCGCTGGCCGAAGACGTCAGTAATACGGACATACCGGACATCGAGGAGCCCGCACAAGCGGAGCCGCGGGAGGCGGATCAAATACTGGAGCAACGCACCGGCACGAACCCCGATGAGGAACTGGACTTCACCGACGATATCGGAACGACCGACGCCATTGAGGTTGTCAGCGAGGGTGATACATACTTCCCTCCTGCTGATCCTGTAGTGGAGCCGTATCCCGAGAGCACCCAGCACCTGCAGGTCGTAGACGGCTGGGCGCCCACAAGTGACACCGCGCCAATCGACACAGAAGAAGTCCCCGATCGCGTGGAACTAGGAGATGACGAGCTTGCCCAAGAGGTGTACACCGAACTGCAGCGCGACTCCATGACCATCGATCTGGATATCAGGGTGTTCGTCCGAAACGGAGTTGCTCATCTCCATGGGGTAGTCAACTCATTGGATGAGGCGGAAGCGGCGGAAGAGGTGGCAGCCAGGGTGCCGGGAATATTGGAAGTGGAAGAGGAACTGGAGATAGTCCCACAGGCGCAGATGTCTGAACAAGAACGAGATCATCTGCAATCTTGAATATGATTACTCTACCGAGATGCTTGCCCGTTGCCAGACCGGCGGCTGGCGGAGCGAGCTGGGAAGGAGACAGGCCAAAATGGAGATAAGCATCGGATCACGTGTCACCTCTAGTCTGGGACGGGAAATCGGCAAGGTCACCAGGGTGGTGTTCGATCCCACCACAAATGACGTTGATCAAGTGGTAATCAAAGCTGGAGACCGCGAACGGGTTGTCCCGATTAACATGGTGGAATCGGCGGACGCCAAGGACACCCAGCTTCGGATCGGAGTCGAGGTAGTTGATAGCCTGCCCGAGTTTGTTTCCACGCAGTATGAGGAGGCGCCTCCGACCTGCCCGGCAGTGACGGCGTACAGACCGGGGAAGGCACTTCCGCCAAGCACACTCCTATTCCCGACCGGGCCTACTACGCCAATATCTCCGCCACCAACACGCGAGGTCTCACCAGCACGGGGCTTCACGATTGTGGAAGGGACAGAAGTAGAAGCTCTGGATGGGAAAATCGGAGTCGTGGACCAGGTGCTTACCGACCAGTATCAAGACAAGATAACAGGCTTCACGGTGCGTAGAGGCACGCTCCTCAGAAGAGACGTGCGTGTCCCCATCGAGTGGGTATCACAGGCCGGACCAGGGTGCATCAATCTCAGCGTAACCAGAGCCCAACTCGAAGAGCACCCGCTTCCACCCGAGGGACCGTACATACCGACGGAGAGCATCCAATAAGAATGAGCGACTTGCCGCGCGTGGCAGCCAGCATCGAAGCAGGATGGAGGACAACTGAATGGGATACTCAATAAAAATCGGCAAAATAGCAGGCATACCAATAGGCATTCACTGGAGCTGGTTCATAGTCTTCGTACTGGTGCTGGTCACCTTAGCGGCCGCTTTCTTTCCGGCGGTGACGCCCGGGCTGTCCATTACGGAGTACTGGGTGATGGCCTTCTTCACCACGCTCTTCTTCTTTGGCTCCGTTCTCGGCCATGAGCTCTCGCATTCCGTCCTGGCCGTGCGCAGGGGCATCCCTGTCCAAAGCATCACCCTGTTCATTTTTGGAGGCGTTTCCCAAATCTCCCGCGAGGCCGATAATCCCAGGACCGAGCTAGTGGTGGCGCTGGCCGGACCGTTGTCGAGTATCGTCATAGGCTTGATCTTCCTGATAATCTGGTTCTTCAGCACCCCAATTAGCATTGCTGTGTCCTCTGTTGCGGCCTATCTAGGGGTAATAAACATCTTCCTCGCCCTATTCAACCTAATTCCCGGTTTTCCGCTTGACGGTGGCCGGGTGCTCCGGGCAATCGTGTGGCAGGTCAGCGGCAGCCAAAGGCGAGCCACGCGAATAGCGGCTACAGGCGGTCGAGTCGTCTCCTATCTCTTCATCCTCGCCGGCATCTTCGAAGTGCTGGTGCTTGGCAACATCATCGGTGGAATCTGGCTCGCCTTCATCGGATGGTTCCTGAACAGCGCGGCCGGGAGTAGCTACCAGCAGGTAGCCCTACAGGATGTTCTCAAGCAAGCTGAAGTCGACGAGGTGATGGAACGCGACTTTGAGACCGTCCCACCCGATATGAGTGTGCATGACCTGGTGGAAGAGCACGTCTTGCGCCACGGCATAAGAGCCTTTCCGGTCGTGTCGGATTCAACCCTGCTTGGCTTGATAACCCTTCATGATGTCAGGCATTACCCGCGAGAGCAATGGCCCGAACTAACCGTGGGCCAGGTTATGACGAGTCGAGACAAGCTTCACGTTGCAACCGAGAAGGAGAACTTGAGGGACGTGGTTACACTTATGGATAGTGCAAACGTAAACCAGCTCCCGGTGACCGACGATGGAAGAATAGTGGGACTTGTGACCAGAACAGACGTGGTACGTTTCTTTGCCGTGAGACGCGAACTGGGAATGGAAGAGGAAGAAACGGCTGAGGGGTCAGACAAAGCAGCTTAGAGCACATGGGAAGGGAACAGTCAGCAAGATGGGGGAAAATCATGCCAAGACCGGAGCGACCGTACACAAGGGTTCTCAAAACGACGCTGGTTTGCGGTCAATGCGGGAAGGCCGTAGACCGTCTGCTTTCTCCGCCCATGCCACCGGAGAAGAGCAGATTTGCACGCGTGGCAGCATTGCTGTGCGAGGAGTGTTTGGCTGATCTAGAGGAGGAGTACACCCAGGAACAGAACTACAAAGACGCAGTTGATCTGTAGTTCCCGGCTACCTTGTTATGCTTGTTTCGTTCAGTTAGTTTCTCTTCTAGAGGCGGGCTCCGGTCCTGTTCCCCTGAAAAGGGGATGTTGGGGGCTTCATCCGTACGCAAACCTTCACCCCCCAGCCCCCAGGTCAGGGGGGGAACTGCGCCCATTCCCTCTAGTAATGGCACTAGCGGCCACGCAATTCGCAGCGAGAAAGAGCATGACACCCTCTACAGGTATAGGCAGAAACGAGAGGCCGGGCGCCGAGCTTGCGAGTCTACACATTTGGGTTAGCGGGCGTGTTCAAGGGGTGTTTTACCGGGACTCAATCCGCCATGAAGCCATCAAACACGGCATCAAAGGCTGGGTGAAAAACCTACCGGATGGTAAAGTCGAAGCCGTGCTCGAGGGGCAAAGGCAGGCGCTCGAAGAAGTCGCCCGCTGGGCGTGGCACGGCCCACCTACGGCAGTGGTGAGAGAGGTCAAGCTCGAATGGGAGGCCTATTCCGGCCAGTACAGGAATTTCTCAGTCCTCTGACCCAGTTGGACTGTTGATCGATAGATTAAGGGGGAGAACATGACGGAGCACAGCGATATTCTGGATGGCCCGGAATTCGGGGCCTTGGTCGCTAAAGGTGAGCAGCAAGGGTTTCTTACCCGGGAGGACATCGCATCCGCCTTCCCAGACGCGCTAACGGACATGGCCGAGTTGGCAGTCCTCGATGCCGCTCTCGTCCAAGAGGGAATAGATGTGGTGCAATCTGCGGACACGGCTGAGGAAGAGCATGAAGAAGAGGAAGACCTGGAGCAAGACCTCGACACTCTGGCGCGGATAGACTCCTCCTTCATAGACGACCCGGTGCGCCTCTACCTCAAGGAGATATCCGCCGCTGCATTGCTCACTCACCAGGAAGAAATAGAGCTGGCCCAGCGCGTGGAGCAGGGCGATGTTCGGGCCACGCAGAAGCTCGTCCGGAGCAATTTGCGGCTGGTGGTGAGTGTGGCCAAGAAATACGTGGGCCGCGGGCTCACCCTCCTCGACCTGATACAAGAAGGCAATATCGGCTTGATGAAGGCGGTGACCAAATTCGACTGGAGGCGAGGATACCGGTTTTCCACCTACGCAACATGGTGGATTCGCCAAGCCATCAGCCGGGCCATTTCCGATCAAGCGCGGACAATCCGGCTCCCCGCCCATATCGGAGACGCTGTGACTCGCTACACACGCACCCTGCAGCGGCTGACTCAAGAATTGGGGCGGACGCCCACGGTCGAGGAGATTGCCAAAGAGATGGGATTGGACCCGGCCAGGCTGCGCCAGATCGTAAAGGCCTCCAAGAGGCCGATATCTCTCGAGACTCCAGTCGGCGAGGACAAAGAAAGCCAGCTTGCCGATTTCATTGAAGACGTGTCAGTGGAGACGCCCTATGAAGCGGCGACGCAGGGGATACTCAAGGGCGAGGTCCAAAGGGCAATGGATGTCTTGACTCCCAGGGAGCGCAGGGTATTACAGTTGAGATTTGGCCTGGGAGACGGCCACCAGTATACATTGGAAGAAGTGGGAGCGGAATTCGGGATCAGCAGGGAGCGTGTCCGCCAAATCGAAGCGGAGGCTCTGCAGAAACTCCGTTCCCCCCAGGCGGCTTCTAGGCTTCGAAGCTACGTCGAATAGCGGCTCTATTGCGCTTTTCGAAAAGGTGGATCTGGCAGTCCTTCTGCGGAAGGATTCTTGGAAGGACCGATGTGCCCGGCTGGTGGTTCTTTGGGCATGTCAGCGCCATGCCCCTACAACTGCCCACCAGCTCAAGGTTAATAAAACGCGCTGTATACCACTCAGGAGTTTGGTCATGGATTTCGCTGTTGGCTCTGAGGTCGAATGCACCGACGGACAAGGGGGGCATTTGGAGCGTATTGTAATGGACCCGGAGTCCGAGAGAATTACTCATCTCGTCATCCGCCTGGGGTGGTTCGCCCCTCGTGACGTGGTGGTTCCCTTAGACAAAGTCACCAAGGTAGACGAGCGGACCGTATATCTCTCCATTTCCAAAGCGGAATTGGAGGGCATGCCGGGGTTCCTGGAGGAGCACTTCGTCTCACCGTCACGCGATTGGAATCCACCACCCAATTATCCCAGGCAGACTGTGCTTTGGCTGACGACACCAGTCGACTTTGAGGGGGATGAGTACAATTTGTTCGGAACAGGCTTCGCGGAGTACCAGCCTCTATTCGTCGAGGAGACCGAAAACGTTCCGGCGGGCAGCGTTGTGATCGCCAAAGGAATGGCGGTGGAAGCCACTGATGGCGAAGTAGGCCATGTCACCGAGGTAGTCACCGCTCCGAATTCTATCAACGTACAGTCGCTAATTGTGCATAGCGAATTGGGCGACCATGAGAACAGGCAAATTCCCGTCGACCAACTGGACAGAGTGGAGGAAGACCGCCTCTTCTTACGTATCACCACGGAGAATTTCACTAAGCTGCCGGCTCATCCCCTGCATTAGGCGCCTTATCACTTGGCTCTCTGACGAACTTCAACAAATAAACCGCGTGTTAGCGTAGGGCGGGTCCCTTCGCAAGCTCAGAGCAGGCGTCTGGCCCGCCTTAGTACTACAAGCTAATCCTTCACCTGAAGGACGGCGGGGGACAAGCCACCCGCCCTACATTATTGACCCCTGCATAGATGTCTAAACAGACTGGTGTTTGAAGCTCAACCCGGCCTGCACCTAAAGCCGGGAGTGTTTAGCACTATGCGCAAAGATCAGTAAACACTCGACTATTTAGTTAGACTTCATGAGAGAGCTCGTGCGAGATACACCTCCCGGCCGGCGAGCTTGCGCTGCACATCCCGTGCTTGAGCCTCGCTGGCGAAGGGAGAGAACAGAGTCGGGCCGCTGCCGCAGGCATGTATAGTGGTGGCGCCGGCTTCCTCAAATGCCCTCCAAGCCTCCCGGACTTCGGCGTATTCCCGCTTGAGGGCCCTATCGAATACGTTACAGTACAAGCCTGGATCAACCGGCGCTCGCGATGCCAGCAACCCGGATAGGAGTTCGCTCCGCGCTCCATCCGAATAGTCTTCTCTTGCCAGCCGGCTATATAGCACAGCCGTCTTGTGCTCGATGACGATTGCTGGCTTGAGTAGAACAAACCACGTGCTCGCTATACCTGGCAGAGGCGTCAGAATCTCGCCGCGCCCTCTGGCTAGAGCAGAAATCCCGGAGAGGAAGAAGGGCACGTCAGACCCAATCCCGGCAGCAATGCCGGCCAGTTGCTGCTTCTGCAGATCCATGCCCCAGAGCCTGTTCAGGCCGAGGAGGGCGGTTGCGGCATCGCTGCTTCCGCCTCCTAGACCAGCCGCTAGAGGAATATGTTTGGTCAGCGTGATTCTCGCCCCATGAGCCCACCCCGATAAGTCCCTCAGCCTTCCGGCCGCCCTCAGCACCAAGTTGTCGCCACCCTGCAGCCCCGGAACGTCACACTCCAGCGAAAGGTCTGGCGCCTGTTCCAGGGACAACTCGTCACAGAGGTCAATCTGCTGCATAACGGAAGCGATTTCGTGATACCCGTCGGGGCGCTTTCCCAACACTTCGAGTGTGAGATTCAGCTTAGCACAGGCACGAAGGCTCAGCTTCATTAGGCTCCTTTCCCAAAGGCACGGCCCCAGTGCCTGAAGAGTGTGATCCAGTCCTCCACGCTCAGGGTCTGAGCGCGTCTCTCCGGAGAGATGCCTACGCCGGCCAGGAAGGCGCTAACCTGCCTCTTCTCGATCCCCAATCCCATGCTTAGCGAGTTGGCAAGGTTCTTCCGCCGTTGGCTGAACCCCGCTTGCACCAAATCGAAAAACGGGTCGGGATCGACATCCATCGGCGGCTGCGGCCGGACATCGATGCGGACGACTGCCGAGTGCACCTTTGGCGGCGGGTAGAAAGCCGCCGGGGGAAGTGTGGCTACAATTCTTGGCTCCCCATAAAGCTGAACGGCCACAGAAAGCAGGCTCATATCCGGTGGCCGCGCCACTATTCTCTCGGCCACTTCCTGCTGCACCATCACCACAATCCTGCATGGCTTATGCGTTGCTTCCAGGAACCGCCTTAAGACCGCCGATGTAATGTAGTAGGGAAGGTTCGCCACGACGGCGTAGGGAGGAAAGACGCCAGGAGGAGACCCCAACATTGTGGCTGCTCTCTGCAGCAGCTCACCGATCTCGATCTTGAGGATGTCTCCCTCTATGATTTCGAGGTTGGCGGCGCCGGCGAACTCCCGCCTCAGGTGAGCCGCCAAACGCCGGTCGAGCTCCACGGCCAGCACTGCTCCGGATTGTCCGGCAAGCTCCTTTGTCAGCACGCCGAGGCCGGGACCGACCTCCACGGCGGCATGATGCGAGGAGAGGCCAGCCGCCTCCATGATAATCGATAGCACTGACCTCTCCACCAGAAAGTTCTGTCCCAGGCCCTTCCGGGCCTTTATGTCAAGACTCTCCAGTATCCGCTTGGGATGCATCAACCACGACTCAATCCAGGATGTAAATGGTGACCCACCGCGCTCCCCATTGCATTGTACCCCAGTCCGAGTCGTCGAAGCAAAGGTCGACGTGGTTTCCTCTTATCATACCCCCGGTATCCTCCGCCACTCCGTAGCCGTAGCCGGGGATATACATCCGTGTATGAAACGGTATGACTCGCGGATCCACCGCCACTATGCCTCTAGTAGCTCGCCTGCCTGTAGCGGTGATACCGTATCCAGGGCTCCCCGGCGCTTTGCCACAGGTGCGAGGAAAGTAACTGGTAGCCCATACCGTGATCGCCCGGGAGTAAGCGACCGGCGCTCCGGCGGTGTCAACGACATCGGACTTCTTGGTGCCGACATACTTGATCTCGTCCACCGGTGCCGTCACTACCTCTTCGTCCACGGCTTGCCGGCTGACCTCTGCCCCGTCATGTAGAATCACCCGGTAAGACACTAGCTTGGTCCCTGGTTTACCGGGCTGCACCCAACTCTTTCCTTCGAACGTATCGCCATCCGGTTTCTCAACTTGGCCGAATGGAACACTCTCCTCGACTTGCTCGATCCTCTCCGCGACCCTAACCACTTGTACAACCATTCCGGCCGCCAACGGCGTCTCCAGCGTCGGCGTCACGATGTCCATGTTGCCGAGTTGCACGCCACGGCCGGCCAGCATTGCGCCGACGTTCTCGGCCGTCGAGCTGAAGGACGACACTTCCCCGTCTGCGAGCAGCTTCACCGGCTGCGCTCGCCTTATGGCGATGGCATCGGTAATCGGGGAGCTTGCCGGAGGGTCCAGCAAGTCATCGGCGGAGTAGGTCAAGCCCATCTCCTTCAGAGCATCCTTCACCGTTCTTGCGTGGATGTAGCCAATTGCTGTCTGGTCACCATCATAGACCGTAACCTCCCGTGCCCTATTGATAGTAAGCGTCATACCATCTTGGGTCCTTGAGTCAGTAGGTGGGGTCACCTGGTCATACAGGTACACGGGAATTCCCTCGGCTAGGAGAGCTCTACCGACGGTGTCGGCAGTGCTGTCTATTGTTGCACTGTCACCGCCGTCATTCACATAGAGCGTCTTGGCCCGGTCTAGTGTGATGTTGATTGTATCTGGAATGTCGCCTCCACCGCCTCCCTGTGGCCAGGTGCTGGCGATGATTTCGGTCAGTGGCGATTGAATAGTAAAGTTGGAGTGATCCGGAACTGCCCGGCCACCCCGGCTGGTGACACTCACTTCTCTTAGCGGAATGGAGGAGGGCGAAGCCCCTACAGGGGGTTTTGCCGCAACCACCACTCCCTGCACGCTAATTGAATCGTGGGGTGACCAGCCACAGCCAAGGGATTCAAAGACATCCTTGGGAGTCTCGGCACTACTGGTAAGGTCAAACACCTGCCCATCGACAGACACCCGGAAATGCCGCACAGGGTCCACCTCGACCGCCATCCCGTCGCCGATTTGACTATCCAAACCCGGAACTACCACGTCTCCGGAGTGCAGGTCCACTTGCCGCTCGGCGAGGAAAGCGCCGACGGTGCTTGCCTCGGTTTCAAAAACCCGCGCAATACCGTCTCCAACGCGGAGCCTCACGGTTTTGTGGCCTTGAGTAAAGGGGACTGTGACTAGGAGAACCAGGGAAATGAGGATTAGGATTGGGGGAAGAGCGATTTTCAGTTTGTCAGTTAGAGCATCCGCTCCTTGGCTAACAGCGACGGCCTTGGTCTGACCCTGCCACGCTTGCTCTAGGTAGTGGAAATGCTTCAAAGCTGGCAGACCTCCTTATGCAGTTTTTTACCCCAAGGACCCAAGGACATAGTAGCACACGTTTACACATTTTGCAAGCATTCATTCAAATACTTACCTGTGCTATACTATTGTAGCTTCTCTATATTTGCAAAGAACATATAAGCGACAGTTTGCGTGTGGGCTAATGTGATACTATTAGAAGCGCGTTTCGGGGCGTTGGGGCTTATAATAGGCTCTTCGCTCTAAGTCCGGCCGGCCAAGCGGGGAACCAGCGTCTTATATTAGTGAGGACTGCCGGGGATGTGTAGGGGAGGGCTGGCGAAACGCAGTGGCGGAACGGCGCCGGACATGTAGTGGAGGACGGCTCTGCCCTCTATTCAGGGGGAAGGCCGACACAGCGGCCGGCCCTACATTCGGCATCGGGGATTCACTCTGTGCCGGATAGCGCCGATTTGTCGCCGTTGAGCAGAGCCTGCAACCCCTGCTCGGAGAGTATCTTCACCCCAAGGGACTGGGCCTTGGCAAGCTTGGAACCGGGATCCTCCCCAACTACGAGGAAGCTCGTCTTCTTGGTAACACTGCTGCCAGTCTCAGCCCCTAGAGCCCGCAGAGCCTCTTCCGCCTGCGAGCGGGTGTATTGCGCCAGTCTCCCGGTTATGACGAAACTGAGGCCGGAAAGCGGTAAAACGGAAGAGACTTCCCCATCCACCTGGAAGCGGAGCCCTGCCTCCCTCAGCTTGCGAATCACTTCGATGTTCCGTTCCTGCCGCAAGAAAATCACCACGCTTTCCCCGACGACATTTCCCAGACCATAGATCCCGGCAATCTCCTCCGTGCTTGCCGCCAGCAACTTGTCAAGGCTCCGAAAGCGATTCACCAGCATCTCGGCGGTCTTGGACCCCACGTGCCGGATGCCCAGAGCATATAGGACCCGGTCGAATGGTCTGGCTTTGCTCTTCTCAATGGCCTCCAGGATGTTTCCGGCGCTCTTCTCGGCCATCCGTTCCATACCCAACAGCTTGGCCGGCGTCAGGCAGTAGATATCGCCAACATCAGTCACGATGCCCAGATCGACTAGTTGCACGCATAGCTTTTCCCCCAGACCCTCTATATCCATCGCTTCTCTGGAGGCAAAATGGATGACCCGCTCCTTCAACTGCGCCTGGCAGGCGGCACCAGTGCAGTAGGCCATGGACTCACCCGGGGCCCGTTCTATGGCCGAGCCGCAGACCGGGCAAACCTTGGGCATCTGAAACTCGCGCTCGGCTCCAGTCCGCCCTCCCGGAACCACCTTCACGATCTGGGGGATGACATCCCCGGCCCGCTGCACCACCACGGTATCCCCGATGCGGATATCCTTGCGCTGGATCTCATCCTCATTGTGCAGGGTGGCCCGTTGGACAGTGACGCCGCCGATCTCCACCGGCTCCAAAACTGCGGTCGGATTGACCGTGCCGGTGCGGCCGATATTGATGATAATGTCCTTCACAACCGTAGTGGCCTGCATCGCCGGAAACTTATAAGCCACCGCCCAACGAGGCTCACGGCCCACAAACCCAAGGGCGTTTTGCAGGGCGATGCTATCGACCTTCACCACCGACCCATCTATATCGAAGTCGAGGTCTTCCCGCCTGGCTGCCCATCCCTGGCAAGCCCTCACAGTCTCTTCCACACCACGGCAGACACGCGGGTCCGGCGTTGTCGGAAAACCGAGCTTGCCCAGGTAATCCAGGGCCTGATAGTGGCTCTCAAAAGCAATCCCCTCTACCATTCCTAGCGCGTAGAGAAAGATACGGAGCGGCCGGCTCGCCGTGACCTTGGGGTCCAATTGCCGCACCGATCCCGCCGCGGCATTGCGAGGATTGGCGAACAAGCTCTCACCGTTCTTCGCTCTCACCTCATTCAGCCGCTCGAAGGCGGCCTTGGGCATGTAGACTTCGCCCCGCACTTCCAGCAATTGCGGCACGCTGACCCCGTTGCCGGCGTAGAGGCGCAAAGGTACCGTCGGAATGGTGCGAAGGTTCTGCGTCACGTCTTCTCCGCGAGCGCCATCGCCACGGGTTGCGCCGCGCACCAACACGCCGTCTTGATAGATCAGCGAAATCGCCAATCCATCGATCTTGGGCTCTACCACGTATTGGACGTCCTCCCGCTCCGAAAGGCGCCGGACACGCGCGTCCCAGGCTCTGAACTCGTTCTCATTGAAGACGTTTGCCAGGCTGAGCATGGGGATCAAATGCTCGGCAGGCGCGAAGGCAGACAATGGTTCCGCCCCCACCCGTCTGGTGGGCGAGTCGGCAGTAGCCAGCTCCGGATGCTCCTCCTCTAGAGCTCTCAGCTCGCGGAACAGGGCATCATACTCTGCATCGGCTATTTCCGGGTCGTCGAGCACGTAATAGCGATAGTTGTGGTGCTGGATTGCTTGCCGCAGCTCCTCGGCCCTTCGAGCGGCCTCCGCCTCCGTAACCATATTTAGATCCTCCTAATATCCTCAGAGCGAATGGGCGCCGTTCCCCTGCTGTAGGAACGCAGCCCTTCCCGGAAGGATGTGCCAGTTGGGGGCTACGGAGGTTATTCCCCCATCAGAACCCCTAAATCCCCCTGATAAGGGGGGCTGGGGGGTTAGAACCTTCCACAGGCATACTAACCCACTCAAGCCCCCTTGTCAGGGGGAAGTGACCGGAGCCCACCTCCAGAAGGCCAACCAACTGAACGAAACGGGTATAGCGCCACGTCGTGTGACAAGCCTTGTCCCCATCGCTTATGGCCAACACGGCGTTCCCCCACTGCATGAACGTGCCTTCATTTATGACCCGCCTCAGGTGGGCTGGACCAGTGGCCGGGCTACACCGATGACTTCCCGCAGGTCCTCGACTCCGTGCGACCCCATCCACGAAGTCAGACCATCAATTATACCAATCATCGCCTGCGGATTCACGAAATTGGCCGTTCCCACCTGCACCGCCGAGGCTCCCGCCATGAAGAACTCCAAAGCGTCACGGGCCGTGCTGATGCCACCAATTCCGATCACCGGCACGCCAACGGCACCGGCCACCTGATAGACCATACGCAGAGCGACCGGCTTCACCGCCGGACCGGACAGCCCACCGACCACATTACCCAGGACCGGCCTCCGGGCTTCCACGTCGATGGCCATGCCCACAAGTGTGTTTATGAGGGAGACGGCGTTGGCCCCCGCCTCTACGACGGCGCATGCTACCGCCACGATATCGTGAGCATTGGGCGAGAGCTTCACTATCAACGGGAGAGAAGTTGCCGAGCGCACAGCCCTCGTTACCTCGGCAGCAAGCAGCGGGTCCACACCGAAGGCCATGCCACCGGCAGCCACGTTGGGGCAAGATATATTTAGTTCTAGGCCCGCCACTCCGGGAACCTCGTCCAGCAAGCCGGCAACCTTCGCATATTCTTCCACCGAATCCCCGGCGATATTGACGATGACAGGAACCTTCCATGTCTCCCACACCGGGGCGAACTCGCGGATCACTCGCCGCACACCGGGGTTTTGCAGCCCGATCGAGTTCAGCATACCCGCCGGCGTCTCGGCAATGCGGGGCGTCTTGTTCCCGGCCCTGGGACGGAGCGTTGTGCCCTTGCTCACTATGGCACCCAATCGCTGGATGTCGATTAGATTCGCGTATTCCCGGCCAAACCCGAACGTGCCGGAAGCAGCCATGACCGGGTTCCTTAGAATAAGCTCCCGGCCGAAATGCGGCGCCAACTCGACGGAGAGGTTCACAGGATTACCTCCGAGAGATCGAAGACCGGACCGTCTTTGCACACCTTCTTCAGCCCCCGCCGTGTCTCCGCGACGCAACTGTAGCAAGCGCCCACGCCGCAAGCCATTCGCTGCTCCAGGGAAATCTGCACCACCCCCCGGCGGAGTCCAGTCGTGCGAGCGATGGACGCCATCGCCTGGTACATCGGCTCCGGGCCGCACGCGAAGACCTGATCGGGCCAGCCGAGCAACTCTGTGAGCAGGTCCGTCACTATTCCCTTGGCCCCCGAGGACCCGTCGTCCGTGACAACGCGGTACTCGACCTCGTCCGGGAGAAAGCCGACCGGCAGCAACCATTTCACGCTGCGAGCACCGGCCGCGTACACGACTTCCACTCCACGTCCGACTGCCTCCTCGGCAGCAGCCAGCAAAGGCGCCTGCCCGATTCCCCCACCCAGCAGCAACAGACGCTTGGTAGAATGCTGCAGCCGGAAACCATTGCCAAGAGGGCCCAGGGCATCGAGAGCCTGCCCGGCCGTGCGATGAGACAACCAATCTGTCCCCCGGCCAACTACCTGGTACAGGAGGGAGACTGTACGGTTCCCCATATTGACCCGGTGGAAACTGAAAGGGCGGCGCAGCAATGGATCATAGGTCTCGCTACACAGCAAATGCACAAACTGGCCGGGAGAGGCGCCGGTCACAATCCCCTTGGGGACTTCCAACTGGAGCCGGAATACCGAGGGCATTACTTCCATGTTCTCGACGACGAGCCCGCTGAATTGCTGCATAGACCGCCCTAGTAACTCCTCCCTCTCCGCCGGTATTCCTGAACCGGCTGGACAGTGTAGGCCGCTTTCATTTTGGTGAGTGCATTGACCACTGCTCTTGCCGTGTCCAGCGATGTGAAGCAAGGAACCCGCGATTCCACGGCCGCACGCCGGATGGCAAAGCCGTCCGCAAGAGTCTTCTGCTCCCCGCTCACCGTGTTTATCACCCCATCCACAGTGCCACCTCGAATAATATCGACGATGTCCGGCTTGCCGGCGCCGATTTTGGCGGCCACCTTGTGAACCGGTATGCCGGCCGACTCTATCATTTTGCTTGTGCCCTCGGTGGCGAACAACTTGTATCCTAGCCTGGCCAAGCGCTCTATCATCGACAGTGATTGGGGCTTATCCCGGTCGGAGATGGAGAGCAACATCCTGCCCTCCTGGGGCACCCCCATGCCGGCGCCCAACAGGGCCTTATAGAAGGCGGCGACGAACTCCTTGTCTATTCCCATCACTTCGCCAGTCGACTTCATCTCCGGGCCGAGATAGACATCCACTCCAAGAAGCTTGGACATGGAAAAGACGGGCGCTTTCACCGCCACCAAGGGCTGCCTCGGCCACAACCCACCCTGATACCCTTCGTCCTTGAGCGTACTACCTAGTTGGATATTGGTGGCCAGACGCACCATTGGCACACCAGTGACCTTGCTCAGGAAGGGAACAGTCCGGCTGGCCCGGGGATTGACCTCTAACACGTGGACAACACCGCTGTAGATGACGTACTGCACGTTCATCAGGCCCCTCACTTGGAGGGCCCGCCCGATTCTCACCGTGTTGTCGACTATCATCTCCACTTCATCATGGTACAAGTTCACGCCGGGATACACAGCGAAGCTATCTCCGGAATGCACTCCGGCGCGCTCTATATGCTCCATGATTCCCGGAATCAGGACTTCGTCGCCATCGCACACCGCATCGACTTCGACCTCTTTCCCTTCGAGGTACTTGTCGATGAGTATCGACGGGCCAGAGGACAGGCCAATGGCCGCCCGCACGTAGTGTGTAAGGTCCTCGGGGTTGTGAACGATCTGCATCGCCCGGCCGCCGAGGACATACGAAGGCCGCACCAGTACCGGGTACCCGATGCGCTGCGCAACCCTTAAGGCAGCCCGCACGTCTCTCACGGCCGCTCCAGGGGGCCGGGGAATGCCCAAATCGGCGAGCAAAGCATCGAACCGGCGCCGGTCCTCGGCTAGGTCAATCGCCTCCGCCGTACTACCCAGTATACTCACGCCCTGGGGAGCCAGCTTCGCAACCAGGTTGATCGCCGTCTGGCCACCGAACTGGACTATCATCGGCGTGTCGCGTCGAATCTCGCCGTTGCCGTTGCCCGGATCTTGGCCATTGTCAACTTGCTCGTTGTCCAGTATGTTGCGGACGCTCTCCTCGTCGAGCGGCTCGAAGTACAGACGGTCGGAAGTGTCGAAATCGGTGGACACAGTCTCGGGGTTGCTATTGATCATCACGCTTTTCACCCCGGCCTCTTGCAAGGCCCAGGCGGAATGAACGCTGCAATAGTCGAACTCTATCCCCTGGCCGATGCGAATGGGGCCGGACCCCACCACTACCGCCTTCGATTCCTCTATGGGAGAGGCCTCGTTTTCTTCTTCGTAGGTGCTGTAGAAGTATGGCGTTGCGGCCTCGAATTCCGCCGCGCAGGTATCCACCATCTTATACACCGGCCTGATGCCCAGCCGTCTTCTCAACGCTTCGACTTCGAGCTCGGACTTTCCGGTCTTCGCCGCCACCTGCCGGTCGGAGAAACCGAGTTGTTTGGCTTCGAGCAGCAGATCCATGGAGAGCGATTCTCCGGCCAGACGCCGCTCCATGTCTACCAGCTTCTGCAGCTTGACCGTGAACCAGGGATCGACCCCGCTCATTTCGTAGATCTCCTGGGGATCAGCGCCACGCCGGAGGGCCGCCATCAGCGCCCACAACCGGAGATCATTGGGCCGCCGTATGTAGTCTCCCAAAGCCTGCTTCCAGTCCCCATCAACCGGATTCCAGCGCTCGTCCTCCCAGGAAAGCCACTTGCCACTCAGCTCCAGCGAACGCACAGCCTTCTGGAAGGCCGCCTCAAAGCTGCGGTCTATCGCCATCACCTCTCCGGTGGCCTTCATCTGGGTGCCGATTGTGCGCTCGGCCATCTCGAATTTGTCGAAAGGCCATCTGGGTATCTTCACGACGCAATAGTCGAGAGCAGGCTCGAAAGCGGCCATAGTCTTTTTCGTGACCGCATTGGGGATTTCATCCAGGGTCCGGCCTACAGCGATCTTTGCGGCCACTCTGGCAATCGGATAGCCGGTGGCTTTGGACGCCAGGGCCGAGCTGCGGCTGACACGGGGATTCACTTCGATCACGTAGTAGGAAAACGATTTCGGATCCAGCCCAAATTGGATGTTGCAACCACCCTCGATTCCCAAGGCCCGGATGATCTTGAGTGAGGCGCTTCGCAGCATCTGGTACTCTTTGTCGGAGAGCGTTTGGCTAGGCGCCACCACAATGCTATCCCCGGTGTGCACGCCCATCGGGTCGAAGTTTTCCATGTTGCAGACGGTGATGCAGCTATCGGCGGAGTCCCGCATCACCTCGTACTCCACCTCTTTCCAGCCGGTCAGGCAGCGCTCGAGGAGTATCTGACGAATGGGACTGGCGCCCAGACCGGCGGACACTCTGGCCTCCAGTTCCTCCCAGGTCTGAGCTATCCCACCGCCGGTCCCTCCAAGCGTGTACGCGGGCCGGATAATCAGCGGCAGGCCAACTTCTTTGGCAAAGGCCAATGCCTCGGGGTAGGCATGCACGATGGTGCTCTCTATCACCGGCTCACCAATATCGGTGAGCATCTGTTTGAAGAGCTCCCGGTCTTCTGCCTTCTTTATCGTTTCCAATGAGGTGCCCAGCAAACGCACACCATAGCGGTCGAGAATTCCGGCATCGGCCAACTCCACCGCAAGGTTCAGTCCGGTCTGGCCGCCCAAAGTCGGCAACAGGCCATCCGGACGCTCCCTCTGGATGACCCGCTTGAGCACGTCCACGACCAGCGGCTCAATGTAGACCACATCGGCGATCCCCTCATCGGTCATGATCGTAGCTGGATTGGAATTCACCAAGACCGTCGTGACCCCTTCTTCACGCAGCGACTTACATGCTTGTGTACCCGCGTAGTCGAATTCGGCAGCCTGGCCAATGACTATGGGCCCAGAACCGATCACCATAACCTTCTTGATATCCAGATTTCTTGCGCTAGGCATCTTGCGGGTCACTCCCTTCCCGGCTGCTCGCCTGGGACTCGGCGGCGTTTGCAGTCACTAGCGGCGCGGGCTGCCCCGGCCGCAGCACTCCAGAAACGGGCAATCCTGCACGGGCCTGGCCCACCAACGCCAGGAACTTGTCAAATAGATACTGGTTGTCTTGAGGGCCAGGGCTGCCCTCGGGGTGGTATTGTACGGAAAAGGCCGGTATGAAAGGATGAGCAAGACCCTCGACCGATCGATCATTCT
>JAMCWQ010000028.1 GCA_023480825.1 Chloroflexota bacterium | reverse complement strand
GCCCGGCAAGGTTCACCACCTCGCGGCCGGATTTGGCCACAATCTCCTGTGTCAATGCCTTCTCGCCGGCCGATCCCGTAATCGCCACCGCAGCACCGCAGGAATCGATTAGATACCTCGCTACTGCGCCCCACCCCTCCGCCGTCCAGAGTTTGACATCCGCCCCTGCTCCCGGATGTACTACTACCAGTCTATTCCCGGCAGAGATTCCATTGAGGTCCAGCACCCTTCTAGCACGTGCAACCTCGTCAGACCAGGGGCGAAAAATGGGATAAGTGGAGTTGGTGTCGAGTTCCGACGGGCGAGCCGCCGGCTCGCCCCTACAAGTGCTGGATGCAACCCCCCCACGAATGCTAGATGCAAAGTCTGCAGACGCCCGGCGAACTAGCATGAGGCTCTGGTCGGCCACGTGCTGGTCCTTGGGGGCGAGCCAGTTGGTAAGAAACCGGCTGCTCTCCGGGTAAGCGTAGCCATAGCGCCAGGGAATTCTAGCCAAGTACGTGAGCAGGGATCCCCACCAGAAGTCGTTCCGCAGATTAATGGCGAGATCGAATTCCTGCCTGCGAAGGGCGGAAGCGGTCTGTACCAGAAGTCGGTAAGGTGCCAAGGGCGAACCACGCCGGGTGCGGTCGAAACCAGGGAAGGCAATGGTGATCGTCGAGGTAACGTCCTCATTGTGTCCGGCGATCTCCTTGGACCATGGACCAACTGCGAGGACGATCTCTGATTGGGGGAATTCACAATGGAGGGCGGCCATAGCCGGGAAGCTGAGAAGCACATCTCCAAGATGGTCCGGCCGTAGTAGTAGGATCTTTGGAGGCCGTCCGGCGGCCGGATCCGGGGAGTGAGCCCAAGGCAGACCAGCTAGATAGAAGAGGCCCAAGATGGCCCGGCGCAGAAGTGTGCGAGGTGCAGTGGTTCGTGGTTGATCCCAGGGAGCGTAGGGCGGGTCCACGCGGCCCGCCGCTACCGGGCCGCCTCCGGCATCTAATGCGGCTGAAGCCGCACCTCCCGGACGCCCGCTTGTGCCGAAGTGCTTGCCGTGCTCCCTGGCGTGGCCTTCCTCCTGCGAGGCCGGTCTGCACCACAGGTTAGCTTGGCTTGAGAAGGCGTTCCACGGCTTGCCAGACGTCGTCAACGGTCACCGCCTCAATACATCGGGCGTTTCGGCATTCCTTATTGAAGCTGCCGAAACGGAAACAAGGATTACAGTCCACCGCGCGCCAGACCACCTCGACGCGGGGGCCATACGGCCGGTATGTCACCGGACTGGAGGGGCCGAATATGGCGGCTACCGGTGTGCCTGTGGCCGCAGCCAGATGGGTGACTCCCGTATCATTGCCAAGATATAACGAACAGCGCTGGCAAAGGGCGGCAACCTCCCCCAGGTCCAACTGCCCCACCAGGTCTTTGGCCTCCGCCTTCAGATGAGATAGCATTTCGCCGGCTGTAGGGCGGTCGCGAGCGGCGCCGAGGATTAGGATTTCCGCGCCATAGGTTGTCGCAATGCGGTCTGCCAGCTCCGCAAATTGGGCGGGGGGCCAACGCTTTGCCGCGACTTCCATCCCCGGATTCGCGCCCCCGCCGACGTGGATTGCCACAAGTGGGGCCCCTTCCCGCAAACTCAAAGACGCGAGCAGGTGGTCCACGACCTGATTGTCCATCTCCGTGGGGTGGAACTCGATCCACGGGTCCTTCACTTCACACCCAAGCTGCCGGGCAACGTCCAGATAGAGCTCCACCTCCGGTTTGATCTGATCGCAGCTGACCCTCTTATTGAGGGAAAACCCTCTGCCGAAGCTATCGAGGCCCGCCCTCTGCGGTATTCCGGCGAGGTAAGGGAATACGGTCAAGCGTGGTGACCGTTCCAGAACCACGGCGCAGTCGAACCGGCGGCGGCTGATACTGCGAAGCAATGAAAAATAGGTGCGTGGTTGGGAAAAACTCTCGAAGGGGCCGCAGTCGATCACTTCATCGATGTTCGGATTGCCTTCTAGCACCCCCTTGGCCCAGGAAGAGACCATGATGGCGATATGAGCTTCGGGGAAGGTCTCGCGCAAAGCGCGTAAGGTTGGGGTGGCCATGAGCACGTCGCCCAGGCAGCAGAGCTTAATGACAAGAACAGATCGTGGTGAATCTGCCTTTGAGGAGCGGCGGATTTGGCCGGCCGCAAAGGCGATCCTTAGGAATGAACCGGCTGCCGATATTGCGGTGTTTCTGGCGCCCGATGGCTTGGCAACATTTGGCTCCAATGTCTTTGTCAGCTCCCTTTGTCTACCAGTGCGAAGGTGAGTTCTCCCCTGGCAACAATCTGGTCACCGATCTTGGCGGTGCCGATCCCTTTGCCGATGGGGCCCCGGGTCCTCGTGACCTCGACTTCTAGATTGAGGATATCCCCTGGCACGACTTGCCGCTTGAAGCGGAACTCGTCGATGCCGGCGAAGAGTGCCAGCTTGCTGCGGTTCTCCTCGACTGACAAGATGGCCACAGCGCCGACTTGAGCCAGGGCTTCCACGATCAACACGCCGGGCATGACGGGATAACCGGGGAAATGCCCCTGGAAGAAGGGTTCGTTAACGCTCACGTTCTTGCGTCCCGTTGCCCGGACTCCCGGTTCCACGGCGTCTATGACGTCGACCAACAGAAACGGATAGCGGTGTGGCAGAATCTCCTGTATTTGGGATGATGTCAGCATGGTACCCCCACTTGGTTGAGAATGGCGTATAACGCAGTCTACTTGTTGGCCGCCGGAGCGCTTGCCTTCACCATACTCTTGATGGCCTCTACGGTGCCTTCCTCCACTGCATGTTTGGCGGCCCGGATGGCGTTTCTGACTGCTTTGGCATCGGAGCGGCCATGGGCAATGATACCCACGCCATTGACGCCCAAGAGCGGTGCGCCCCCGTACTCGGCGTAGTCGAGCCTGCTCTTGATGCGGTCGAAGGCGGGAATGAGAGGGGCTGAGGCCAGCTTGGTGAGGATATCCCGGCTCAGTTCTTGCTTGATCAGCATGGTCATCATCGACACGACACCCTCGCCCATCTTGAGCAGGATGTTCCCGGTGAAGCCGTCGGTCACCACCACATCGGCTGTGTTGAAGGGCACGTCTTTCGCTTCGATATTGCCTGTGAACAAAACCGGTGCGCTCCGCAAGAGTTTGTGCGTCTCTTTGACGAGGGCTGTTCCCTTGGTATCTTCCTCCCCATTGCTGAGAAGGGCTACGCGGGGCTCCGTCACGCGGCAAACCTTTTGCATGTAAATGCTGCCCATAATGGCGAACTGCAGGAGATTATCTGGGCGGCACTCCGTATTGGCTCCGATGTCGATGACCAGGACGCGGCCGTGGAAGGTTGGGATAAGCCCGGCGATGGCCGGCCTCTCTATGCCCTCGATGCGGCCCATTTTGAAGAGACAAGCCGCCATGGCCGCCCCGCTATTGCCCGCAGAGACCATAGCATCTGCTTCTCCTGTAGACAATTGGGTGGCGATGACGAGGGAAGAATTCGGCTTGCGGCGCACAGCCTGAGCCGGCGGCTCACCCATATCGATTACATCTGGAGCGTCGATTACCCGTAGCGGCAGGCCGGCGGTCTTGTGTTTCGATAGCTCCGTTTCAATCTCTTCCCGGCGTCCGACAAGCAGCACCTCTATCCCGAGTGTCTTCGCTGCCGCGACCGCACCTTTCACCGTTTCCGCAGGCGCCTTATCTCCGCCCATGGCGTCTAGGGCAATTCTCATGAGCTTAGCTTTGCTCCGTTATCTAGTCGGCGGCATATGCCGGTCCTGAATGTTGGGTCTTGAAACAAGCCTTGCATCACAGTATAGCATATAATATTAGGCGGAATAGTCGGGGCTGTGGGTTGGCGCCCGGGAATATTCGCGCGATAGAAGCAGCGGCCTTTATCCGGCCCGGCGATCAGCGCATTCCCCGGCCTGGAAGGCTCGCTCTACTGGTGGTGATGTGAACATGGCCAACATGGCGATCTCTGTTCGGACCCGGGTTTCGGCCGTGATCCGGTCGGCATGGTTGGGTTATCTGTTTGGCTCTGTAAGCGTCGCTGTAACAAGTGTTCTAATAGGCCTGATCCATGCCTACACAAGCGTACCCAACATTTCTATGCTCTACCTGGTTGCCGTCCTTGTAACTGCTATTGTCTTCGGCAGCCGGCCGGCTGTCGCCGCGTCACTGATTGCCTTCCTGACCTTCAACTGGTTCTTCGTGGCGCCCCTTCATACATTTCTGGTTGCACAGCCTGCGGAAATCGTGGCGCTGGCTTTGTTCTTGATTACGGCAATCGCCACGGGCGAGCTGGCCTCGGCACAGCGGAGCCGGGCTCTTGAAGCGCGGCAGCGCGAGCGTGAGGCGTCTGTCATGTATGACGTAGCGCGCTTGCTCAACCAAGATAGCATTGACCTCGCTCTTCGCACTGTTGCCGAGCGCTTGCTGGAGGAGCTGAACCTGGCGGCAGTGTCGATCAGGCTCAGAGGTGGTAAGGAGGCGGCCGGTGCGGCGGACGTCGGCGATCCGTCGGCGCAGCAGATGATCTACTCGGGGAGAAGGGATAGGATGGAACTCCTGAGAGATGCCGGCAAGCCCACCGGCGCCGGGTGCGCCTCCCACGGAAGATGGGTTCACATCATGCCGCCCCATGGCTCGAGAGGCAAGCGCGAACCGGCAGACCACCGGTTACATGAAGTGCCGGTGCGCGCTCACGAGGAACGGCTAGGAGATTTATTCCTGGTGCAACGAAGGGGAGCCGCCGAGTTCACGGAGGCTGAAGACAGGCTGCTGATGGCGGTAGCCACCCAACTGGGCGCAGCTGTTGAACGGATCATTTTAAGGCATGAGGCAACCGAATCAGAGATTCTGCGGCGCTCGGACCGGCTGAAGACCGCGCTACTGAACGCAGTATCCCATGACCTGCGGACTCCGTTGGCATCGATCATAGCCTCCGCAGGCAGCCTGCGAAAACCGGATGCCAACTGGTCAGAGGAGGACAAGTTGGAGTTCGCCACTGCCATCGAGGAAGAGGCCCAGCGGCTCAATCGGATAGTAGGAAACCTCCTGGATATGTCTCGCATTCAAGGGGGAAGCCTGCAGCCACAAAAGGCTTGGTACGATGTAAGGGCACTGGTTGATGATGTAATTGGCCGGTTGAGGCCAATCATCTCTGATCACCATATCAGGGTTGATATCCCGGATGGACTACCGCCGGTGGATCTCGACTACGTCGAAATCGACCAAGTTCTATCCAATCTAATCGAAAATGCGGCAAGGTACAGCCCGGCGGGTGAGGAGATCGAGATTGTGGCTAGAACTGCCGGAGGGCAAATCGAATTGCAGGTGGCAGACCACGGCCCCGGCATCCCTGCCGAAGCTGCCGCTCACCTGTTCGACCCCTTCTACCGGGTGGATGGGCATGAGCACGTGCAGGGCGCCGGCTTGGGCCTGGCCGTTGCCAAGGGGCTGGTGGAGGTCCACGGGGGGAGTATTAGGGCCGAGAACAGGAGTGGCGGGGGGGCTTCGTTCATCTTCACACTCCCATTGGAGCAGCCGGCTTATCCCGGTGGCGAAGGATAGGAAGATGGTGCAACAAACAAAAGCGTTCATTCTTGTGGTGGATGATGAGCCGGCAATACTGAGGGCGCTGCGGACGATTCTAAGCCGGCAGGGTTACCAAGTGGAGACCGCGGAGACCGGCCGGCAGGCCCTGGACTTGCATGAGAGGAGACACCCGGACCTCGTCCTGTTGGACCTCGGCCTGCCAGACATGGATGGCATGGAGGTCGTGAAAGCAGTCAGGGCTTGGTCGAGCACCCCTATTGTGATTTTATCCGTGCGGGGTGAAGAGCTTGACAAGGTCGAGGCGCTTGATCTTGGCGCCGATGACTACCTGGTGAAGCCGTTTGGCGTCGATGAACTCTTGGCGCGTATCAGGGCAGGTCTGCGCCATGCCGTGAAGCCACGCTCAGGGGCAGAGCCGGTGTTTCGCACGGGTGAGCTTGAGGTCGATCTGGAACACCGTAGGGTTCGGGTTGGTGGCAATGAGGTCCACCTGACGCCGACGGAGTATGCGCTGCTCAAGGCCTTCATTAACCATCCGGACAAGATAATGACGGATCGAATGTTGTTGCAGCAGGTTTGGGGGCCGCAGTACGGGTCCGAGAGCCATTACCTTCACGTGTATGTGGCGCGCCTGCGCCGTAAGCTGGAGCCGGATCCGCAAAACCCCCGCTATCTAGTAACCGACCCAGGTGTCGGCTACCGCCTCGTAACCGAGGGAGGGTAGGCGATACCCAACCCAGAGCCACGCATGTAGGGGCGCACGGCTGTGCGCCCGGCCTTGAACCATATCACTACCCAGAACACAGCTCCCAGCCACTTGCCGATTGGCCGGCCGCAAGGACCGGCCCTACGCTTGCCCTGTTCTGATGCCCTACTTGTTAGGGCCATCCCACGGGCGGTTCATCCTTCTACGAAGGACGCCCTACATTACCATTTACCTACCCCTGTCAGCCCAATTCTGGGGGGAAGGTAGTCCCTAGAGAATACTCCCTGTCGAATATTGAGACTTTGTTGAGCGGGAACGGTGCGTCTTTGACACCCCGTTGATGGGGTGCGGGCTATAGTAAGGGATGGAAGAGTGGCCGGTACTACGGCTAGGTTATGGGCAATGGAATTAGCAGTTGGGAATGAATCAAAAGTAGAAAGATGGAGCAGCCGGCTCAGGGAAATCTGCCGCATGCTCGCAACCTACGAAGGCTTGGGCGATTGGTCGAGCAGTCTGACGATTGAGCTGGATGGTGGTCTGCCGGAGTTGCAATTGCTGCTTGCGGAAAGCGCTCGACTGGCGGAGGAGTACCACTTGGACTGGGAGGCTGAGGAGAGATCTGGCGCTATTACAATTCGATTCACCTCGGCGCTGGAGTCGTTTAGCGAGGTCGCCGCAGATCACCCACCAGAGCTCTAGGAGCAGAGAAATGGTTGTCCGACGGTTGCTAGCCGGCTGGCTGCAGTCTGCCGGCTGGCCCGCGTGGGTCGGGTACCTGTCGGCGCTCGCCGCGGTGGCCTTGATGAGCCTCATCGTTGCCTTTGTGGTCTCGGTGGCCCCCGTATCCATCACCTCGATGCTTTATCTAATCGTTGTGCTTGCCGCTGCTATAGCCTTCGGGCGCGGGCCGGCGGTTCTTGCTTCCATTGCGGCTTTCCTGGCCTTCGATTGGTTCTTCGTCCTTCCGCTCCATACATTCACGATCGCCGCCCCTGCCGAATGGGTTTCGCTCCTTCTGTTTCTAATCACTGCCATAATCACCGGGCAACTGGCCGGTGAGTTGCGGCGGCGCGCTCGAGAGGCTGAGCAGCGGGAGAGGGAAGCTGTTGTCCTCTATGATGTCGTCAGGCTGATCAGCCAGCCGGACACGGCTGCCGCGCTGCGGGCGGTGGCTGAGCGGCTACGTCACGAATTGGCGCTCGCCGCTGTCTCCATCGAGTTGGCGGACAGTGAACAGATTGCCGAGCCTGCCGTGAGCGGAGAAGCCGAAGCCCTGCAGCTAATTCGTTCCGCCGGCAGAGCCGCGAAGCGGCAGCTCAGCGAAGGACCCCCACCAACCGGACAGAAGCGGGGGGAGCCCGGCCGGTGGATTCACGTGGTACCGCCCCATCCACCGGGGAAGCAAGTGCCTTCCTCAAGCCAGATGCTCTTGGTTGTTCCCATCCGTTTTCAGGGCACCGACGTTGGTGACTTGATGCTGGTTCGCCGGTCTGGGTCGCCAAATTTCACCTCGGCTGAGGACCGCCTATTGTCGGCGGTGACGACTCAGCTAGGACTATGGGTTGAACGGGTTCGTCTTCAGCGGCAGGCCACCGATGCCGAAGTTCTGCGCCGGACCGATGATCTCAAGACCGCTCTGCTCAATGCCGTGTCGCATGACCTGCGAACCCCGCTGTCCTCGATTATAGCCTCAGCGGGTAGCCTAAGGCAGTGCGATGTCGAATGGACGGGAGAGGAGCGCGAGGAGTTTGCGAAAGCGATTGAAGAGGAAGCGCAGAGGCTGAACCAAATAGTGGGCAACCTTTTGGATTTATCCCGGATTGAGGGAGGGAACCTGAGGCCACAAAAAGCCTGGTATGACATGGGGGCCCTGGTGGATGATGTCCTGGGACATCTGAGGCCTCTGCTGGCGCGGCATAAGATTAGCGTGAGCATCCCGGAGGACCTGCCACCGGTTTACCTCGACTACGTGGAGATCGATCAGGTGTTCTCCAATCTGCTGGAGAATGCCGCCAAGTACACACCAGCCGGCACCGAGATAGACATATCGGCACGAACGACGGACGGTGAGATTCAAGTTGAGGTGGCCGATCGTGGCCCTGGCATCCCACCGGCGAATCTTCCGTTTGTGTTCGAGCCCTTTTACCGAGTTTCTGAGAAGAGTTCCCTGCAGAAGGGAACCGGCCTGGGGCTGGCTGTGGCGAAGGGGCTTGTGGAAGCTCACGGGGGCAGAATATGGGCGGAAAGCCGCCAGGGTGGTGGCGAGCGCTTCATCTTTTCGCTGCCTTTGGAGCCTTCGGGCGAACCGGCAGAGAGTAGCCGGAAGAAGTAATGTCCTTTGATGTTGAGCAGAAGTTGAGTCCCCCTCACCGTCTATTGACACCTTGTTGAGCACTCGTGTGGCAATATTTCTTGCAGAGGACGGATTCATCTGGAAGGTGAGTATTGACGGAATCAGCTACGGCGGAAAATGAGGCGGGGACGGCCCAGGAGGCCGTGCAGGCGCCCGCCGGTTCGTCAGGGCATGGACTGCGGCGGGCCGTTGGAGTCTGGGGCTCGTTCACCTGGGGCTACGCGGATGTCGGCGCCGATGTTTACGTGGCCCTGGGCCTGGTCATGGGAGCCGCGCAAGGCGGAACAAACGTCGCCTTCCTCTTCGCCGGCATGGTGTACGTCTGTGTGGGCCTAGCCTACACGGAGCTGGCGGCGGCTTACCCTTTCGCCGGCGGCGGCCAGTTCTACGTGTTGCGGGGCCTAGGCGATCTGTTGGGGTTTGCCGCTGGCTGGGCCGTTCTGCTCGATTTTACCATCGACATCTCATTGTTTGCCCTGGCCTCGGTTGGATACATCAGCTTCTTCTTTCCGGTGCTGAGAGACACCGTCGATGTCAGCGTTCTTGGGCTGACGTTCCCACAAATCCAGCCGCTGCTGATTTTTGCCGCGACGCTACTTGTTCTTTTCCTTGCCGGCTTGAATATTGTTGGCGTACGGGAGTCCTCGCGGTTCAATGAGATATTGGGGGCTCTGGATATCATCTCGGAGTCTTCACTCTTGTTCTTCGGATTCCTCTTTGCCTTCAATGGGCCGTTGCTGCTCCAGCAAATGACGACAGCTTGGCCGGATCCCTTCCACCTGGCCTATGGGGCGAGCCTCGCCATCATCTCGTTCGTTGGTCTGGAGTCGATCAGCCAGGCCTCGCAGGAAACGGTGCGTCCTTCTACGGTTGTGCCCCGCACATCAATCGGCCTCATCCTAACCGTGCTCATCTACGCCCTGGCGTTTTCCAACCTTGGGCTGGCAATGTTGCCCTGGCAGACGTTCGCGGCCCACAACGCCGACCCGGTAGCCTGGCTCGCCAGCCATGTCCCCCTCGTCGGGGTGATCGCCGGGCCCTATGTTGCCGGTCTGGGGGCGACCCTGGTGCTCATTTCCGCCAACGCCGGCGTGTTCGGCGCCTCCAGGATCACCTACTCCATGGGGCGCTACCGGCTGTTGCCGTCCTGGTTCAACTACGTTCACCCGCGCTTTAGGACACCGGTGCGGACTATTCTGGTTTTCTCAGGAGTTGCGCTCCTCGAGCTATGGGGCGCCGGCCTATCCCAGAATGCCTTCGACACTCTGGGAAACATGTATGCCTTCGGTGCGGCGTCCGCCTACATGCTTGTGTTCGTCTCTCTGCTGGTGCTCCGCGTGAAGGACCCCTGGACGCCGAGGCCATTCCGAGTCCCGGGGAATATCCGCGTGGGTGGTGCAGAGGGACCGCCAAAGGCGCTTCCGGTGGTTGGGGTGTTAGGTTTTCTGGGAATCAGCTCCATCTTTGTAATGGTAGTCTTCACCCATGAAATAGGGCGCATAGCTGGACCGGCATGGATCGCACTGGGGTTGGTGATCTATTTGTTCTACCGGAGGCGAGCAGGTCTGCCACTGTTCGGGAGCATACACTACGATTGGAGCAAGGAGCAGTTGGAGGTCTATCGTGACGCCGGCGAAGCGGAGATGGCTGAGGAGCTAGAGGAGAACCTGCAGCGCCGCGATCGCTTGCTGTCTGGACAGTCCGGGAGGAAGAAATGAGACAGACACTATCTGTCTATCGGAGCGTGGTAGCTGTTCTCCTCGTCGCCTTCGGTCTAATGATTGCCGGCCGTGGCGTTATCGGGGGGGCGCCGCTCATGTTCACAGCAATGGGCCTCATTATGGCCGCTCTTGGGGCCTATCGTCTGAAGCTCATGTTCGCACGGCCGAGTGGGAGGCGGTGATGGAGCCTATTCACCTGACTGCCACTGGCATCATCCTGGCCTTTGGCTTCGTTGCGTGCATTTCTGCCGTCATCTTCTGGATGCTGAAGCTGCCCGAGCAGACGCCCACGACCTTGCAGGTGGCCAAGGCCGTGCGAATGAGCGAGCGGGCCAACTGGATTCTGGTGCCCGTGCAAGGCACCGCTCTCTCCGACCGCATGGTGGCGCTGGGAGCGCAGATGGCCAAAGCCCGGCAGGCTCGAGTCGAGGTATTCTACGTTATAGAAGTGCCATGGGCGCTCCCGCTCAGCGCCCATCTGCCTGAAGCGGAGCGAATGGCCAAGGAGGCTCTCGATCGGGCCCGGCGGATTGCCGAGCGCTTCGACGTACCACTGCAGATGGAGATCGCCCACGTGCGGGAGGCCAGCCACGCGATCGTCGACGAGGCCGTCAACACTGGGGCAGACATTATTCTAATGGGCGATCTCCCCGCCAGAGGTGGTGACACCCGCTTCAGCGCTACCACCGCCTATGTCTTCAGCCATGCTCCCTGCGAAGTGATCGTAGACCGCCCGGCGCTGGATGGAATGAAACCACCCCGGTCCAGCGCCCGGTTTTCCACGGAGGTCTTAAGCAGTGGGCGATGACAGCCATTGGCAAGCTTATTATCGGGCTCTTTATCGGGTGGCGATCGCGCTGGGAGAAAGCGGACTCGAACCGGCAGTTGTCTTGCGCCAACTCCTCCAAGGCGTCATGGAAGCCCTCGGGCTAAGGGCCGCGTCGGTGCGATTGCTCACGAAAGACGGGCTTCTCGATCCGGTGGCGGCAGAGGGGCTGAGTCCGGAATACTTGGGGAAGGGGCCGGTGGATGTGGAGCACAGCGGGGTCGACCGGGAGGCCCTGGCCGGCGTGCCGGTGGTTATCGAGGACGTCTCCGCCGATCCCCGGTTCGAGTATCCGGAGGCCGCCAAGCACGAAGGGATTGTTTCCGCTGCCTTTGTCCCGCTAATGGCGCACGGCAAGCCGATTGGTATCCTGAGGGTCTACACGGGACAGAGGCGGAGCTTCAGTTCGGACGAAATCGAGCTTCTTGCCGCCTTGGCGAACCTCGGTGCGCTGGCGATCACCAATGCCCGCCTGTACCAAGTCGTGGTTGGGTACCAGCAAATGACTACTGATGCCCTGTGGAGTTTCCGCCTGCCCGACGCGTGGTTCGGGCAGGATTGAGATCACCGAACCCCGGTTCTTTGAGATGGTAGGCGCCCATATCCTTGTAGCTGATCCTGATCCAGGGATACTCCGTGCCGCACAGCGGATTCTGAGGCGCGAGGGATTCCGGGTGAGGACGGCGGCAAACGGGCGCCGGGCGGTGGAATATTGCTGGCACGATCAGTCCGACGTGCTGATTGTGGAGCTGGAGCTGCCGGACATGGACGGCTTCGAGCTCATCCGGATAGTCCGGGCCTGGGCGAGCACGCCAATCTTAGTCCTCTCGGAGAGAGGCGACTGGCGTGAGGAGGTCAAAGCGCTGGATTCCGGGGCTGACGATTACTTGGTCAAGCCTTTCGGGGAAGCCGAGCTTGTCGCCCGGGTACGGGTGGCGCTTAGGCATGCGGCTCGGCCGGAGAGCGGTAGCGAGGCCGTCCGCCGGGCAGCCGGGCTCGAGGTCGATTTCGAACACCGGAGCGTACGACTCGGCGGGCAGGGGATCCGGCTATCCTCCAGGGAGTACCAGCTTCTGAAAATCCTCGTGGGTAATCCGGAGAAGTTGCTAACGGAAGAGATGCTCCTCGGCGAACTCTTGGGACCATCCGCCCAAAGATCGCGGCACTACCTTCACGTATACATGGCGAGACTGCGAAAGAAACTCGCGATGGATCCTCAGGTGGCGGGCCGCCTGTTGACTGAGCCGGGGATTGGCTACCGCTTCATGGCCTAGAAAGCCGGCATGGAGGCCCGCTGGAGCCCTCGATTGCTCCCTATGAGCAAATATTGAACATATGTTGAGGTGCAAGGCGCTTCTTTTTGAGCCCTCGTTGATGACATTGCGGGTACACTAATTGGTAGGAAGACAAGTTATTGGCACCGAGTGGACTGGTGGATGGAGGCAGAGGGATGCCGGCCCAACCACCGAGGAAGGTTCCCGGGTGATTATGCAGATGAAGCCTAAGTATGAGACTGTGCTGGTAATAGAGGACGAGGACACCTTGCGTGGAGTCATCAAGAGGAATCTAAGCCGAAGGGGTGTCACTGTTCTCGAGGCAAGCTCTGCCAAAGGCGCGGAGGCCGAGATTCGTGACAACCAGCCGGATCTGCTCCTCTTGGACATCAATTTGCCAGACAAGAGTGGCTGGGATGTGCTCCGCGATTTGCGACGCGAAGGGATCGATATTCCAGTTGTCGTCGTTTCGGCCGTGCGCGTTTCGCCAGCTAGATTGCAGGAGTTCCAGCCTCTGGCGTATCTCCCCAAACCCTTCCCGATCGAATCGCTAACCAGGCTGATCGATCCGGATGGCCAAAGGCCAGACGCTGGTCAAAGCGAGCCGGGTTTCGCCAATATGTCTGGGGGCCGGTAGATGTGGCTCTCGGGCTTCTCTGTGAGTATGCCGGCATGCTTGTCCGGTTCCGGAGGAACGAGGTTGGATGGTCGTGAGACTGAAGGTTGGATATGAGCCGGTGGTGGGCGGTGCGGACTAGGGATGGCAGAAGGATTGGGCTGAGCGGCGCAATCGCGGGTCAAGCTCGATCCGTGATGTCCGCCTGGCGTCTGTTTCGTGGCAAGGGACTCCATGTGCAGGAAACTCCAGCCCCAGCCAGCAATCAAATTCAAACGGCAGCATACCCGGCGGAGAACGGCCAAGCACGTGGGGTAGCCCGCCTGGCACTGGCAGGGCCGCTGCCGGTGTTGGATGAGCTGCAAGTTGAAGAGTACCGTGGCTGGCTGAGAGCACTTTGTGGCATGCTATCGCACGGCGATGACTCCGAAACCACGTCGGCTAGTATCACAATGAGGTTGGATGGCAGTCCGGCCGAGCGAGATGCATTGATAGAACTGAGCGTAAGGCTGGCCGAGGAATACTGCCTTAGCTGCCGCACGGCTGGTGGCCCCTGCTCCTTGACCGTGCAATTCAGTCGTCGGGATCGGGGAGACATTTAGAGTTGCCAAGGAGCACATGAACTGATTACGGCCACGCTTGCCCGGTGGTCCGCGTCTTGCTAGAATCCCGACCAGGACAGAATCCGGCGTACCGTCGCGCCCGGAACAGTCTCGCGCCCCGAACCGGGAAGGTGCAAGGTCAAGGACAACCTCATTCCTTGGAAAGCTCAACTAAGTTGGAGGGTCAAGATTCCGGCATGGGTGATCTATTGTATTTGGTGATCTGGCTCGTTTTCTTTGCGGTGTGTTTCGGTCTCATAGTAGGGCTCGGCCGGTTATCAGGGGAGGCGTAGGTGCTGCTGCAATATGCACTATTTGCGGTTGTGACAGTTTTCTTGCTTGGATATCTCCTCTACTCGCTTATCAGGCCGGAGCGATTTTGAGGATGCGGAGACGAAATAGATGACTTTACCGGGGATTGCGCAGCTCGCCCTCTTCGTGGCTCTCCTACTGCTCATCACGAAGCCGCTTGGGCTCTACATGACAAAAGTGTTCTCGGGGGAAGCAGTGTTCTTGAGCCCGGTCCTGCGACCTGTGGAACGGGTGATCTACCGCGTTATTGGCGTCGATCCGGAGTCTGAGCAGCGCTGGACTTCCTACACGGCTGGAGTACTGATGTTCAGCCTGGCTGGGGTGATACTCCTGTATCTGTTGATGAGGCTCCAGCAGTTCTTGCCTTTCAATCCTCAGGGCTTCGGAGCGGTTTCTCCGGACCTGGCCTTCAACACTGCCACTAGCTTCGTGTCGAACACCAACTGGCAGTCTTATGCTGGCGAATCCACGATGAGCTATCTCATGGATATGGCCGGGTTCACCGTCCAGAATTTTCTGTCGGCCGCCACCGGCCTCTCGGTGGCCATTGCGCTCATCCGGGGCCTGGCGCGCCGGTCGTCGAGCATGGTCGGCAACTTCTGGGTGGATCTTGTCCGTTCTACGCTGTATGTCCTATTGCCGCTTTCCTTCGGGCTTGCCTTGGTGTTTGTATGGCAGGGGATGCCACAAAACTTGAACCCCTACACGACGGCGACCACGGTTGAAAAAGGTAGCCAGACTATCGCCCAAGCCCCTGTGGCGAGCGAGGAGGCCATCAAACAGCTTGGCATAAACGGTGGCGGCCTTTTCAACGCCAATGCAGCCCATCCCTATGAAAACCCCAATGGGCTCACCAACTTCCTGTCGATGTTTGCCATCTTCGTCATACCGGCGGGACTGGTCTACACCTTTGGCCGGATGGTGGGTGACACCCGGCAGGGCTGGGCCATCTGGACGGCAATGGCCATACTCTTTCTGGCAGGGGTGGCATTGGCCTGGCCGGTGGAACAGGGAGGCAATCCCTTGATCGCCAAGCTAGGTGTCGACCAGAGCGTCTCGGCTCTGCAACCCGGCGGCAATTTCGAGGGCAAGGAAACCAGGTTCGGCATTGCCAGCTCCACGCTTTACACCGTCGTCACTACCGATGCGTCCTGTGGTGCGGTAAACAACATGCACGACAGCCTTTTACCTCTAACGGGAGCGGTTCCCCTGCTGAACATGCAGCTTGGCGAGATCATTTTTGGCGGAGTGGGATCGGGCCTCTACGGGATGCTCATCATGGCAATACTATCGGTATTCATTGCCGGGCTTATGGTCGGACGAACGCCGGAGTATCTGGGCAAGAAGATACAGACTTACGAGATGAAGATGGCGATGATCTACGTGCTCGTCCTGGCGGCTGATATCCTATTGTTCACTGCTCTGGGGAGTGTCACTACCGCCGGGACTTCCTCTATCGCCAACCCGGGGCCCCATGGTTTTAGCGAGATACTCTATGCCTTTAGCTCCGGCACGGCCAACAATGGCTCCGCTTTTGCCGGGCTGAACGCCAACACGCCCTTTTTCAACACAACTATTGGCCTCGCCATGTTGATCGGCCGGTTCGTGCCGGTGGTCCCGGTACTGGCGATTGCCGGCTCCATGGTGAGGAAGAAGTACGTTCCACCAAGTCTCGGTACTTTCCCCACAAATGGCCCATTGTTTGTGGTGCTTTTGGTTGGAGTAATCATAATCGTGGGCGCACTTACCTATTTCCCCGCCCTCGCCTTGGGGCCTATAGTCGAGCAGCTTTTCCTGTCCGCAGGGCGAGTGTTCTAGAGGAGAGTTATTCGATGCCGGACGACGTTGAAGACAAGCAGGACCGCGGCCGGCCGACACATGTGGTGCCGGCCAGGGATGCCGATCCCACCCGCGCTTTGATCCCCCCTACCACGAGGACTCCTGAAACGGAGGAGATGAAGGAACTCGCCGCCACCCGGCGCGCGGGGGCCTCGGCCTGGACGGGCACCCTTGTCCGGAGGGCGGCGCTGGACGCCGTGGCGAAATTGGATCCACGTCGTGTTGCTCGCAATCCGGTCATGCTGGTTGTGGAAGTAGGCGCGATCGTTACTACCATTATCCTAGCGCAGGGAATCGTCACCGGCGCCAGCGGATTTGGTTTTGTGCTGCAGATCACCCTTTGGCTCTGGTTCACCGTGCTGTTCGCCAATTTCGCCGAATCTATGGCGGAGGCGCGAGGCAAGGCCCAGGCGGACAGCCTTCGCGCCACCCGGAAAGACACGCCAGCCCGGCTGCTGCGGGACGGGCATGAGGAGACGGTAAGTTCGCACGACCTCCGCCGGGGGGACATCACCCTTGCGGACGAGGGCGAGCTAATCGCCGGGGATGGCGAAGTCGTCGATGGCTTGGCATACGTGAATGAAGCGGCCATCACCGGTGAATCGGCTCCGGTGCTGAAAGAGCCGGGCACCGATATCCGCTCCACGGTCACCGGCGGCACTCAGGTGGTGAGCGGCCGGTTGAAGATTCGCATCACCGCCGACCCCGGGCACACCTTCCTCGATCGCATGATCGCCCTGGTGGAAGGGGCGGTGCGGCTGAAGACGCCCAACGAGTTAGCGTTGTCCATATTGCTTTCCGGGCTGACGATCGTCTTTCTCCTCGCCGTGGCCACGCTCGAGCCGTTTGCCATGTATGCCGGCGGCCCGGTGTCCATAGTTGTTCTGATGGCTCTGCTTGTCTGCCTGATACCCACCACCATCGGCGGCCTGCTCTCGGCGATCGGCATCGCCGGCATGGACCGGGTGACCCGGTTCAACGTCCTGGCAACCTCCGGCCGGGCGGTGGAGGCGGCGGGCGATGTCGACACGTTGCTTCTGGATAAGACAGGCACTATTACCTACGGGAACCGGCTGGCGGCGGAGATCATCCCGGTTAACGGGGCAAGCGATACGGAGGCTCTGATCGCCGCGAAGATGTCCAGCATAGGCGATGAGACGCCGGAGGGGCGCAGCACGGTGGCGCTGGCCGACGAATTGGGCGCTCCGGCTTCGGCTGTTCCTGATCCTGATGCGCAGTTCATCGCCTTCAACGCGGAGACCAGGATGAGCGGCGTGATCCAGGATAGCCATTCCTGGTACAAGGGGGCGGTGGACGCCGTGCTGGCGAGCACGGTGCAGCGCGATGTGCCGGGGTTGCAAGAACAGGTTAGGCGCATTTCCGAAGCGGGCGGCACGCCTCTGGCCATGATGTCCGATGGTCGCATAGTGGGCGTCATCTACCTCAAGGACACGGTGAAGCCGGGCATGAGGGAGCGTTTCGACGAGCTGCGGCGAATGGGCATCCGCACGGTGATGATGACCGGTGATAACCGCCTGACCGCAGCGACAATCGCCAAAGAGGCCGGCGTGGATGGCTATGAAGCCGAAGTGAAGCCCGAGGACAAGATCCGCATTGTTCGCGACTTCCAAGGCCAGGGCAGGATGGTGGCAATGGCCGGGGATGGCACGAACGATGCCCCGGCCCTTGCCCAGGCGGACGTGGGGCTGGCGATGAACTCCGGCACCGCAGCGGCCAAGGAAGCGGCCAATATGGTGGACCTCGATTCCAACCCAACGAAGCTCATCGAGGTTGTGAAGATCGGCAAGCAGTTGCTCATAACGCGGGGCGCCATCACGACGTTCTCCATCGCCAATGACGTCGCCAAGTACTTCGCCATCATACCGGCAGCCTTTTCGGTCACTTACCCGCCGCTGAATACTCTTAACATAATGGGACTCGCGACGCCGCAAAGCGCCATTCTTTCGGCGGTAATCTTCAATGCCCTGATCATAATTGCTCTGGTCCCGCTGGCCCTAAGAGGCGTGGCCTACCGGCCGGCGCCGGCTGGCGAGTTGCTTCGTCGCAATCTCTTGATTTATGGCGTGGGAGGCGTGATAGTGCCGTTTATCGGCATCAAGATAATTGACTTGATAGTGAGGGCGGTTGGGCTGGCGTAGGAGTAACATTGAACATCAGAGGCCAGATTAGAAGCGCTTTAGTCCTATTAGCTATAATGACAGTGCTGCTGGGCATTGCCTACCCTTTGGCCATCACCGGGCTCGCGCAAGTCTTCTTCCCAGGACAGGCCAACGGCAGCCTGATTACGGGCAGCGATGGGAAGGTGATCGGCTCGGCCTTGATCGGTCAGAATTTCACGGGACCGGGGTATTTTCATCCGCGTCCCTCGGCCGCCGGGGCGAGCGGTTACGATGCCACCGCTTCGGGGGGCTCCAATCTAGGGCCCACGAATAAGAAGCTGATAGACATCGTCAATCAGCGGGCAATAGCCTACCGGCAGGAGAACGGCCTTGCCGCCGGCCAGCTCGTCCCGGTGGATGCGGTAACCGCATCGGCCAGCGGCCTGGACCCCGATATCACCCCGGCCAATGCCTACTTGCAGGCGCCACGGGTGGCGAAGGCGAGGGGCATGGCGGAGGCGGATGTGCGGTCTCTCGTGCAGAAGCACACCGAAGGGCCGGTCTTGGGGATATTTGGCGAGTCGACGGTGAACGTGCTGGAGCTTAATCTCGATTTGGACCGGTTATCGGGAAGGAGTGGGGGGGGCGGTGGATGACGAGTCCCGCGGTCCTGATGAAGAACGGCCTACAGCCGAAGAGATGCTGGAGCGAGTGCGGCAGCAAGCCGGGATGGGTGCACGCGGCCTCCACCGCATCTACTTGGGCATGGCCCCTGGCGTGGGCAAGACTTACCGGATGCTGGAGGAGGGCAACCGGCGCAAGGCCCGCGGCACGGATGTTGTCATCGGCTACGTGGAAACCTACAACCGCCCGAGGACTATCGAAGCCATTGGGAACCTCGAAATCATTCCCAGAAAGAAGATCCCGTATAAGAGCCTGACACTCGAGGAGATGGACACCGATGCCGTTATCCGCCGGCATCCCCAGGTGGCTCTGGTGGATGAGATTGCGCACACCAACGCCCCTGGTTCCCAACACGAAAAGCGCTGGCAAGACGTTAATGAGCTTCTCGAACACGGCATCACGGTGATCAGCACGCTGAATATTCAGCATATCGAGAGCCTTGCCGACATCGCGGAAAGCATAACGGGAGTGCCGGTGCGGGAACGGATTCCCGATAGGGTGGTGGACGAGGCGGATGAGCTCGAGCTCGTGGACATGACACCCCATGCCCTGCGGCAACGAATGAAGCATGGCAATATTTATCCTCCGGATCGCGCCGAACAGGCTCTCCGTCAATATTTCCGCGAAGGCAATCTAAGCGCCCTGCGCGAGCTGGCCTTGCGGAGGGTGTCCGCGACGGTTGAGGAAGACCTCGAAGACTACATGCACCGGCACAAGATCGAGCAAGTCTGGCCGGCCGGGGACCGGGTGCTGGTGGGGGTGGACGAGCATGCCAACAGCCAGCGGGTGATCCGCCGGGCCTGGCGGCTGGCAAACCGCTTGCAAGCGGATTTCATCGCCGTGTGGGTGGAGATGCCGCACTGGGCCGGTGCTTCTCCGGAAGCCAAACGCCAGTTGGAAGAGAATCTCCGGCTGGCGGAGGACCTCGGCGCCAAGGTGCTTCGAGTCGAAGGAGATGATATCGCCAAAGAGTTGGTGCGGGTAGCGAGAGAACAGAATGCCGCCAGCATCGTCATCGGCCGCCCTGGGAGGCACGGCCTTCTCGGCTATTTCCGGGGCTCTCTCCCGCGCCGGCTGGTAGCAGCGGTCCCCGAAGTAGATGTGATCGTGGTAGGCCGGGCGGAGGCCACGTGACTTGGAGCGGGGCTGCACTTCCCCAACCATCCCCACCCTAACCCTCCCCGCACGCGGGGAGGGGACGGTAGGTCCCGATTATAAACCTTGACTAATTAAGCGGGTATTAGAGTAGGGCGTCCTTCCTCGGAAGGATTGCGGCCCGCCGTGGTGCTACAAGCTGATCCTTCTCTGAAGGACGGCGGGGGACAAGCCGCCCGCCCTACAGCAAACACTCGACTATTTAGTTAAACCTCATTATCGGGACACCGGCCGCGAGGCCGGACAATTTGAGAAGATAATTTGGTAGGTGCGACTTATGGTGGTTTACTAAATATTGCCGACTTGGGGTGGTAGGGGCGGTCCTTCCCGGAAGGATGCCAGCCCGCCGCTATCCGGGAGGGCACAAGGCACCTCCCCTACGATAACCGTCGTTAATTTGTAAACGACCATTAGTTGCATTGCCAGCCGCCAGGCCGGCTAGACGTTCCCCCCTGATAAGGGGGGCTAGGGGGGTTAGGGTTTCCGAAGAGATAAATGCCGCGTTCTCGGCCTTCAGGCTTCGGCCCCCACTGACTGTTTGGTGGTCAGGCCCTCATCCCCCAACCCCTTCTCCCAATACTAGGAGAAGGGGGGCCGGACTCCCTTCCCCTACAGCAGTGGGCCTGCCTGCCGCAGGCATGGGGAAGGGGCAGGCTTAGGGGGTGTCAATAGCCGCCCGGTGTGATCCACCCATGTTCGCCTTGGTATATGCCACTGAACGAGTTGCAGGCCGTTTTCAAGAAGTAGTTTCCGGGCTTTCGTTGGATGAGTTTTCTGTCAGTGGCTCCTC
>JAMCWQ010000042.1:16140-20662 GCA_023480825.1 Chloroflexota bacterium | reverse complement strand
CCGCGCTGGCGCGGTCCTCTTCCCGATGGTTCTTCCATGGCTGCCCACGCGCGATTTCAGCAGCAAAGGATTTGTTCTCGGCGGGTTGGTGGGCCTGCCGTTTGCAATAGCAGCTTTGCTCGGCGCGCCCGGACCCACCTGGTCCACGGCGATCCTGGCGCTGGCGTACTTGCTGCTCATGTCGCCGGTCACGGCCTATCTGGCCCTGAACTTCACGGGGTCCACGCCTTTCACATCGCGGTCCGCGGTGGCTCGCGAGATTTCCACCTACATCCGGCCTATGGCCGGCATCGGCGGAGCGGGCGCCGTGCTTGGCATAGCCGGTGCGGCGATACGCCTGCTGGGAGGATTATGATGGCCAAAGCAGTCCCAATAAACACGTTGGAGTATCGACCGGAGAGATGCATCAACTGTGGCATGTGTAGCATGGTGTGCCCTCACGGCGTGTTCGTGCCCGGAGACTATGTCGCCGAACTGGCCAATCCTGACGACTGCATGGAATGTGGCGCCTGCCGGCGCAACTGTGCGGTGGGGGCGATCTCCGTTCGCAGCGGTGTCGGCTGCGCGCAAGCGCTCATCAAATACGAGCTAACCGGCAAGAAACCCGTCTGCCACAGCAACGGAGGCAATGAGTCTTGCTCCTAGTAGCGACCCACAGTGATTTTCATTATCGAAAGGACAGCGGATGCTCACAGTATCGCAATCCTGGCATACCCATCACCCCGGGGCTGCAGCCGGTATCCTGGCCATGTCCGGTGTCAGTTGGGGGAAACCAACCTTACATAACCCCCATGGCCTCGGACCTGCCCCTTCTCCAGGCAAAGAATGAACTGGAAGAAGAACTGCGGTCGCGGCTCCGGGGCAGCGACAGGGCCGCGTTGGCCAATTTGGCCGAAATCAAGGCTTACAGTTCGTTTTTCAAACGGTTCGGGAAGACGTATCACGTGCTCCTCCAGCTGGAGTCCGTAGCCCTCAAGGGTAGGCCCATACCCACTATCAATCCGCTTGTGCAGGCGATGTTCATGGCGGAGCTCAAGAACCTCCTTCTCACTGCCGGACACGATCTCGATGTCGTGGTCCCGCCTGTGGTTCTCAACTCGGCAAACGGCGACGAGCGTTTCGTCACTATTCGAGGCGAAGAGAAGACTCTCAAGAGCGGCGACATGATGATGGCGGATGCTGATGGAGTCATCTCTAGCGTAATCTATGGCCCGGATAGCAGGACTCAAATCACCCCAGATACCAAGAGGGTGCTTTATGCCGTCTATGGGGCAGAAGGCATCGGCGAGCACGAGGTCCTGAGCCACCTGAAGGACATTGAGGGTTATGTAAGGTTGGTTTCCCCCAACGCGAAAACCGAGGCGCTGGAGACCTACACCGCCGGCCGCTGACGTCCCATCGTGCTCAGGCAAAGAGCCGCGCGCCCGGCGGCGGTCAAGCTCATCACGTTCTTTACAGCGCCTGTGAAATTGACAACCAATCCTCCTGGGTGTATGATGCGCCGTGGTTGGATCATCGCAATCTGGTTCCCCCCAAGTGTTGTACGATGTCCACTGGCCGATATCGAGTGTGACCGCATCATGGCTACTTTTCAGGATTTGATCAGAGTGTCAGCTTTGCTCCCTTGTCGGGTTAGTCTGGAGCGTTCCAGTTCTTGGCATCCGAAGCTGCTGACCACGAAGCGGCTTCTGATAGTGGACCCTTTCGGCATTTGCGTTATCGGAACAATCGGTCTTATGCCCGAGTGGAGGGCGGTATCAAAGAGAGGAGTGGGACCTTGAACGAAGAGGAAGAATTCCTGAAGCGATTGGCTGGTAAGAGAATCAGCCGGCGCGATCTGCTGGAGATCGCCGGCAAGTTGGGACTGAGCGCCGCGGCAATTGCCCCGTTGCTGGCTGCCTGCGGTGGGACGGCAACCCCGGCAGCCACCGCCACAACCGCTGCAACCGGTACCGCCTCGGCAACCGCCACTGCCGCTGCGACCGGAACGGCAAGCGCCAGCGCCACGGCAGCCGGCGCGGCTCCGGCGCTAACGGGCGAGCGGGCTAAGACGTTTGTCCAATGCGTTGGTCGTGAGGGCTCGACAATCGACCCCGCAGTCTACTGGCAAGCCGAAATGACCACCGTGATGTACGCCATGTACGATCCGCTGATCGAGTCGGTGTGGCATCCCGAGGATGGCACCTTCTCTGTCGAACCAGGACTTGCGGAGAGCTGGGAGATATCGCCGGACAACCTCAGCTTTACTTTTCACCTAAAGAAGGGCGTCACTTTCCAGGACGGGGAGCCGTACAACGCTGCTGCCCAAAAGTTCACCTTTGACCGGGCGATTGGAATAAACCAGGGCCCGGCTTACATGCTGACCGACGTCAATGCCAAGACGGAAGTTGTCGACGATTACACTCTCAAGCTCACGCTGGACAAGCCGGTTGCCCTGTACCTCCAGTGGCTGGCCGGTTCTTGGTATCCAGCGAAGCCGGTGAGCCCCAAAGCCGTGAAGGACCATGCCACAGCCAGCGACCAGTGGGCGCAGGACTGGTTCAAGGGCAACGGTGTTGGCACCGGGCCCTACAAGCTCGATGAATGGGTTCCCAACCAGCAGTACACGCTGTCGAAATACGATGGCTACTGGAAGGGCTGGAATGGGAATCACATGGACAAGATCATTCACCGGATCATCCCAGAAATGTCCACCGCCCGCATGCTGCTACAGAAGGGCGATCTCGACGCGATACTGGAGCCGCTGCCGCCCACCGACTTCCAGGCGCTTGTCGGGCAACCCGGCATCGTCACCTTGAAGACTCCAAGTATCCTGCTGAACGTCATCCAGATGCACTGCCAAAAAGCACCGACGAACGACATCAACGTCCGGAAGGGTCTGGCTGCCGCCTTTGACTATCAGGCAGCGATCAACAACATCTATGGTGGCCTCGCCGTCGCCAACCCGAGCGACTTTCTCCCGGGGTGGGAAGGGCACCATGACCTACCGGAGCCCAAGAAGGACCTTGAAGCCGCCAAGAAGTTCTTCCAGACGGCCAACTTCTCGGGGTCGGTTGACCTAATCTACATCGAAGGTGGCGAAATCTTCCGCCGGATCGCCGAGATGTTCCAAGCCGATCTTGCCAGCATCGGCGTCACACTAAACGTTAAGCCTGTGTCTCTGGCTACAATGTTCGAGCAGGAGAATGCGTCGGAGACCGCCGCCACGATGGTGATGATCCCCTGGGGTCCCGACAACACGGATAGCTACTCAATAGCCAACATCCTGTGGAACTCCAAGTTCCCTCCGGGTGGCATCAACTGGTCGCTCTACAAAAACCCGCAGGTCGATGATATCATCACCAAAGCCACCGTGGAGCCTGACCAGGCCAAGCGCACCCAAATGTGGGAGCAGCTAGACCAGATCATCTCCAATGATGTACCGTGGATTGTCATTGCCGACGTGGTAAACGGCAATGCCTTCCGCTCCGACATCAAGGGCTCACTGCCGTCAATGTCACGAGAATGGAGCATCAAGCCCTACGACATCTACCGGGGATAGCACTTCGTTCCGGATGCAGTAAACGGCGCTCCCTCATTCCTAGGAACGAGGGAGCGCTTCGTCTTCCGGTCTACTCTCCTACTACTTGAACCAGTATGTCCCTCGAACGCGGTCTGTTGTCGAAATCGACGAAAACTATCTGCTGCCAGGTGCCCAGCGCCACCCTACCCGACCTTACAGGAGCGGTGAGGGATGCCCCCAACAGCGAAGCCCTCACATGAGCGTAGCCATTGCCATCGCCCCAGCGGCTATCGTGTTGGTATTGCGCGTGGCGAGGCGCTATTCGCTCGAAGGCAGTGCGCAGGTCGGCAACCAGGCCCGGCTCGTACTCCACCGTTGTGACACCAGCGGTGCTACCGGAGACGAACACGGTGACTATCCCGTTCTTCACAGCGGACTTGGCTACCACCGACCGCACTTCGTCGGTTATGTCCAGAATATCGGTCTCCCCTTTTGTGTTGACGCGGATTTCTGAGCCAAATACCATCGATACCTCCTTTAGTGTCCTCGGCTTATTTGGCGGGAGGCAAGTGAAAGAAAGCTCTGAGTATCTCTCCGGCCACCGGGACCGCGTAAGTCGACCCCTCACCCCCACCGGCGATCATCACCACCACAGCGATCTGGGGATCATCGAACGGGGCGAAGCCGGTGAACCAGGCGTGCGACCGCCGGTTGCCGTTCGCATCACGGGGGCCGTATTCGGCAGTTCCGGTCTTGCCGGCTATGCTCAGGTCCGGGTAGTCCAGCCTGTATGCCGTCCCGGTCTGGCTGACCGCCTCCTTCATCCCTTCGCGGACTGTCGCCAGGTTCTCTGGGGAGACCGGCACCTTGGCTGCGACTTTAGGCATGAAATCTCGCACTACGCTGCCGTTGCTATCCAGCACCTGGCGCACGACTTGGGGCTGGTAGAGCGTGCCGCCATTGGCAATAGCCGAAGTACCAACCAACCTCTTCGCCGAAGGCATTTCGGTGCAAGATTTC
>JAMCWQ010000042.1:0-16130 GCA_023480825.1 Chloroflexota bacterium | reverse complement strand
CCAACAACTCAAGCGGAGTGACAAGGTCATATCCCTGACCGATGCCCGTGTTCAGCGTATCTCCGAGGGTCCAGATGTCACCAGGGAAGTTGGCGGCTTTCCAGTCCGGCCCTGGAATGAGCCCCTCGAGCTCCCCGGGCAGATCGACGCCGGTCTTGCCTGCCAGCCCAAACTGCGTTGCGTAGGTGTTCATCTTATCGATGCCAAGCCCCTGGAACACGTGCGGCTGGCCGCTCCCGGGTTCAAAGTAGCGAAGTTGCTGGTCTGGGGTACCGCCGCTGGGACCTGCTACGTTGTAGAAGAACACATCGCAGGATTGAGCCAGAGCTTGGATAACGTTCAATGGTCCGTGCCCGGCGCGATCCCAGCAGTAGAACGGGGTTGTGCCTGTTCCCCAGGTGTTGACGACGTCTATCCTCCCGGGGCAATTGAAGGTGCTCGTGGCATTGATAACCCCCTCTTGAAGTGCAGCGGAGGCCGTGAAGATCTTGAACGTGGACCCAGGCGGGTACAGTCCCGAGACCGCCTTGTTGACCATCGGATTGTTGGGGTCCGATTGTATCTTCTGGAAATCTTGCACCGAAATGCCTTCGGCGAAGAGGTTGTTGTCATACGATGGCAGGCTAACCATGGCGTATACTTCGCCCGTCTTCGGGTTCATGGCTACCGCAACGCCACTCTCCACCGGAACTCCAAGACCATCAGACGCGGCCTTCATCCCCTTCTGGAGGGCATCCGTGGCTACTCTCTGCAACTCCGAGTCGATTGAAAGCACCAGGTTGTTCCCGGGGACCGGAGAGACGCTGTTAAGCACCTGAATAACCCGCTGGTTAGGGCCGACCAGAACCGTCTCCCCGCCCTTCTTACCTCGAAGAACGTCCTCATACGTGGACTCAACACCGGTTTTCCCCACGATATCATTGGGATCGTATGCTGTCGTCGGATCATCGCCTGCCTGCTGCTTGGATGCCTCATATTCTTGCCGGTCTATTCGACCGACATAGCCGATGACTTGCGAGAACATAGCGCCATCCGCATACTGGCGAACAGGCTCTTCGCCAAGAACGACCCCCGGCAACTTGAGATTATTGACATCAATTATCAGCGCCTTCTCTCTTTCCAGATTCGACTGGACGACAACTGGGGTGAAAGGGTCCGACTCCCCCTGATCCACCAAGAACCGGACCTTGCTTTCCACAACCAGACCCGGCAGCGATCCCACTTCGGAGCGCAGAACACTCACCTGGTCCGGCGGGACGCCGGACTTGACCTCGATCGGTATCTCCGCCGCCCTATTATCGCTCAGGATCGTCCTTATGTCTTCTGGAGGCATTTGGAGGACTCGAGATAGCTCGGCGATGACTCCCTCCTCATTGGCTGGCGGAACATCATTGGGTATCACCCCCACCACATCGCTTGTCCCAATTATGCTCTCCAGAAGGTTGAACACAGACTCGCGCTGTTGCTCATCCTCTGGCAAGTCGGCCGGGACTATGGAGACCACCCAGCTAGGCTTGTTACCAACAAGCAAATTCATATTCCGGTCATAGATGACACCGCGTGGAGCATTCACGGTCTGCATGCGGACGGAATTCCGGTTCTCCAGAGAGCGGTACTTGTCACCTTCCACGATCTGTAGCTGCCACATTTTGCCGGCAAGCGCGAGGAACGCAATAACGACGAGAACTCTGAGGACTAATATCCGGTCGAAGTGCAGCATATTACCCAGCCGTTTCTACCGCTCTCGGCGACAATCGCTCGAGGAGCAAAACCAAGAGGTAAGCCAATGGCATAAGGATCATGTTCAGTAGGGCGGCAGGAAAGCCCAGCCGCAAGAGACTGGAGAAAACATCAACCTGGTAGCCGGAAGTGCGTAGCGCGGCCATCGTAATTAGCTCAAAAAGAATAGTACCCGGGAAGGCGAACAGTATCGGCAGCATTACCCCGCGGCGGAATACGTTGATCTGGGCCAAGCCTGCTATAGCAACCACAGCAAGAAGGCCGAGCGAACTGGTTCCCAGAGGCATGCCGGAGAAGTAATCGACAAGCAAGCCTCCGGCAAAAGCCCAGATGAGCGCCTCTCGCATTCCGATTGTCACAACACAAGCCAGAACAAGGAGCAACATGGGGTTTGGCCGGACCGGCACAAAGTAAAGCTCTGGAAGCATGGAAGACTGAAATAACGCTGTCGCCAAAATGATTATGTAAACGATTAGTCGCCTGATTTTGGACCGCCTTCCGGAACCTGGCTAAATGAAAGCGCTACTTTTCTCCGATCACGATCGTTACAGTCTCCAACCGGGAAAACGAGACGACCGGTGCCACTTCAGCCTCCTGCGTCATATCGCTGTCCTTTTGATTAACCTTAGTCACCTTCCCTATGGGAAGTCCCTGGGGAAACACGCCTCCAAGGCTCGAGGTGATGACCCAGTCACCGGGTTGCACCTTCTCACCCTGTGGTATGTACTTCATTACCAACTGTCCACCGCGCTGAGCGGCTCCTTCCACGATTCCGTCAGCTCTAGAGTTCTGAATTTTCGCGGGCACACTACTACTTATGTCCACGATAAGGAGGATCCGCGAGCGTTCCGGTTCCACCTCCATTACCTGCCCCACAAGGCCGGCGGAATCCACCACGGGCATTCCTTTCTTCACACCGGCATTGGAACCCTTGTCCACCTCGATGTAGTTGATGGACCCGCTTGGCTCCCTACCGATGATCTCAACGGGCAATCCGATAAGGGTGGGGTGAGCTTGTTGGAACCCAAGCTGGCGGCGCAAGTCTTCGTTCTCCCTCTGCAACTCCACCATCTGGACATTCTCCGCGGTCAAGTACTCGACCGCTGCTCGCAGTCTATCGTTCTCGGCGCGTAACTCCCCTTGATCGCGGAAGTTCTCGGTAAGCCCACTGAGAGCTTTACCCGCCTGGCTTAGGGGACCTTGCACGGGGGTGGATAGCCTCGCCAGCATCCCTTTGATAGACTCAAATTGATGCTGCTGGTCTAGCAAGATGAGGCTGACGCTGGTGATTACGAAGACGACAGCGAGGATCGCCGTCTTTCTGTTCGTCAAGAGTTGATTCAAGGCAACCTCTCCCGCCCTGTGTCAGAGGCCTATTTGGGCCGCCGTCCATCCCGGCTCGTGAGAAGTGCCGTTCGAAACTCTTCAATGCTCTCCACGACCCGGCCAGTACCACGCGCCACGCAGGTAAGCGGATCATCGGCGACATGTACAGGCATCTTGGTTTCTACGGTAAGGCGGCGGTCCAAGCCAAGCAGCAACGCTCCACCGCCGGCTAGAGTAATCCCCCGCTCCATAATATCGGCCACGAGCTCGGGTGGTGTCTCTTCTAGGGCGACTTTTACCACTTCTACTATGGAGTCGATAGGTCCCGAAATGGCTTCACGGAGCTCCACAGAACTCACTTCGACTTGCTTCGGCAAGCCGGTCAGGATATCACGGCCGCGCAGGGACACCCTTCGCTCTTCCTCCAATGGGAAAGCCGAACCGGCGGCCATCTTGGCGGATTCTGCCATCCGCTCACCGATAAATAGGTTGTGTTCCCGCCGGGCATATTGAATGACGGCTTCGTCGATCTCGTCCCCGGCCGTTCGAATGGAGTGGTTGAGGACGATCCCACCCAATGAGATAACGGCCACCTCTGTCGTGCCGCCGCCAATATCTACGATCATGCTGCCGACAGCCTCGTTCACCGGCAATCCGGCGCCCACAGCCGCGGCAACCGGCTCTTCGATTGTGTAAGCCTCACGGGCCCCGGCGCTTATAGCAGCGTTCTTGGCTGCTCTCTTTTCCACCTCGGTAACCCCGCTCGGAATGCCGACGACAACCCGCGGGCGGGGCCTTAGAACGGTCTGGCTATGCACCTTGTTGATGAAGTAGCGGAGCATCCTCTCCACAACGTCGAAATCCGCTATCACCCCATCCTTCAAAGGGCGCACCGCAACGATATTAGCAGGGGTCCGGCCCACCATGGCCTTAGCCTCGGCGCCTACCGCCAACACGTTCTTCGTCTTGCGATCTATCGCCACCACAGAGGGCTCAGATATGACTATGCCCTTTCCCCGGACATGAACTAGCGTATTAGCTGTACCAAGATCGATTCCCAAATCCCGGCTGAATAGTCCAAAAATCGCATTCAGCGGGTTGAACATTGTCTGCCTCCTAGCGAGAAGCTCACGGCCAAATGGTGAGAGTGCCTCATAGCCAGAGTCCTGGCGGAATCTCGTCGATTATTCTGCGCGGTCCCGGTCGGCTCTCTGGTGGCGACCACGGGCAATGTGCCGATTATAACACAAACTCTGCAGTCAAAGAATGCTTTCCCCTAAGTCCCGATTCTGCTATGATGGCACAGACTAGTGCAACCTCTGAGAGGCACCCATGAAAGAGCACTTGGCCCACGCGAAAGATCATCTGACGATCAAGGAATTACCAGTAGCCGACAGGCCACGTGAGAAGCTGCTGGAGAAGGGTGCTCGGAACCTTACCGAGGCGGAACTACTTGCAATTATCATCGGAATGGGCCCAGAAGGGGAAACCGCTATCTCGCTTGCTCAGCGTCTACTAAAACAGCTCGGAAAGCTTGCAGAGGTGGCACGGGCCGACGCGGCGGAACTCCAAGGCGTGCGCGGAATTGGACCGGCGAAGGCCTGCCAGATACTCGCCGCTGTGGAACTAGGGCGCCGTTGCGAGTTTGAAAGCGGCATAAGAGGCACTCGACTCAATTCTCCGGCTGCAGTTGTAGAGAGATTTAAGCTAAAGATCGGGGACTCCACGAGTGAGCAGATGCTGGTCGCCATACTGGACACAAAAAATCAGGTCATAATGGAGGAGCTATACAAGGGAAGCGCCAACTCCTCCCCGGTTCGAATTGCGGAGTTGTTCAAGACTGCGGTTAGGAAAGGCGCCATGGCCGTGATTTTGGCGCACAACCATCCGAGCGGGGACCCGACCCCCTCGCCCGAAGACATAGAAGTGACGAGACAGGCAGTTGAGGCGGGCAGGTTGTTGAACATCGACGTTCTAGATCATGTCATCGTAGCTGGCAACAAGCACCTGAGCTTCCGGGAGCGGAAGCTGGTTTTCGACCACTAGGAACGTCTATTCTCCATGCTCCTCGGTGGCAAGGAGGCCGGCGAGGGGCTCCACCACCATTACCCCGGTGTCCGGGGAGATCGATTTCACTACTTCCCTCGTCGCGGGGATGAGGATTTCTCCCTGTTTGCCCATTACCACGTACACGTCATTGCTGCCCGTGACCAGGATATCCGTCACTCTGCCAAGGTCATCACCTTGCTGGGTCATCACTTGAAGGCCAATGATTTGGTAATGATAGTAGGCGCCCTCTTCGAGGGGGACGGCTTCTTCGGTGGGAACAAAAACCGAAGCGCCTCTTAGCGCTTCGGCCTTTTCCACGCCGTCAATTCCTTCCAGCTTCAGGAGGATATGGGGTCTGTGGCGCCGGGCGGATTGGACGCAGTATTTGGTTTTTTCCGGCCCAACCCAGATGTGGCTTCCCGGCCGGAAGCGCTCGGGGAATTCCGTCTCCGGGCTCAGTTTGATTTCGCCCTGAGTCCCGAATATTCCGGCAACTTCGCCTACGAGCAGATACTCCGGACGCTCGCTCAACTGCTACCTTCGCTCAGACGATCTCCAGGCTGGCCCTCTTGCCTTCTCTTGAAGCGGCAGCGGTGACCAGAATTCGAAGAGCCTTGGCAATCCTGCCCTGCCTGCCTATCACTTTCCCCATTTCATCGGGGTCCACAGACAGCTCTAATGTAAGAAGGTAGCCACGCTCCACCTGAACTACGCGCACTTCCTCGGGCTTATCGACCAAAGACTGAGCCAAATACGTGACCAACTCTCTGATTCTCGGCTGCCGGGATTGCTCCTGCGCTGATTCCTCTTCCAAAACAGATACTCCATCGGCTGAACGCAAAAATACACCAGCCAGGGCGCTCAGGCCCCGGCTAAGACTCTGTCACACTAGCCTGGTGAAGGAGCTTAGTTACCGACTCGCTCGGCCGGGCCCCTTTCTCCAGCCAGTATCTCGTCCTCTCTGCATCAACATTGAGTGTAGGAGGGTTGGTCGTGGGATCATAGTTCCCCACGATCTCGACAAATCTACCATCGCGTGGTGAAGAGGACTCGGCCACCACTAGCCGGTACTTAGGCTGCTTCTTTGCCCCCATCCTTCGCAATCTGATTCTCAGCACTAGACTATAATTCTCCTTCTGTACAAGTTCATCTGCCTGCGCATAAGTTGGTCCTCACTATACCATGGAAACGGTCACAACGTCAACCAGCGGACTTGCGGGTAGCTCACCATTCAGACAGCTTCGACTCTGATGAGGTTCACCACGTCCCTTACCCCGGGGACGGACCAGGCGTCGAACTCTGCCGCCCGCCTCTGTTCGTCCGAAGGTACCGCCCCTGAGAGGCTCACAACCCTATCATGCACACCAAGCCAGACGTTGGCCTGGTCGATCAACGTGTCCTTCTCCAGAATCGCCCTCACCGTGTCTGCTAGGACACCATCGGATTCAGCCTCATCGGGAACAACCGCTATGTCATTGGTGACAGACTGCACACCCCGCAACCACCAGACTGTCGCCTCCGCTATCTTCTTATCCACCAGAGAATTGACGCGTCCTTCCAGGTGCACATCGCCATTACAGACAACGGCCTGCAATCTGGACTCCATGAGGTAGGGGTCGCTGTCCAACGCCGCCTGAACACGCTGCTGCAGCAAGTCATCGGCTGCCGCTAGGCCATCGTCAACCTTTATCTGGTCCACGATTGCCCTCACCCCGTCCGTTTCGCCGGCGATCAGTGCGGCAAGCTTCTTCTCCTCTAGCGAGCTGGCAAAGCCATCGAGAATAACCACCCCGGCCTCCGCCGTCACAGATATCGCGGAAGACGGAAGGTTGATGCGCTCGCTCGTCGCCAAAGCGCTGGCCACCTTCTGAGCAAGTTCAGAATCCCCAACCATGCCCGCACCTCATCACTCAGCTACACCACGGATCAGTTTCAGCGTCAGGGAGTGCGCACAGACTGTGCCAGAAGCCTCCAGAACACGGCGCTCAGTCGTACGCACCGTAGTCTTCCACTGCCGAGGCAAAGGCCTCCAGGTTGCCCCACGGCACCCCATAATCGACATCGTACGCCGGGCAGGCGATGTAGCCACCGCCAGGTCCCAGAGTAGCGATGCATTTCTGGACCTCCGCCCGGATTTGGCCGGGAGACCCGGAAGCCATCAGATTGTGAGCGCCCACTGCCCCCCAGATGGCGAGGCGCTCGCCAAAGACCCTCTTGATCCTCACAGCATCCATTCTGTCGGGCTGGACCGGATTCAGCGCGTCGACACCCACTTCGATGAGATCGGCGATCACCGGCTCGATGTAGCCATCACTATGGTACAAGACCTTGATTCCCGGGCTGATATCGCGGGCGGCCTGGATGATGCTGGAAAGACGCGGCTTAAGCAACTCGCGCCAGGTATCCGGTCCGATGATCATTGTCGTCGGCATGCCTATGTCGTCGTCGAGAACCAGAATGTCTACCCCCGCGGCGGCCAATACCCTGGCGTTCTCTCTCGCCAGGGCCGTCAGCTGATCCAACAGGTAGTCTGCAAACGGATGGCGGGTCACCAAATCCAGCATGAACTGAGAAAACCCGCGCAGCCTCCATGCCCCCTCGAAGACCTCCCCGCCGAGGTGTGGCGGCAGGCCGCAAACGGCATAACCTCCTCCCTTCAGTGTTTCCACTTTCGCTGCGAGGTCGGCTGAGCGATAAGCCGCAGTCAAATCCGGCAAGCGGTATCCGCCTAGGGAGTCATGGCTTCCAACGGATGACAAAACGCCAACGCCGGCGATGTCCGGCCGGTACTGCCACTCGCTGTACGTGCGCAATACCGACGAGTTGCCAATGTCGACTCCCGCCGGCAAGCTTTCCAGATAGCGCTCGAATTCGGCGGCATCCTGCGAAGGCTCGAATTCCACGAAGCGGACATCGGCGCCCAGGCGCCCCCCAATGTCCTCATCGCTCATGCCATCAAAGTCCAGAGGGTAAAACGACAAAGCCTTAGGAACCCTATCCGGCACCTGCATATTCAATGCAGCGAGCACCCTCTCGCGTGGAATCACTGTACGCCTCTCTAAAACGGATTCATCATCCCGGCTATGTTTTTCGGGATGCGGCCGCGGCTCATCTTCCTCATCAGGTTCTGCATCTGCTTGAACTGGTTGAGCAGCATGTTCACGTCCTGCACGCTGGTGCCGGACCCGTCGGCGATGCGTCGGCGCCGGCTGCCCTTGATAATATCCGGACTAGTGCGTTCCAGCGGAGTCATCGACCTGATGATTGCCTCGATCCGCTTCAATTCATTGTCGCTGACAGTTGCCTTCTGGGCACGCATTGCGCTGCCAAGCCCGGGGATCATCTCCAGTATTTGGTCCAGCGGCCCCATCTTTTTCACCTGCTGGAGCTGCTCGAGGAAGTCCTCAAGGTTGAAGGTGGCGCTGCGCACCTTCTTCTCCATCTCCTTGGCCCGCTTCTCGTCGAATTCTACCTGTGCCTTCTCGATCAGAGTGAGCATGTCTCCCATGCCCAAAATCCGGGAAGCCAGACGATCGGGATGAAATGTCTCCAGGGCGTCGGCCTTCTCGCCGACACCAACATACTTGACCGGCACGCCGGTCACCGAACGTATCGAGAGAGCCGCGCCGCCGCGGGCGTCGCCGTCGAGCTTGGTAAGTATGAGCCCGGTCAATCCCAGCTTCTGATTGAACTCGCCTGCCGCCCGCACTGCGTCCTGGCCGGTCATGGCGTCAGCCACGAGCAGAATCTCGTTTGGCGATATCCGCTCCTTCATACGGCTTAGTTCACCCATCATCTCTTCGTTGATGTGCAGCCTTCCAGCGGTATCGAGGATCACGACAGTATGGGCAACCTCGTGCGCCCGCTTTAGGGCGTGAGCCGCGATGTCTACCGGATTGGCCTTTGTACCTTCACTATAGACCGGTATGCCAAGCTGCTTGCCAAGCGTCTCCAACTGGTCCACAGCCGCCGGTCGGTAGGTGTCCGCAGCGACCAGCAGCGGCCTATGCCCTTGCTTTCGAAGTAGGAGCGCCAACTTCGCTGTAGTTGTGGTCTTTCCTGAACCTTGCAGGCCGACCATCATGATGACCGTCGGCGGGGTATTGGCAAACTGCAGCTTCGCTTCGCCATCGCCAAGCAAATGAATCAACTCTTCGTTGACGATTTTGATGACTTGCTGCGCGGGCGTGAGGCTTTGCAGCACTTCAGCGCCGATAGCCCGCTCGCGAACGCGGGCCATGAACTCTTTGGTAACCTTATAGTTGACATCCGCTTCGAGAAGGGCTTGGCGCACCTCTCGCAGTGCGATATCTACATCTTCTTCTGTCAGCTTTCCCTTACCGCTGAGCTTATTGAAAACCAATCGTAGCCGATCGGATAAATTATCAAACATATATTCTCTCCCACGGGGTAGTCTGCCCGCTTCGCCCCCTACTCAAATAGCGCATCGACGAACCCTTCCGGGTCGAACTCGGCCAAATCCCCAAGTTTCTCCCCTGTGCCCACATATTGTACAGGCAAACCAAGGTCCCTGGCTATGGCAAAGACAATGCCCCCTTTTGCAGTGCCATCCAGCTTGGCTAGCATCACGCCAGTAACTTGTACAGCCTCGGTGAAATGGCGTGCTTGCAGCAGCCCATTCTGCCCCGTTGTAGCATCCATGACGAGTAGAACTTCCTGAGGCCCATCCGGCACCAGCCTCTGAACCACCCTTCGCAGCTTCTTGAGTTCTTCCATCAAGTTGTACTTGGTATGGAGGCGGCCTGCGGTGTCCAAGATCAGCACATCCGCCTCACGGGCGAGAGCGGCTTGGACAGCGTCGAATGTGACAGCCCCCGGGTCTGCACCGGTCTGATGGCTGACCACCGGCACGCCAACCCTTTCTCCCCAGATCTTCAGTTGTTCGACTCCGGCAGCGCGAAAGGTATCGCCCGCCCCAAGCACCACTCTATAGCCGAGCTCCTTGTAGTAGGACGCCAGCTTTGCGATGCTGGTGGTTTTTCCCACGCCATTGACCCCGGTGACCAGGATAACATGCAGCGGCTTAGCCAACTGCGGCGGCTCGCCCGCACCGCTCCCCACCAAGCGTAGGATGCGGACCAACTCTTCCTTGAGCACGGCTTCAGCAGCTTCGATCTTCTTTATTCGCTCAGAATATACACGCGAGCGCGTTCTTTCCACTACCTCCAGGGTGGTTTCAACACCGAGATCCGCCTGAATCAACAGGGCTTCCAGGTCGTCCCAGAGGTCGTCGGTTATCTCATCCATCTCAAAGAGGCTGGCGATTTGCCCGAAAAAGCCTTGCCGGGTCTTCGTCAGTCCCTGTTCTATCTTCTCTTCTGATTCCTTCTTGCGCTTGAACAGATCAAACACCCTTCCTCGCATCCTCCTGCCTTCTTTGTTCTCCCACAAGATTCAAATTATAGCATAAAACCGGGCTAAAAGCAGGCTGGACTACGCTGCGCTTCACCTCGATTCGCCCTTTCGGGTGCTGTCGCTGCGAATTGCCAGGCAATTGTCTCGCCCAAGAAAGGGGGCAAAGGGCAAGGCGGTAGCTAGTAGCCAGAGGCCGGTGGTGAGAGGACCTTTCTAGGTCCCGATTTGTCGTCCTTCCTCGGAAGGACGGCCGCCAGGCCGGCAAGGAATGGCAAGCCCATCTGGTAGGGGTCCTTCGTAGAAGGATGAACCGCTCGCCTCCGGACTAGCGACCGGGGTGGCGTCGTTCCCCCTGACAATGGGGCCAGGGCGTTAGGCTTCCCACAGGCATAAACAGCCTCTTCAGTCGTCGCTGCTTGGTGGTTCCCCTTCTCCCAATATTGGGAGAAGGGGAACCACCTTCGTCGTCACGAAAGCCCCGCCTTGCCTGTAATGAGATAATATGAGTTGAATGGAGGCGGAGGTGAGGAATCCCTAACACGCTTGCCCTAACAAGGAGGCCTCAGCCCCTTGCCGTGTTACGGATTCCTCAGTCGCTGCCGAATTATCGCTCCGGGTGTAGTACCAATCCCGCCGCTCCTTCGGAATGACAGTCCTTGTTTTTCCCTTGACTGGACAACGGCGATTACCGGCTCACGGCAGCAAAATTATGTGCAGACTACCTTCCCATAGCCCGGTCTGCCAGATTCATGACTGTGGTGCTCGCTCTGTTGATATATCCCCATACTCGAGCCCGCGTTTCCTGGTTCTCAATGAAGACGAACATTATCACTCCTGCAAGCGCTGCCAGCCAAAAGAATATCCCAAAGACCTCGCGCGTCGTACTGGCAGCGGCCGAGGCCCCGCTCTTTACCGCCGAGGTAGTCTTCCGCTGCATTTCCTCAGCGGTCTCAGCCATTGAGGATGCAGCGCCCCTCATCATCTCGCTGGCACCGGAACCCGTACTCTTTAGGATGTCCACACCTTCACCCCGGACACGGCTGACGCCCTCGCTGACTGCGCTGGTCACCGCCGGCTGGGCCTTGTTCAGCACCTCGCCCAGCTGGGGAATCACCGATTGCCGGACGGTTTCCACGGCATCGCGGGCCGCTGTTGCGGCCATCTCCGCGCCCTTTTGGGCCGTTTCCAGGCCTTTCTGGCCCGCCGGCACAAAGCCAGTTGTAACCCTCTGCTGCAGTTCCAGAGCCCTCTTTCCACCTGTCGCCAGCACACTTGCGCCAACACCGAGTTGCTCCCGCATCTGTGGTGCCCTTGCCGAGACCTCTTCCAAAACCGGCCTAGTAGCTGCAACCGCGGTTTGCACCAGGTTGGGGACGCGGGAAATCCCGTCCAGGAAAATGGGGCTAACCTTCCCTCCAGCCTGGGTCGCCTGTTCCCGAGCCTTTTTCCCGGCTTCTCTTACGTAGCGACGGCCAACCGGCGGTTTGCCTCCCACACCGGTAGCGGCCATCTTGCCCGTCTTGCCTGTGACCGACTCCTGGGCTCTCCGCTGAACCGTCGATAAGAGAGCGCCGACCGCCGCCAACACAACCATTGCAAACCCCAACACCCGGCCGTATCCGATTTCCCAGCCCGGCATGTCTACACCTCCATACCATCGCGATCTATACAACTGTTGTCTAGCTTTCGTACAAGCGACATGTACCCTTTTATGAAATTATAGCCTAAGTATTTTGCGGCAGCAACAGTGAAAACGGGGTGGGCTATGACAGACTCGCGCCGGCGCGGCCTCTACGGTTGATCGCGCCCTCGGCCTCTGACATGGAGAGAGAAAGGAGTCTCGAAGTGGAATTATCCGACATGAAAACGCCGTACATGATGTCGCTTGCTTCTATGGTGGCCCGGTTATGGGTTATGACAATGAATTGCGTTTCCACCGCCAACTGCCTCAATAGCGAAGCAAACCGCCGCACGTTGGATTCGTCGAGCGCCGCATCCACCTCGTCAAGGACATAGAATGGGCTAGGAGAAGCCTTCAGCATCGCAAATAGCAGGGCGATGGAGGATAGTGCCCGCTCGCCGCCGGACAACAGTGAAAGGTTTTGGCTGCGCTTTCCCGGCGGCTGGACAAAGATGTCCACACCGGCGCTCTGCCCATCGGGCCCCTGCAGCAACCGCAGCTCCGCGCTGCCACCCAAGAACAACTGGGTGAATATGGTGCTGAACTCAGCCGCCACTACCTGGAAGGTGTCCATGAACCGCTGTTCGGCGTTTTGCTCCAGTTCCGCGATCAAGTCCTCCAGGGTCTTCTCGGCGGCAGCCAGGTCACGGAGTTGCCCATCCAGGAATGAGTAGCGTCCCTCGGCCTCCTGATGTTCTTCCTCTGCCATCCAGTTCACCGGCCCCATTTGTTCTAGCTCCAATCGGCAGGACTCGACTTCGGCCTGAAGGTAATCGAGGTCCATTTCGGCGTAGGGATCCTCCGGCGACCGGCCCGGTTCATACCCGCCCGGATCAGTCTGCCCTTCTTCATGGCGGACCTCACCGCGGGACCTCTCCACCTCGATGGAGGCCTGGCGCAGGTCCTCTTCTGCCCGCATCATGCTGTCCCTCAAGGTGGACACCATGTCATCCAGTTGGCCGGCCTGGGCCCGCAGTCTGCGGATGTTCTCTGCCAGGGGTTTGCAGGCATTCTCTGCCTGCGCCGCCGCGTCCTGCAAAGACGCTATCCTGTCTTCCGCCGCGAGCTGGCCGGCTTCGCTGAGCGAGATTTGCTCATGGATGGCCTGAAAATGGGACCGCCTATCTTGCAACCGGGCATCGAGCTTCTCCACATTGGCTTTGTGTACCGGAAGCAGAGCCAGGCGCCGATCGAGGCGAGATTCCAAGGCCGCAAGTTCGAGTTCGGCAGAATTCGCCGCTCGCGAAGCCTCCTCGGACACGCTGTCGAAGCCTGTTTCTTCCCCAAGGTATTCATCTAGTTCCGAACGGATTCTTGCGCAATCGCTTTCCGCTTGGTAAATCTGCTCGACTACAGCGGAGTCCTCCCGGTCAAGCTCTGCCCTCTCGTCCTCAAGACGCTTCACCAATGACTGTATCCAGCCGCACTCCTTCTCCTCCAGTAACAGAGCGTCTTCCAACTGGCTCAACGAAGATCGAGCCGAGTTGCTGTCTGCTTCAGCTTTCTGGACGCCTTGGAGCGCCGCAGATGTCTCAGCCTCCAGTTCGGATACCTGGCCGGCCAGTCTTTCTAGGCTAGCCAGGGCGGTCTCGACGCGCCTCTGCATCACTCTCAGTTCCTCTTCGCCTTCGCGAGACTCCCGGACCCGCCCCAGCAGACGGCTATTGACGACATGACCGCCGGTTATGGAGCCTGTCATGCGGACCACTTCGCCTGTGAGTGTTACAAGTACGTACCCGGGCCGTGTCTTAGCCAGAAGGCGATGCGCAGAGGGCAGATCATCGACTACTATCACGCGACCCAGCAATTGGGCGAACACGTTTGTGTAGGTGGGATCAAATTTGACCAAATCAAAGGCCAGGCCCACCAATCCGGGAGACTTGGGAACCGGCTGTACTGCTGCTCTCGGCACGGTATCAAGGGGGAGAAACGTGCACCGTCCCAGTCTTTGAGTCTTGAGGTATTCGATCGCCCCCTCAGCATCTTCCCACCGTCTGGCGACAATGTCGAACATGTGGCCACCCAGTGCCGTCTCGACAGCCATTTCGATTTCCTTAGGGACCTCGATCAACTCTCCGATAGTGCCGATGAGACCGCTCAACTGCGCTGCTTTGTCATTGCTTCTGGCGCTCATCAGTTGCTGCACAGCCCTCGGATATCCCGAGTAACTCTCTTGAGCCTCCCTGGCCAGCTCCTGGCGGACCTTGGCGGCACGCTGGCGTTCTCGGAGTTCCCTCAGGTCCCCTTCCGCTTGGTGGAGAGAGTGCTGCGCCTCCTTGAGCCGCCTGGCCAGCGCGTCCCGGCGTTCCCTGGCAACATTTAAGCTCGTCTCTCTCTCCTCGACCGCCGCCGCGAGGATTACACGCTTCTCAGTCGCCACCCGGCAACTCTTCTCATTGTCGGCCAGCGCCGATTGCCGGCGCGCCAGGTCAAGGTCGACTTCTGTTCGCCGCCGAACAATCCGTTCCAGTTCCCGCCGCAGCCCGGACAGCCTTAGGTCAGCCTCTTGGAGCGCTGCTTTCTTGCCCGCCGCTACCTCCCGGCGCTCATTGAGAAAGCGCTCAATATGAGCCAATTCGGTTGACATTCGCCGCCTTTCCTCATCGTGACTGGACAGTTCCGACTCGGCGGCTTGGAGCTCAGCGGCAATTCCCTCTGCAACACACAGGCGCTCTTCAAACGCGACATTTGTCTGGGCCAGTGTGTCCCGAATTGCCTGCTCCTTAGCCATGTCCGCCTGCCATTTGGAAAAGGCAGACTGCAAGCGGCGCAGGTGAAAGGATCGTGTTAGCCCGGCGAGTCGGGATTCCAGGACCCGGCGGGCCTCGGTCCTGCGAGCCTGGCGCTTTAGCGATCGCAGCCGCGGCTCCAAATCGGCCAGCAGATCGCGGACTCTGACGGCGTTTGCCTTGACCCGGGAAAGCTGGTGCTCGGCCTCGGCTTTTCGCAGTTTGTAGAGACCCAACTGGGCGGCGTCCTCGATTAGCCGGCGACGCTCATCTGCATGCAGCGACAACATAGCGTCGACCTGTCCCTGCCCAACAAACGCCTGCGACGGCCGCATTGGAGCCACCAATTCCACAAGGTCTTTCAGCCGCACTCGACCGCGATTGACGAGGTATTCATTCTCGCCGGAGCGGTATGCCCGGCGAGCCACGGTGACTTCCGTATAGTCGAGGTCCAAATAACGGTCGGAGTTGTCGAGCGAGAGGGCAGCCTCGGCCATCCCCGTCTGCGAACGGCCGGCCGAGCCGACGAAAATAAGGTCTTCGGTCTTGCGGCACCGAATGGCAGACAGACTCTGTTCGCCCAGTGACCAGCGGAGGGCATCCACGATATTGCTCTTCCCACTACCATTTGGACCGACAATTGCGGTTACGCCAGGATGGACAATGAGATCAGTCCTGCCTACGAAGGTCTTGAATCCGTGGAGTTCCAGCCGCTTCACACGCATGCGCGGTAGCCCTCAGGCACGAAAGATGGTAATCGCAACACCGGCGCGGCGTGGATCCGCCTGGCGTTGATGCAGGATGGCCGGCCTTTGCAGAGAGACAAGCAAGGCCAGAACGTCACATAGTGACGCACCACAACTCCAAACCACCGGCCGGACATCAGAGGTGGGCGGAAGGACACCGGACTATTTGGCCGCAGCGCGGAGGACCTTGCCGGTGCCATCAGCGCTAAGGTTCTTCAGATATGTTGCCCTTCTCTCGAGGACTCGGCGAACTGCAGTCACGATATGTTCCGAGCCCAGCCCATACTTCTCAAGCAGTTCGTCGGGCTCTCCGGACTGGCCAAAGCAATCAGCGATCCCCACTCTAACCATAGGCACCGGCGCATGCTCGACAAGCGCTTCTGCAACAGCACTGCCCAGGCCACCGATGATATTATGCTCTTCAGCGGTCACCACAGCCTTGGTCTTCTCGGCGGAGGCAATAATCGTTTTCACATCCAGCGG
>JAMCWQ010000024.1 GCA_023480825.1 Chloroflexota bacterium | reverse complement strand
CTGCGATTTCCAACCCGCAGCAGGATGGAACATGGGGAAATATATGATCCCATTCTCCTTCTTCGGAATGCCGTGAATCTTGGAAATCAACTGGCCCGGGAAATACCTGGCCATCGAATAGCGGCCAAGGGTCACGATCATCTTCGGCCGGATCAATTCGATCTGCCTGTCCAAAAAATGCTTGCATGCATCGATCTCCTCCGGCAGCGGATCACGGTTTCCCGGTGGCCGGCACTTTATCACGTTGGCGATAAACACCTGGCTGCGGGTCAAGCCGATGGAAGCCAGCAGTTGCTCCAAGAATTGTCCGGCGGCGCCGACGAACGGCCGACCCTGCTGGTTCTCATGCCAGCCTGGAGCCTCGCCAATGAGCATTATCGTCGCCGTCTCGCTGCCCTCTCCAGGAACAGCGTTCAAGCGGGATTTCCCTAGCGAGCAGGCCTGGCAGGCCTTGATTTCATCGTTGAGCCTGGCTAGCTCCGGCAAAGCCAACCTCCGCACCTCGGAAACGCAAGCATCACCATACGGTAACGCCACACAATATCATACCAATTATATCCTACCGGGGGCCAACCTTCAACGTGCCGGGGGTTTTGTCATTCCGAAGGAGCGGGCGGATTCCGAGAATGTCCGGGAGAGTATGCAATGGCGACTGAGGAATCCGTGCCTGGCGAAGGGCTGAAGCCACCTTGTTTGGACAACCAGGTACGGATTCCTCAGCCCCGCCCCTATCCCTAAACACATGCGGGTTCTCAGGCGGGCGGGGCTGAGGAATGAGAGGGACAGTTCCCCCTGACAAGGGGGGCTAGGGGGTTAGGGCCTTGCAAACGGATAACGCTAGGCATGCCCCATCCTGAGGACTTGCCTTGACCACGTTCGCTTCGCTCAGTGCAGGCTCTTGCCCTTTTGCTCCCTTTGGAGGGCGACCTGCGTCCGAACTAAACTGTCGAAGAATAAGTATGGGGATGCAGCTTAGCTGCATCCCCATACTTCGGGGGGGCAAAATGACAGCCGAGGACCATATCCTTCGTGGGCAGTAACTTTAGCCGGCAGCCGGCGAAATCCTCTCTGGCGCGTCGGACACCGGTGCCAGCCACTCCCAAGGAGTGCGCACCACTTTGAGCAACCAGTAGTCCAGCCCCCAATAGCCGGCCATCTTCCAAGCCAGCACCAGCACCACCGCCAGCACGAAATACACAGGATTCACCCCTGCGCTTCCCGCCAGCATGTAGCTGAAGTTCATAACCGCCCCAAATGCGGCGGCTACTCCTACAAAAGCGCCGACGATCAGGGCTATCCCGACGGCCAGCTCGCCAAAGACAATCAGCTTGGCGAACCAGGTGTAGCTCCCACTTTGCAACATCGCCGTAAGGAATACGCGGTACCAATCATAAGTGATCGCGGCATGCCCATTAGCCGGTACCGCCACCGCCGAGGACCAGAAGCCCTTCAGAGCAGTCCCGGTAGTGACCCACGTCGGGTTCGTAAACTTCTCCCACCCCGCCTGCAGCCATTGCCAGCCGAGGTACAACCTTATGACCAACCACACCACAGCCAGCGCCGGGCTGTGAAAGACTCTGCCCAGGAGCGGGGGGTTGGAGGGTAATGAATATCCAGTATTTAGGTTAAGCGCGCGTGCCATTAGTCAACTCCTACTCTTCTCATGACCATTCGCGGTCTCTGACCGTCAGTTGTGATATATGCTACTATATAAACCTTAAAAATACCTGAAAATGCTTGTCAATTTGTGAGGAATTTCATTAGCTCAGACCTGTACGGGCTTCATCTGAAGCCGGGCGTACTCCTCCGGCAGGTCTCCGATGAGTGGCAAGGCATACTCCCGGAAGGCGGGAGTAACGAAATCGCCATCCGGGTTAATGAACTCCGCCGGCAGGCGCCGCTCTTCGTTGGCGATCTCCGCCAACCCCACCACACCGGTCTCGCAGCGATACGGCTGGTTCTGGAGCCGGACCAGTGTCACCATCTCGTCGCTATGCCCGTCGACAGCCAACCGCACCGCCTCCCGTCCGCACCGGTAGGCCTCATCCCGGTCCACAGGCGATTGGTAGGCCATAGCCATCCGCTGGATCGTGCCCGGCTTGTCGAACCGGGCGCGCAGTCCCAATCGCTCCTCGACCAGGGAGGACAGGTAATCAGCCGGACCGCGAGTGTAGGGATGGCCGAAGGAGTCGACGAAGCGCACGGAATCCTGCCCGCTCACCGGCAAGCCATTCTTATCGCGCAGGTTCTCGCTGACGACGGCGACGGCGTATCCGAGGCGGCTGTACACCGCGTGAACGTCCACAAGAAACTTCTCCTCGTCGAAGTGCCGTTCGGGGAAGTAGATGAGGTGCGGAGCATCGGCGTGGGACCGCTTGGCCAAAGCCGCGGCCGCCGGCACCCAGCCCGCGTTGCGCCCCATCACCTCGATGATCTTCACCGGGTAGACGCGGCGGGTGGACTCCGTGTCCCGTCCGGCGTCTACCGTGGTGAGCGCCACGAAGCGGGCCACGCTACCATAGCCGGGGCAATGATCGGTGTGGGGAAGATCGTTGTCGATGGTCTTGGGGACGGACATGAACCGGATATCCCCGCCAAGGCTGTTTGCCAGGCGGTGGGTGGTATCCGCCGAGTCGTTACCGCCAATGTAGACGAAGTAGGCGACGCCTAGGGGGTCCAGAATCTCCGCCACTCGAGGGATATCGGCATCCGGAAGCCGGTAGCGGCAGGAGCCAAGGGCAGAGGCGGGAGTACGCGATAGACGGGCAATTGTAGAGGGAAATTCGGCGGTGAGGTCCACAACATGGCCTCCGAGCAGGCCCTCGATGCCGTCCACCATGCCGAGGATGCCAGTCACGGCCCCCTCGGCCATGCCCTGCTCGATCACACCCTGCAGGCTGGCGTTGATGACCGACGTGGTCCCCCCCGACTGCCCGACGATCAGCTTACCCTTCTTACCAGCCATTGCCACTCCCTTCCCGCTCACGGATACTCAGCGCGATTATAGGTTCGCCGCGAATCAGGTGTCAAACGGACCGAAGGATAGCCTCCGCAAATGCAGGTCAAGACATGAACGGCTAAGCGGCCAGGCTCATTACTTCCTTCCAGCGCTATTGAGATAGTGTCGATAATACGGATAGTGGCTTCATCATGCTTACCGGGAAGGAATATGTTCAGTGGAAATCGCTCTGCCCATTTACATGGGCTCCGTCTTCGCCTTTGGGACATGGGCGCTCGTGGCCTCATGGAGATTTACCGTCCTCTATAAGAGGGTCTATGGCATTGATCTAATCGCCCAACAGCAACGCGACTTCCTTAAGGGGTCACTGGGTGGTCAAACGCTGCAAACATGGAGACTGATCTGGAAGAAGCAAGATCCCCCCGAACTAGAGAAGGCACGACGACAATTGGCTATAGCAATCATACTGGCATTTGGCGTGGCCATCTTCGGCTTTATTCTTCTGGCAGCGTTGGCAGCTACTGGAATCCTCTGACGGTGGATGAGCTGCGCGAGTTGCTCAGACAATAGGAGGAACTGATGCGCCAATACCATTACACGATCCTGCTGCACCCCGACAAGACACAGGGCGGCTATTGGGTCACAGTGCCGGCGCTGCCTGGCTGCTACTCACAAGGTGATACTCTCGAAGAAGCAATAGCCAAGGCCAGGGAAGCCATCCACCTCTACATCGCCACATTGATATCCGAGGGCGAGCCAATCCCCGAGGAGGATGACGGTGCCCAGGCGATCACAATCGACGTGGAAGCGCCGGCGGCGTAGTCCAGCGCTGAACGCCCATTCAGATAGAAGTTCTCTATCTCCCTCAGGACAGTCACTAGTAGACGAAGATAACACGGGAGGCCATGGGCCGCCATTCTGAACGGCCCAGCCAAGAAAAGGTGTGAGAGCCTGCACAGAGCTAAGGGAAGATGGCCAACGGACGAAGAGCGACAATCAATTCATGTAGTGGCGCACCGCCGTATGCGCCGAGGCGATTCGGTTTCCGTAGGCCCGGGTTTCACGCCCTGCCATGCCTTCGGCAGCAAGGCCCTCATTCCCAAACCCCTTCGTACTGCTGGGAAAAGGGGAGCCCGGCGATTGTAGGTCCCGATTTATCGGGACGCTGCAACGTAGCGCAGGCGGGTTTTCCCCAGCAACTGTCAGGGGCAGAATGACAAGCTGACCTTTGCCCCCAGCTTCATTCCCCCTTTAATCCCCCCGCACGCGGGGGAAACGCTGCCCTCTCCCTGAACATGGTCTGGAGGGTCTGTTCCCTCCCTGCGTGCGGGGAGGGTTAGGGTGGGGACGCTATCGGCTGGCGCCGATGATCTGACAAGTCAGACCCTGATATGGAAGGGCGTGTCAAGTATTTAGGCCACTGTCTTTTCAGGGTCCTTGCCCCGCTCGTTGTTTTGCCCGGCTATTCCCTCTTGGAGGTTTAGCGAGAAGATGCCGGCAGCT
>JAMCWQ010000080.1 GCA_023480825.1 Chloroflexota bacterium | reverse complement strand
GACAATGGCGGAAGCATCATCTACATCGGCAAAGCCATCACGCTGCGAAACCGGCTCCGCTCCTATTCCACTTCCCCGTCCAGCCAGCCGGAAAGGACCCGGCAGCTGGTGGAGCTGATAGCCGACTTCGAGTACATCGTCACCGATAGCGAGGTCGAAGCGCTCATCCTCGAGTGCACGCTGATAAAGAAACACCGCCCGAAGTACAACGTAATGCTCAAGGACGACAAGAGCTACCCATACATCAAGGTGACCGTACAGGAGCAATGGCCAAGGGTGGTCAAGACGAGGAACCCCGTAGCCGATGGCTCCCGCTACTTCGGACCCTATACTAGCGCCGCCTCGGTTGACCGGACGCTCCAGTTGTTGGATAAGCTCTTTCTGTACCGCGATTGCGACATCGCCATCGATGGGCAAAGGGAGCGCCCGTGCCTCAGCTACTACATCAACCGCTGCCTGGGGCCGTGCGCCGGCCTTGCCGGCAAAGAGGAGTACGATGAAGCTGTAAATGAGGTGCTCCTCTTTCTCCAAGGGCGCCAGGAGGCCATCCATAATCGTTTGGAGCATCGCATGGAAGAGGCCGCGGCCGATCTGCAGTTCGAGCGGGCCGCCGCGTTGCGTGACCAACTCGCGGCGCTGGAGCACGTAATCCAGCGTCAGAAGATGATGAGCGACAAGCGAACCGATGAGGACATCATCGCCTTCGCCCGCCAGGATTCCGAGGCCTGCGTCCAAGTCTTCTTCGTTCGCGAGGGGAAGCTGGTGGGCAAAGATCACTTCGTGATGCAGGGAGTCCGCGACGCTTCCGCCGAGGAGATACTATCCAGCTTCGTCAAGCAGTTCTATGACCAGGCGGCATTCGTCCCGGATACGCTCATCCTACAGGCCGGGCTGGAAGAGCAGCAGGGCATCGCCGAGTGGCTGCGCGCCAGAAAAGGCCGAAAGGTGGCGATTCACGTCCCCCAGCGTGGCGAGAAGCGGCAGTGGATAGACATGGTCGCCCGCAATGCCGAGGAGACGATGTCCCAGCTTCATCTAAAATGGCTGAACGACGAGCAGCGGACCACCGCTGCCCTCTCCGAGCTGAAGGAAGCTCTTGGCCTTGGCAAGCTGCCATGCCGCATCGAATGCTATGACATTTCGAATACGCAGGGGACGAACGCCGTTGGAAGCATGGTGGTTTTCGAGAACGGGTCTCCCAAGAAGTCGGACTACCGGCGCTTCAAGATCAAAACTGTCGAAGGCTCTAATGATTTTGCCATGATGCAAGAGGTGCTGGAACGCCGGTTGAGGCGCGCCACTCCCAAAGAGAGTGATGGTGAGGAGTCCACCGGAGAGCCGGACGCCTGGACTGCTCTTCCCGACCTCTTGATGGTGGACGGGGGAAAAGGGCAGTTGTCCGCGGCGCTGGCGGCTATGGAATCCACAGCCACCACCGGAGTGGACGCCATCGGGCTCGCCAAGGAGCATGAGGAGATCTTCCGGCCAGGGGTGGCGGACTCGCTGGTTCTACCTTCCAACTCTCCCGCTCTCTACTTACTCCAGCGAGTCCGGGACGAGGCACACCGGTTTGCCATTACCTACCACAAGGGTCTGCGCAAGGAGAAAGCCTTCCAGTCTCCTCTTGACCAAGTGCCGGGAATTGGGCCGAAGCGCAAGAAAACCCTGTTGAAAACCTTTGGCTCCGTGAAACGCATGCGGGAGGCTTCCGCCGAAGAGATCGCTACCGCCGGGCAGATGAGCCTAGAGATCGCCCAAAGGGTCAAAGACATAATATAATACATTTCACGCTGGCAGGTGCGTAATGCCCCCCTGACAAGGGGGTAGGGGAGTTTAGGGCTTTGCGTAAGTACAAGACCCCCCTAAATCCACCTTAGCAGGGGGACTCGCTCAGCTCCCTGACAAGGGGGGTTGGGTACCTGGGAAGAAGGCTGCCTGATCCTTCTCCGAAGGCCGAAATTTGCAGGAGTGGAAGCGCATAAGACAGGAGGCGCTCAAGTGAGCGCCCCCGGCGGTGTCGCTGTTTTTCCCTGTCGCGAGTCCCGATACTTCCGGCACCTGTAGTCACCAGATTGTGACATCCTTAGCCTGGCTGTACCGGCTACGAAGTATGTGCTATCTGTGCCAGGCTCCCGGCTCCCCCTGCATCGGCCCCTCCTGCTGCTGAGAAGCCTGAGTCTGCTGCTCTTTCATCTGCTCGCCGGCCTGGCCCTTGGTGGGCGGTATTGCGTACGCGCCTGTGCGCTCGCCGGTCCCCGAGATCTTGATCTGGCGCGGCTTCACTTCCTCCGCCTTCGGCAGGGTCAGCCGTAGCAAGCCATCGCGGAACTCTGCCATCGCCTTGTCTGCCTGCACCATGGTCGGCAAAGTGAAGGAGCGCGAGAACTCTCCGTGCATAACCTCATGGGTTATCCAGTTCCAGTTCTTGGCCTCTTCCTTCTCCGCCTCGCTGGAGATCCTGGCCTTGATGGTGATGAGATCTCCAGTGATCGAGATATCGACATCCTCCGGCTTCGCCCCGGGCAAGGCTGTTATGAGAACGATTTCGTTCTGGGTCTCATACATATCCACCGGGAGGGCCCGGCGAACAACTCCGGCCCGGACGAGAGTTGGCCTCTCCATGCTCTCCTCAAACAGACGATCCATCAAATCTTTCATGTTAGTCATCGGGCCAAAGGGGTCATAACGCATCATGCTCATCTTTCTGCCTCCATTAACAAATGAGCCCTGTTTCCACGGCTCTGTACGGTGAACCATAGATTCCATTCACCATATTAAGTGACGGTATTGATAGTATAACATATGACATCGTTAGTGTCAATTAATCCTTTATCAATATATCACCTTTACCTGCCATCTTCGCAATCACGTTGCTTGCATCTGAAGCGGGCGCGAAATATAATGGCCGTGACTTGCAGACGCAGATGGGGGAATGGCGCTGACATGCCCAAAGAATCACCGGCTGGGCACGTCGGCGCCGTGCCCCTACCTGATCTACATCCATGAAGATCGCTATAGAAGACCCGGTAAAGGATAAGGGATGAGCGAAAGCAGACACACGCTCCTAATCAAGGCGTCGCAAGAAGCCGTCAGCGAAGGTGCGCGCCTTCTCAAGGAAGGCAGACTAGTCGTATTCCCCACCGACACGGTATACGGGGTAGGCGCCGACGCCTTCAACCCGGTAGCCGTCGAAAGCCTCTTTGCGGCAAAGGGACGCGCCGGCGAAAAAGCAATACCCTTGCTGATCTCCAGCCCTGACCTGCTTTCCAAAGCCGCCTCAGAGCTCAATTGGGCGGCCACGGCTCTGGCAAGCCGGTTTTGGCCAGGGGGCCTCACCATCGTGGTTCCGAAGGCCACCGGCATTCCGGACATAGTCACCGGCGGCAGCCCCAACGTCGCCGTCCGCATGCCGAATCACCCCGTCGCTCTGGACCTTATCTCGCTGGCTGGAGGGATCGTAGCCGCGACAAGCGCCAATTTGTCCGGCCAGGCAAGCCCGGTAACCGCCGGGGAGGCCGGTCAGCAGTTATGGGGCCGGGTCGACCTCATTATCGACGGTGGGCGCTGTCCGGGAGGGGTTGCCTCGACTGTCGTAGACATATCCCAACGCCCACCTCGCCTGGTCAGGTCGGGCGCTGTTGATGTCGACGAAATCGAGGCTGTGTTGGGCGAGCCATTGGAGAGAGGCTAATCGACTCCTTCAGAAAGTCTTCCCGGCCAGAGCGGGAAGACGAACGAGCCAGATGTCATTCCGAAAGCCCCGCTGAAAACACGGCCAGGGCCGGGGGCAGGTGCGATGTTTTTAGGTCCAGTTTATGATGTTTAACTAATAGATCAGGTGTTAGAGTAGGGCGGGTCCCTTCGCAAGCTCAGGGCAAGCTCTTGCGGCCCGCCGTGGTGCTACAGGCTGTTATTGCGGCGGGGGACAAGCTGCCCGCACTACATTAAACACTCGACTATTTAGTTAAACTTCATCATCGGGACTCCGGCCGCCAGGCCGGCCATCGCTCCCTTATTCCACCAATGCGCAGGCTTCGCCGCCTGATGAGACTGATCGTCATTTACTATTTGTTGCCGGTAAAGGCCCGATCAGGTAGGGTAGGCCTTCAGCATACATCTCCCTTTAGGGGTTAGGGGTGATGGGGACGTGACTCTGACATGTAGTCGGCCCGCACCGCCCGCCCCAGCAGTATACCTACCCGACGGCGGGCCGGAGGAATCCGTACTCGTTACCCTAACAAGGCGGCTTTAGCCCCTTGCCAGGTTACGTCCTTCCGCGGAAGGATCAGCCGCTCGTCACCCCCGCCAACGCTCGGCCTGGCCGTGCTCGGTGGTGCTCACCCGTCATCCTGCCTGGCGAAGAGGCCGCCTGGCTTCGAAGAAGGCGAAATTCGCAGCACAAGAGAATAGAAAAACCATATTGACAAGTGTGTTATGATACTCATCGGTTTGTGCGGGAACCGTTATCCTCGCAG
>JAMCWQ010000029.1:3900-4488 GCA_023480825.1 Chloroflexota bacterium | reverse complement strand
GGTGGAGAAGACCACCAATCACCACCACCGTCAGGAAGTCGGTGACGAAACCCCACAACGGGATCTCATCTAAGAAAGAGTGAAAAGTGAGCCCGGCAAGCGCCAGAGCAACAAACACCGCGGCCAACCGGGGACGAAACAGCCAGGCGGCCAGCAGCACGGGCAGGGTGAAGAGAAGGGGAATACTAACCGCAGTCGCGAACACGAACAGGTGCAGCGCCAGTATCCCTGCCAGCAGAATCAGCACGGCAAAAGCAGCTATTGCCTGCCTGGTTGGATCCAGAGTCAAAACTTACTCCCTCAGCTTCGCCTTCGTATACATATTTATAATTTTACTGCCCGGAGAAGCATTTATCACACCGCTTCGAGCAAGAACAATACCACCGGTGGCACAGCGCTTGCGCGGCAACCATCCGGGAGCGCCATTTGTGCGGTGCCCCTATTCGTCTCTGTCACAAGCTGAGGAGGCAAAGGTATGTGGTTGTTGTTTCTCGCTGCCCTTGGGGGCATTATCTACCTGCTATTCCGGAAAGGCGGGCCGGTAAGCACTAGCACGCCACAGGGCGGGAAGAGCGCGATGGATATCCT
>JAMCWQ010000029.1:2278-3890 GCA_023480825.1 Chloroflexota bacterium | reverse complement strand
GGCCCGCGATCCCGGTTTCCGGGCGCGAGCGCTATGCCAAAGGGGAGATTACTCGCGAACAGTTCGAGGAGATGCGTCGCAATCTCGAATCATGATCGTGGCTAGGGCAACAAAAAGGCCCGGAGTTGCGAACTCCGGGCTAGCTCATGGTGGGCAGGGGAGGATTCGAACCTCCGTAGCCTTTCGGCGCGTGGTTTACAGCCACGTCCCATTAACCACTCGGGCACCTACCCATTCCTGGAGCCGACGATGGGATTCGAACCCGCAACCTGCTGTTTACAAAACAGCTGCTCTGCCGTTGAGCTACGTCGGCTTGCTTACCGCTGCGGCATTATACCGACTCGCCACAATTGATTCAAGTCCTATCTCGCCAGCGCCCATCATTATACCTGAATCCAGTCAGTCGAGTCAAGCGCCGTAGCGCTGGCGCCAGGCCTCGTACAACACCACCGACCCGGCCACCGCGGCATTGAGCGAGTTTATCCTTCCCCGCATCGGAATCCGAATCAGAGCGTCGCACTTCTCTCGTGTCAGGCGGCTCAGGCCATACCCCTCGCTTCCCACTACCACCGCCACCGGCGCCGTATAGTCGAATTCGATATGTAGTTGAGCCCCCGGCAATCCCTCCAGCCCCGCCACCCAGACTCCCAACTTTTTCAGATCCTCGATTGCCCGCGCCAGATTCGTCACCCTGGCGATCAGCATGTGCTCGCAGGCCCCGGCAGACACGTGGCAAACGGCCGGCGTCACCTCCACCGAGCGATGCTCCGGAAGCACAACGCCATGCACGCCGACGGCCTCGCAGCTACGCAACAGGGAGCCGAAGTTTTGGGGGTCCTGGAGAGTATCCAGCAACAAGATGAGGGGATTCTCCCTGGACTCTCTGGCACGCTCGACGATATCCTCGAGTCCGGCGTAGGGATAAGGAGCAGCTTCCGCTATCACACCCTGGTGGTTTGTGCCGCGCGCCATGCCGTCGACGTTGCTGCGCGGCAGCACCTGCACCTGGACGCCCTTGGCAAGAGCTGTCGACTCGATCTCGGCGACAGGACCGCCTCGCTTGATGTTGTCGGCGAAGATTACTTTCCGTACCCGCCGCCGGCCACGCAGTGCCTCCAGGATGGCGTTACGCCCATAGATAACATCCACACGCGGCTCTCCCCTGCTAATGGCGCTCGTAGTGCCAGACCGTGCCACCGGCCGTGTCTTCCAGCGTCACGCCGAGCCCGGCCAGCCGGTTTCGCAGCTCGTCGGCCAAGTCCCATAGCTTCCGGCTGCGCAGGTCGGAGCGTATGGAAACAAGGAGATCGACAAATGGGGCCGCTTCCATCTCCTTCTCGGCATGGGAGACTTCCAAGCGGAACCCCAGCACTCCCGCCATTTCGGCCAGCACCCCCTTGGCCTCCACCAGCGCTCCAACCGAAGCCCCCTGCTCCCGTTCACGGTTGATCTCCCGCGCCAGGTCAAACAAGTGCCCGATAGCCTCGGCAGTGTTGAAATCATCGTCCATGGCTTCCACAAAAGACTCCTTCGCCTGATGAGCAGCGTTGAGCAGGGCTTCCGTGGCCTCCTGTCTCGCCTCCACCGGCTGTTCCTCGTCCTTCTGGCGGAA
>JAMCWQ010000029.1:0-2268 GCA_023480825.1 Chloroflexota bacterium | reverse complement strand
GCGCAACCGCTCGATGGCCTTGGAGGCTGCCGGCAGGCTATCTGCCGTATAGGTCAGTGGGCGCCGGTAATACGAAGACAGCACGAACAGCCGCAGGGCATCAGAGTCGTACTCGTCCAAGAGCTGGCGAATCGTGATCAGGTTGCCTACCGACTTCGCCATCTTCTCACCGCCGACCTGCAACAGTCCATTGTGCATCCAGTAGCGGACGAAGGGCTTCTTGCCCGTGCAGCACTCGGACTGAGCGATTTCGTTCTCATGGTGCGGGAAGATCAGGTCCTGACCACCGCCGTGAATATCGATCTGCGGCCCCAAATAGCGATGGGACATCGCCGAGCACTCGATGTGCCAACCTGGCCGGCCCGGCCCCCAGGGGCTGTCCCAGGCCGGCTCGCCCGGCTTCGCGCTCTTCCACAGGGCAAAATCCATCGGATGCTCCTTACGGACATCAATTTCGACGCGCTCGCCCGCCTGCATCTCTTCCAAAGTGCGGTGCGAAAGCTTGCCGTAGTCTTCCTTGCTAGTCACCCGGAAGTAGACGTCGCCGTCCACCACGTAGGCATGCCCCTGCTCGATTAGCGTCTTGATTATGCCTATTATCGGACCGATTTCCTGTGAGGCGCGCGGGTACACGTGAGCAGGGAGCAAATTCAACTCCTGCGACTCCGCAAGAAACTCGCGTATGTACCGCTCTGCCAATTCTGTTGGCGGAATCCCCTCTTTGTTCGCCCGGTTGATGATCTTGTCGTCCACATCGGTGAAGTTCTGCACGTGCCGCACATCGTAGCCGCGATATTCTAGATAGCGGCGAATCGCATCGAACAGTATGTACGACATTGCATGGCCGATGTGGGCGCTGGAATAGACCGTCGGGCCGCAGACATACATCCTCACCCGCTTGTCTTCCAGGGGGACAAAGTCTTCCTTTTCCCGGCTAAGCGTGTTGTAGACTCTAATGCTCATCCGACTCTCCTCCGCAGGCTGGGGACGCCGCTCTCACCGGGATGTTCCCGGGCATTTTCCCTTCTTCGAGGGCAATCAGCCTATCCTCCAGCTCCAATATCTTCCGCTGAAGGCAATTGATCATAGTGGCCTCAGGATCGGGCAGGTTCTCCACTCGCTCGGTTGTGCCCTGACTGCTCCGGAAGGCTACAACCTTCGCCGGAACCCCGACTGCGGTCGAATTCGGGGGTACATCCCTAAGCACGACCGCGCCGGCGCCGATCCGCGAATTATCTCCAATGGTTATGGCCCCTAGTACCTTGGCCCCTACTCCCACCACGACACCATTTCCCACGGTTGGATGCCGTTTGCCGCGCTGCTTTCCCGTCCCCCCAAGGGTCACGCCCTGGTACAAGGTGACGTTATCACCAACCTCCGCGGTCTCACCGATTACCACTCCCATGCCGTGGTCTACAAAGAACCCTCTGCCGATCTTGGCACCAGGGTGGATCTCGATGCCCGTGAAGAAACGGTTGCAGTGGGAAATCAACCGGGGCACTAGGGGCACTCCCATCTCGTACAGGCGATGGGCAAAGCGATGAAGAATAATGGCATGAAGCCCCGGGTAGGCTAGCGCCACTTCCGATATGCTTCTTGCGGCCGGGTCACGATCAAAAATAGCCCGGACGTCGTCTCTCAAGCTCATAGCTTGTTATACCTCCACAAATGCCAGCAAGCTGGCCATCGCATCGTGAAAATAGATTCCCGTCCTTCCGGAACCGGGGCAGTCTTAGGGGGTGCCGCAGGTGCCGCACCCCCCAATACACGAGCAACAGCCAGGCATGCACCGTATCCCTGATAGCGCAGACATACGGGCAGCTTCGACGACATCTATTTTGGCAGATAGAGTCCGACGTGCGGACCGTTCCAAATTATCCAACCTCCCGGCACTGCATTGATTCTGCTCTCGATTTCGGGCTGTTCCATGGGATACTGTCTTTCGGGCAATAGAAAGCCTGGGAATATCTATGACCGTAATTGTACGGAAAAGGTCGATCGGAGACAAGGCAGCATTGCCGCTTTGCGCTTGCTAATGGCCGTTCCAATTTGTATAATTCTTAGACGAATATCTCTATCCATGGAACCAGGAGTGTTGTCGATGCCTACCTACGAGTACGAATGTGCTAGCTGCGGCCATCGTTTCGAAAAGGTTCAGGGCTTTAGCGAAGAACCATTAAAGGAATGCCCGGTCTGCGAGGGGCCGGTGCGCAAGGTGTTCCACCCTGTTGGAATTATCTTCAAAGGTACAGGCTGGTACGTAACCGA
>JAMCWQ010000063.1 GCA_023480825.1 Chloroflexota bacterium | reverse complement strand
TTCCAATCTGTACCTCACCTGTCCGTCCTCGACGAGCTACCCCAGAGCGTGCGTGACTACGAGCCACGTTTGGCGCTGGATGGTGGCCCGCAAGGCTTGGACGTCTACCGGAGGCTGCTGGCGCAGGCTCCATCATTCTTGACTCCAGGCGGCGGCATCTTCATGGAAATCGACCCCAGGCAAGCGGATGAGGTCATCCGCCTTGCCCAAGAGGTCTTCCCCTCTGCCAAGGTCTGGACCGTGCAGGACCTCTCGGGTAGTGATAGACTAGTGGCCGTGGCGGCAGATGACGAGACGGACAGGTGAGGTACAGATTGGAAATGATTTCTTCGATTGATGAAGCCATAAAAGACTTCCGGATGGGCAAGTTCGTAATCCTCGTCGACGACGAGGATCGCGAGAATGAGGGGGACCTGGCCATCGCCGCCGAGCTCGTGGAGCCCGAGCATATCAACTTCATGGCCAAGGAGGGGCGAGGGCTCATTTGTCTGGCGATTACCGGCAAGCGCCTCGACGAGCTCCAAATACCAATGATGGTGCAGGACAACACCTCACCCTTCGGAACGGCTTTCACAGTCACTGTGGAGGCCAAGCATGGGGTTTCCACTGGGATTTCTGCCCGCGACCGGGCGGTTACTATCCGTACGGTTGTCGACCCGGCAACCAAGCCGCAGGATTTGACGCGCCCAGGTCACGTGTTGCCATTACGGGCGAAAGAGGGCGGAGTGCTGGTGCGCACCGGCCAGACCGAGGGCGGCGTCGATTTGGCCCGTCTGTCCGGACTGTATCCGGCGGCAGTGATCTGTGAAATCATACGCGATGACGGTTCCATGGCGCGAATGCCCGATCTCGAAATATTTGCCCAAAAACATGGCATTAAGATCGTGACCATTGCTTCGCTGATTGAGTACCGGCGGCGCAACGAGAAGCTCGTGCGGCGCGTAGCCGTGAGTACTATGCCCACGCGCTTTGGTGAGTTCAAGGCGATAGCGTATGAGAGCACGCTGGGACACGAGCAGCACGTAGCTCTAGTGGCCGGAGACATATCGGATGATTCTCCGGTTCTGGTGCGGGTTCACTCCGAGTGCCTCACCGGAGATGTTTTCGGGTCCTTGCGTTGTGATTGTGGAGCCCAGCTCGACCTGGCCATGAAGATGATCCAGGAAGAGGGCCGGGGCGTGGTGCTGTACATGCGCCAGGAAGGCCGTGGCATCGGTCTCCACAACAAGCTCAGGGCCTACGAGCTTCAGGACCAGGGACTGGACACGGTAGAAGCGAACGTCAAGCTCGGCTTTGCTCCCGACCTTCGAGACTACGGCATCGGGGCGCAGATACTGGTCGATCTCGGGCTCAAGAACATCCGCATAATGACGAACAACCCCAGGAAAGTCGTCGGCCTCGAGGCTGGCTACGGGTTGAACATCGTGGAGCGCGTGCCGTTGGTCGTACCGCCCACGGAGCATAGCATGCGCTATTTGGAGACCAAGCGGGATAAGCTCGGGCACCTGCTGTAATAATTGGAGGGGCAATGAACGAGGTCTACGAAGGCAAACTACTTGGCGAAGGACTCAAATTCGCAGTTCTTGTGGCCCGGTTCAACGATTTCATCAGCAGCCGGCTGCTGGAGGGAGCCATGGATGCGCTGCTGCGTCACGGCGTGCGGCCGGAGGACGTAGTGACTATCCGCGTGCCTGGCGCCTTCGAAATACCGCTGGTGGCGAAGAAAGCCGCCCAGACCGGCAAGTATGCCGCCGTTATTTGCCTCGGCGCCGTCATTCGCGGCGGCACCCCTCATTTCGACTACGTCGCCTCAGAAGTGAGCAAGGGTATTGCCAACACGGCGTTGGAAACCGGAGTGCCGGTCATCTTCGGCGTGATAACGGCGGACAACCTCGAGCAGGCCATTGAGCGAGCGGGCACGAAGGCCGGCAACAAGGGCTTCGATGCCGCGGTAACGGCTATCGAAATGGCAAACCTGCTGAAGGCCATTGGCGAAGTCTCCTCCTGACAAAGTCAGCTCTATTGCCCCCCTGATAAGGGGGGTAGGGGGGTTGGGTATGTCATAATCATGCCACCCGGGGACCCGAAATCCGCAGGGTGAAAGAGCATTGGTTATGGCGCCCTTTCGCCCCCTAACCCCGGCCCTTCCCCCCGATTCTAGGGGGAAGGGAGCACGAAAGAGTGTAAGGCCAGGGACTTCAGATGGATAGCACGATGCGCCTAGGCATAATCAGCGATACTCATGGTGATGTTATGGCCTGGCGGCGCGCCCTCGAAGTCTGGGGCCAGGTGGACTTCATCATCCACTGCGGAGACGTCAATTACCACGGCCCGAAGTTTGCCGTCTACCCCGGTTATGATCCCATGGCTCTATCGCGCGGCATAAACGAGGCGCCGGCGCCGGTGCTGATCGCCAAAGGAAACGGGGACTCCGAAGTCGACGAGCTGGTCCTCGACGTTCCCCTGGCCGATCCCTATCTCTTCTGCCAGTTGGACTGGCTTCGCCTCCTGGCGCACCACGGTCACCGGTTCGGAGTGAGCGAATTGGCGGCAATGGCGCTCAAGTTCGGTTGCCAATTGGCAATTACCGGCCACACGCATCGAGCCAAGGTCGAGGAAACTGAAGGCGTCTTAATAGTGAATCCCGGTAGTGCGGCCTATGGAGACCGGACCGTCGGGCTGGTGGAAGCCACTCCGGAAAGGCGCCTGCTGCCATCTATCATGAGGTTGTGAGGAGATAAATTAGGCAAGCTAAAGGCGCTCTCGCGAGAGCGCCTTTAGCTCAGTCCAGGCAGACGGGCAGCCGCCACCACTTGGCGGCGCTACTCGGCCTTGCGGAGGGTCCGTAGGCAGCGACTGCATACCCGGATCTTGACCGGTCTCTCCCCGCTTAGCACGGTGGTTGTCTGAAGATTGGGTAGCCACCGGCGATTGGTTCGCCTCTTCGAGTGACTAACGTTATGGCCGAACTGCGGCCCTTTACCGCAAACATCGCATACTGCAGCCAAATCTGATCAACTCCTTCTTTACGTTATCCCACTAATCGGGTATCATTAGGCAGAATCAACCGGCCATACAACGCGGCCGGAATCGGGCAAGTACCCACGAGTTTAGCATACCGAAGAGCTTTTGGCAAGGAGGCGTCCCGGAGATGGTGACAGATGCGCCAATAGCAAAGACCACCCCCATCGGCGATGTGCTGAGGATGTATCCGGGAGCAATGGCAGTCTTCCGTGCTCATGGCATGGACTGCAACGACTGCATGGGGGCAACGAACGAGACACTGGAAAGCGGAGCGCGCATGTGCAGGGCCGACATCGATTCTCTCCTCCACGACCTCAATGACCTCACCACGGCGGCGAGGCAAGAGTAGCATCGTGGCAGTGGCTGACTCTCTTGTCTCCAGCTTGAAAAAGGTTCTGGAATTGGAGGCCCGGCAGGGTTTTCTCGACCGCTCTGTGACCTCCGGCCTGGAGTCCTTTGTCAGCGCTTGGGAGAAGCGTTCGCAGAGTGCCCCTATCGGTCACCCGAGCGGCGATGGCGCGGCCGGAATTGTAAAGGCCCTCTCCGGTTACCACTCGGCCGATAGCACGAGGCGGAAAGCCAAGGTGGACGCAGCTCTTGGACTTCTGCAGGCGCTGGAGAGTGGGCAAGACCATGCTTCCAAAGCGCTCGCGCCGGCAAGAGCAAGGGCCAACCATCCGGGGAAGGATACCTCTCAGCGACACCGGCAAGAGATAGGGGCTCCCGCTGCAGGAACTGGCGAGGCCCGCGAGAAGCCTGTGAGGCCGGTTCGGCGGAGCGTCGCTGTTCGTGGGGCACTCACTCTCGACTCGCCCCTATCGCATCTTCCCAATGTGGGGACGACGCGCGCCTCCCTGTTCAAGCAGTTCGATATTCTTACTATCGACGATCTGCTTCACTTCTATCCCCGGAAGCACGACGATTACAGCTCATTCAAGAAGATCGGAGAGCTTGCTCCCGGAGAGGTCGGCAGCCTGGTCGTGGATGTCTGGGACATGCAGGAGCGGCGGACGTCGAGGAGGCCAATCTTCAAGGCTTTGCTGGCGGACGCCAGCGGGACTGCGGAGGCGACCTGGTTCAACCGTAAGCTCGTCCGCGGGCTGGTCCCCGGCGATAGAATAGTGGTCAGCGGTAAGCTGGATATATATCTAGGACACCGGTCCTTCGCGTCGCCTACCTGGGAGAAGCTGGACAAGGAGTTGCTTCACACCGGGCGCCTCGTGCCGGTGTATCCGTCCAAAGAGGCCTTTGCCTCGAAGCTGGGCGAGCGCTGGATGCGGGCAATCGTCCGCCAGGCCATCGATTCCTGCCTGGGACAGGTGAGGGACCACATACCAGAGCCGGTGCTGAAGCGAGCCGGTTTAGTTCCTCTGCCGCGAGCGCTGGAGCAGATTCACTTCCCTGACAGCCAGCAATCTCTGGAGGCCGCACGGCGGCGCCTGGCCTTCGACGAGTTCCTGGTGATTCAGATCGGCCTATTGCAGAGCAAGCGCCGGTGGCAGGAAATCTCTCCCGGCCAGCCGATCGCCGTCGAGCGGGCCTTAATCGACCGGTTCATCGCCCGGTTGCCCTTTTCCCTGACGGGCGCCCAGGTGAAGGCCGCCGACCAGATTCTGAAGGACCTTGGCGCCTCCCGGCCGATGAGACGCTTGCTGCAAGGCGACGTTGGGTCTGGAAAGACGGTCGTCGCTTGCACGGCGCTGGTGGCGGCCGCGGGCAACGGCTTCCAAGGGGCGGTTATGGTGCCCACCGAGATACTGGCGGAGCAACACTACAAGAACATCAGCAACCTACTCGCCGGGTTCAGTGTCGATGGCAACCGGCCGCTCCGGGTCGCCTTGCTCACCGGCAAGATGCGGCAATCGGAGAAAAGGCAAGCTTACGAAGAAATCGCGTCCGGCGGCGTGGACGTAGTGATCGGGACGCATGCCCTCATCCAGGAGGGCGTGACTTTCAATAACTTGGGGCTGGTGATCGTCGATGAGCAGCACCGGTTCGGCGTCTTGCAGCGCGAGACCCTTCGGGGCAAGGGGTTCAACCCTCATATGCTCGTCATGACTGCGACGCCCATCCCCCGCAGCTTGGCGCTGACTATCTATGGTGATCTAGAAATCTCGACAATTGGAGAGCTGCCTCCCGGGCGGCAACATATCAAGACAAGATGGCTAGAGCCTCACGAACGGGCCAAAGCCTATCAGTTTGTCCGCAAGGAAGTGGCCCTTGGCCATCAAGTCTTCGTGATCTGCCCGTTGGTAGAGGAGTCGGAAGCCATAGAAGCCAAGGCGGCCACAGCCGAGTTCGAGAGGCTACAGTCCGAGGTATTCCCCGAACTGAAAGTTGGGCTAGTTCATGGGCGCATGAGACCCTCCGACAAGAACGCCGTTATGGAGTCTTTCCACAAACGGGAGTTGGACGTTCTGGTGTCTACTTCAGTGGTCGAGGTGGGGATAGACGTCCCCAATGCCACGGTAATGATGGTGGAAGGCGCGGATCGCTTTGGCCTGTCTCAGTTGCACCAGTTCCGCGGCCGGGTCGGGCGCGGAGACGCCCAGTCCTACTGTCTCCTGCTTACGGAAAAGGTCAGCGAAGCCGGGAAGGCCAGGCTGCAGATAATCGAGCAGACCGACGACGGCTTTCGCCTCGCCGAGGAGGACCTGAAGTTGCGAGGGCCCGGTGAGTTCTTCGGCACGAGACAGAGCGGGCTACCTGATCTCAAGGTGGCTCGTCTAAGCGATATGGCGGTTTTGGAGATGGCGAGGCGAGAAGCGCAGGTGATTTTTGCCGAGGACCCGGAGTTGGCCAGCCCGCAGTATGCTATGCTCGGCAGAATGGTGAAGGAGTTCTGGGAGGCCAGGGAGGGCACTAGCTAGCTTTAGCCTATGCGTGTGATAGCCGGGCAGGCAAAAGGACACCACCTCAAGGCCCCCAAGGGCCTCAGCACCAGACCCATGGCGGACAAGATAAAGGGTGCGGTCTTCTCCGTCCTGGAAACGCAGGGGGCGCATTTCGGCCGCGTGCTGGACCTGTACGCCGGCACCGGGTCGTTGGGCATAGAAGCCCTCTCCCGGGGGGCGGATTACGCCGATTTCGTGGAGCAGACCCAGTCCGTGTGCCGGATTATCGAGGAGAACCTGGAACACACCAAGTTTCGGGCACAGGCCAAAGTGCACTGCCGGAAGGTGGCTCAATTCCTGTCATCCGTTGACAAAGATGGTACACTAAGCCTGTACGATCTTGTCTTCATGGATCCACCCTACGCCGATCCACAGATCGTCAACACAATCGTCTCTCTGGCCCGGGCTGGTGTTCTAGCTGATGGTGGTTTTCTGGTCGTGGGGCATTCACCTCGGGTGGTGCTGGCCGACCAGTATGAGGAGTTGCATCGTGTGAAGTGGCGATGCCACGGGGACTCCTGTTTCTCGATTTACCGGTTTCAGGAACCGGCAGCTTGATCCGGACGGCCGGAGCTTTCGGAGGGTAGGAACACATTTTGGTAGTGGCAGTATACCCTGGCACATTTGATCCGGTAACCAACGGGCATCTCGACATTGTTGTGAGAGCAGCGCGTCTGTTCGACAGGCTCATTGTTGGTATCTACGAAGAGTCCCCGAAAAATGTCTTGTTCAGTACCGGCGAGCGAGTGGAGATGATGAGCGAGGCGGTCTCATATCTCCCGAATGTCAGTGTGCAGCCATATAGCGGCCTCACGGTGGAATTTGCCAAGCGAGTGGGGGCACGAACGCTGGTGCGTGGCCTCAGGGCGATATCCGATTTCGAGTTGGAGATCCAGATGGCACATATGAACCGCGAACTGGCCCCGGAGATCGAGTTCGTTTTGCTCATGACCAGCGTCAACTATGCCTTCCTCAGCTCGAGCATCGTGAAGGAGGTCGCATGCTTGGGGGGCGACATCTCCGGGCTGGTTCCTGAAGGGGTAGCCGTTTCGCTTAGACGGAAGTACAATGCAGTGGCCGAGCACGCGAGGACTCGAAGGTAGCTGAACATTTCTTCCCAACGGGAGGTGATCAAAATAGACATTTCGTACTTGGTCGACAAACTTGAATCGATAGTCAATTCCGGGAAACGCGTACCCCTGAGCACAAAAGTGATGGTGGACGAGCAGGATATGCTCGATATACTCGACCAAATGCGCACCATCCTTCCCGAGGAGACGAAGCAGGCGAAGAGAACCGTCCAGGACAGAGAATGGATCCTGCAGCAAGCTCAAGAAGAAGCCGATCGTGTCATCGACATGGCCCGGAAAGAGGCCCAAGACTTAATCAACAAAGATGGCGCGATGGTCGAAGCTCAGTCCATGGCAAGAGAGTTGCTGAAAGAGGCTGAAGACGAGGCCAGGCGAATCCGGGAAGGGGCTGACAGTTATGCCAGGCAGGTGCTGAGTGAGCTGGAGTCCACGCTGTCGGGAGAGGTTCAGGCCCAGATAAACAAGCAGTTGAGCGCGATACGCAAGGGTCTTGCGAGCCTGTCCCGCGAGAGAGCCTCTGCCTAAGTCCCCGAGCGGTCACGCGGCACAACCCGCGGAAGCGGCGGTGCCAAGTTGACACATGGTCATTGCCTGATTATAATTGGATGATTTTGCTCAGGAATTGAGCTGAGACAGACTTCGGGTGGTGATTACGGTGACCATGGCAGATTGGGACGCTGCCGAGGTCCGGTTCAACGTATCTCAACTTCTGCGGGAACCGGTGGGATCGGTCAGGCGGTACGAGATATCCGTGCCGCGCCTGGAGCTCGACCACGACCTGACGATGACTGATCTGAGGGGAACGGCAAAGCTGCTGCGGACCGGGCGGGGCATCTTAATAACCGGAAACCTCGAAGGTGATGTGCCGCTGGAATGCAGCCGTTGTCTCGAGGAGTATACAACGCATTTGAATTTTGAATTAGAGGAGGAGTTCCTGCAAACGGTGAACGTCATTTCCGGCGAAGACATGGAGATCGCCGAAGCGGACTCGGACATGCTGACGATAGACGCCAACCACACACTGGATTTGACAGACGTCATAAGGGAATCGGCTTTGTTGGCACTGCCGATGCAGCCGTTGTGCCGGCCTGATTGCGCGGGGCTCTGCCCGCAGTGCGGAACGAATCTGAATATAGAGCAGTGCCACTGCCAGCCGGAGAACCTTGATGCCCGCTGGGTCAAGCTCGGCGAACTGCTCAAGGATAACGATCTTGGAGAAAGGAGTGGAGCCTAGTGGGAGCACTACCCAAGCAAAGGATTTCCCGCATGCGGCAGGGAAAGAGGCGAAGCCAGCTTCACCTGCTGGTGAGCAAACTTACTCCGTGCCCGCAATGCCATACGCCACGATTGCCTCACCACGTGTGTCCGGTTTGTGGCACATATAACGGCGTGACAGTCATCGAAGTAGAGCCAGAAAAGAAGAAGCAGTAGAGCTTGATGATGCGGCAGGGGCGCCAGAAGGAGACGGACTCCCGAAGCGCTCTTGCCGCGGTTTTTGTCTGTAACAGCCTTGTTTCACGAGGGAACCAGTGATTAGATATGCAGCCATTCGCGGGTGGGGTTTCTATGCTCCAGACCGCGTCCTAAGCAACTTCGACCTAGAGCAAATGGTTGATACCTCGGATGAATGGATCCGGGAACGGACCGGGATCTCCGAGCGACATATTGCGGCCGATACGGAGTGCACGTCTTCCATGTCGGCGGAGGCCGCGAGGCGCGCTCTCGCCAGCGCGGGAGTGAAAGCCAGCGACATAGACCTCATCATTGTCGGTAGCGCATCTCCGGACTATCTCTTCCCCGCCACGGCGTGCCTGGTGCAAGATAGCCTTGGAGCGTCCAAAGCCGGTGCGTTTGACCTCGAGGCTGGTTGCTCCAGTTTCATCTATGGCCTTAGCGTGGCCAGCCAATTCATAGCCGCCGGCACCTTTGACAATGTTCTTGTCATCGGCGCCGAGACCCTTTCCCGCTTCGTCAACTGGAAAGACCGGAGGACATGCGTCCTGTTTGGCGATGGCGCCGGTGCTGTTGTACTGGGACCAAGTGAGCAGCCAACCGGAGTGCTTTCAACCGTCCTCGGTGCTGATGGCTCCGGTGGCGATTATCTCAGCTTGCCCGCCGGGTCCTCACGGCTGCCCGCTAGCCATGAGACGGTGGACAACGGCGATCATTTCATCCACATGAGTGGTAACGAGGTCTTCAAGTTTGCGGTCAGAATAATTGGCGACGCGGTAGAGCAGGCGATTGCCAAGGCAGGCATAAGGATCGAGGACGTCGAGCTCTTCATTCCACATCAGGCCAATATACGTATCATTCAGTCAGCCGCTAAGCGCCTGCGGCTTCCAATGGAGAAGGTCTTTGTCAACGTCGACAAGTATGGAAACACTTCATCGGCGTCGATACCGATTGCCCTGAGTGAAGCAGTTGCGTCAGGCAGGGTGAAAGACGGGGACCATCTTGCATTCGTGGCCTTTGGAGCAGGCTTGACATGGGCGTCGGCCGTAGTGAAATGGGGAGTCTAACGTAGAGTGATCAAAACGCCACTTTGTGATCTTCTTGGAGTGAAATACCCCCTCACCCAGGGCGGCATGGCCTGGGTTGGAACAGCCGAATTGGCCGGTGCGGTGTCCGCCGCCGGGGCCCTTGGCATCATTGGGACCGGAAACGCCCCGGGCTCGTGGGTCCGCGAGCAAATCAGAGCGCTGCGCCGCCACACCGGCAACCCCTTCGGCGTTAATATTATGCTGATGTCGCCAAGCGCCGAAGACGTGCTTGAAGTTGTGATTGAGGAAAGAGTGCCGGTCGTCACTACGGGGGCCGGCAGCCCGGCGCCATACATTGATAGGCTGAAAGAGGCGGGGGCTAAGGTCATCCCGGTCGTAGCTTCTGTGGCTTTTGCCAAACGAATGGAGAGGTACGGAGCGGACGCGGTGATCGCCGAAGGGACGGAATCCGGTGGCCATGTGGGGGAAATGACTACGATGGCGCTTGTCCCTCAGGTGGTCGACGCCGTGGACATTCCGGTTATAGCGGCAGGAGGAATTGGCGACGGCAGAGGCATGGCTGCCGCTCTGGCGCTGGGAGCTGTGGGGGTGCAGGTCGGCACTCGTTTCATCTGCAGCGAGGAGTGCATCGCTCACATCTCTGTAAAGCACAAGATTTTGCAGGCCAGCGACCGGTCGACGGTCGTTACAGGTCATAGCATAGGGCACCCGGTGCGGGCGTTGAAGAATCAGTTCACCCGGGCCTTCGATCAGATGGAGCACCGTGGGCTCCCCGCTCACGAAATCGAGGCATTCGGCACCGGCCGGATGAGGCTTGGCCTAATTGACGGCGATGTGGAAAACGGTTCTCTGATGGCCGGGCAAATCGCCGGCCTTGTATCCGAGATAAAGCCGGTGAAGCAGATAATCGAAGAGATGATGAGCAAAGCTGAAGCTGTAGTCAGCGGCTTGTGCCGCAGCAGCGTCATCTAGTGTCTGCCTTCCGGCTCTGGTATAGTTCTTATTCAGGTGGAGGTCCATTGATGGCTAACGATGAGGCATGCGTGGTTAACGGCGCCAGTGCCTGGGTCTTCCCTGGACAGGGGTCCCAACATGTCGGCATGGGACAAGACCTTTGTGGGTTGCGCCCTGAGGCCAAAGCCATTTTCGATGAGGCGGATCAGGCGCTAGGCTTTTGTTTGTCTTCTCTCTGCTTCGAGGGGCCTGCCGAGTTGCTGCAGGAGACCACCAATGCGCAACCGGCTATTCTCACCACCAGCTATGCCTGGCTGCGCGTGCTGCAAGATATTGGACTACTCGCCGATACCCCTCTCTTTCTAGCCGGCCATAGCCTCGGTGAGTTCACAGCGCTGGTAGCCGCCGGCAGCCTGTCCTTCAGCGATGCGGTGAAGCTGGTACGGGTGCGCGGGAGGATGATGGCAGAGGCCGGTAACGGCGCCGCCAGCGGCATGGCCGCTGTTATGGGGTTTGACGCTTTGCGGCTGGATGCTATCTGCCGCGAGCTTAGATACCGGTACCCGGAATCGGGCATACAAGTGGCCAACTTCAACTCCCCAGAGCAAACGGTGATCAGCGGCGGCATGGCTGCCCTCGAAGAGGCAATGGCTCATGCCAAGCAACAGGGGGCCAAGAGGATAGTGCCATTGCCGGTCAGCGCGGCTTTCCATTCCGGCATCATGGAGGAGATGGCACGGGCCTTTGCCAAAGAATTGGACAAGTACAAGATTCGCCGTGCCTCCATCCCGGTAATTGCCAACGTCACAGCCAAGCCCGTGCAAGAGCCGGATGAGATTAGAGACGAGCTAGTCAGGCAGTTCTATTCCCCCGTGCAATGGATGGACTCCGTCCGCTACATGGCTGCGAGCGGGGTGGAATCATTTGTCGAAGTCGGATCCGGCAAAGTCTTGACCGGCCTTGCGAAGCGCATCGTCACCAACGCGGGTGCTGTGGATAGTGAGAGTCTACTCTCCCGGTTAACACAGCAAGTTCCTGCATCATAGTCTTGGGGAGGTAGGTTTGGACGATAGAGTTGCACTCGTAACAGGAGCCTTTAGAGGCATCGGGCGGGCAATCTCGCTCCGGTTGGCGGCCTCAGGTATGCGTATTGCCGTAAACTACCTTAATGCCGACTTCGAGGCTGAGGCGCGCGGCGTCCTCGGCGAAATCGAAGCAGCAGGATCGGGTGGCTTCATCGTGGAGGGAGATGTCTCCATTTCCGAACATGCCAATAGGCTGGTCGCGGAGACGGTAGCGAAGTACGGGCATCTGGACGTTCTCGTTAATAATGCCGGGATCGCACGGGACACTCTGGCAATGAGGATGAGCGACGATGACTGGGATGTCGTGCTGAGGATCGACCTCACCGGCGCATTCTACTGCACCAGGGCGGCGCTAAGGCCGATGGTGAAGCAGCGTTACGGCAGAATTGTTAACATCAGCTCAATAGCAGGGGTTGGCGGTAATGTTGGGCAAGCCAATTACTCGGCGGCCAAAGCTGGGTTAATTGGTTTAACAAAGTCTGTGGCCAGGGAAGTCGCCTCTCGCGGAATCACGGTGAACGCGGTAGCTCCCGGACTGATCGAAACGAGCATGGCGGCCGCACTAAGCGATGAGGCACGGACCAGGATCTTGGAACAAATTCCAGCAGGCCGCTTGGGCTTGCCGGAGGAGGTAGCCCACGCTGTGAACTTCCTGGCATCGGGCGAGGCGGGCTACATCACCGGACAAGTGCTTGGCATCAATGGTGGAATGTTGATGGCTTGAGGGCAGGATGTTTAGTAAGGTACTAGTAGCCAACAGAGGAGAAATCGCCCTTAGGGTAATTCGGGCCTGCCGCGAGATGGGAATTCGCACCGCCATCACTTATTCCGAGATCGATCGCGAGTCTCTGCCGGTTCGGATGGCCGATGAAGCCATATGCATCGGGCCGGGGCCAAGCTCGAAGAGTTACCTGAACATCTCCTCAATCGTTAGTGCCGCGCTTATTTGCGGTGCTGACGCCGTTCATCCTGGGTGTGGGTTTCTTTCCGAGAACTCCTATCTTGCCGAGATTTGCGAGAAGGTGGGCATTACCTTCGTCGGTCCCCCATCGAGTGTTCTGGAGAAGATGAGCGACAAGGCTTCGGCGCGGGAAATTGCGCGGGATGCCGGTGTTCCGGTCATGCCGGGCTCCACGTCGGGCGTCATTGCTCTCGAGGAAGCCAGACGAGTAGCGTATGAAATAGGCTTTCCGGTTGTCTTGAAGCCGGTGGCTGGTGGCGGAGGACGAGGACTGAGAGTTGTACAGTCTGAGACTGAACTGGTGGACACATTCCCGATCTCCAAAGCGGAGGCACTGGCGGCATTTTCCAACGCCGAGTTATATGTCGAGAAGTATCTGCCAGGCGCGAGGCATGTGGAAGTACAGATTCTGGCCGACGAGCATGGCAGCATAGTGAGCTTCCCGGAACGCGATTGTTCCATCCAACGGAGGCACCAGAAACTCGTCGAGGAGAGCCCCGCACCGACGATCAGCGACAAGACAAGGCAAACTCTCAGTAAAGCGGCGTTGCGGGTGGCTAAGGCCGCCGGGTACGTGAATGCGGGCACAATGGAGTTCCTGGTCAGCGGCGATGGCCGAGTCTACTTCATGGAGACCAACAGCCGCATACAAGTTGAGCATCCCATCACGGAGATGATCACTGGGACCGACCTGGTGAAGTGGCAACTGCGACTGGCAGCACGGCAACAATTGGGTCTGAAGCAGAGCGACATCCAGCCGCATGGCCACGCCATTGAGTGCCGCATTTGTGCCGAAGACGGCGACCGGCGGTTCAGCCCCCAGTCGGGGGTCGTGGATTTCTTCCTTCCCGCCGGTGGGCCTGGGGTCAGGGTGGATTCTCATCTCTATCCGGGGTATCATTCCACCACGTTCTATGATTCCCTCTTGGCAAAGGTAATCGCTTGGGGTGAGGATAGAGCGGAGGCGGTGGCCCGCATGCAGCGGGCGCTGTCGGAATGTATAATCGGGGGTGTCCGGACAACCATACCGTTTCATCAACGCGTTATCTCGCACCCTGCTTATCGCGACGGGGAGTTGTGTGTGGACTTCGTCGAACGCTACCTGGAGTCTCCAGTTGAGGAGCGGGTGGCAAGCGCTTGATTCTTGAGCCATTCGTCAGAATGCTCGAGACCAGTGAGATAATCAGGACAGGCTGGAGTGCGGCATGGGAACAGTAAGGCGGCAAGCTAGAATGATTGCTCTCCAGGTTCTTTTCGAAGTGGATGCTACCGGCCACGACGCCGATGCAGTGCTAGAGCGGCAGCTTGCCGAGCAACCGGTAGTGCCTGAAGCGGCAGAGTACGCCGGCCAGCTCGTACACGGCGTTCTAAAGAACCTCGATCGAATCGATGGGTTAATCGCCAATGCTGCTCCCCACTGGCCGGTGGCACAGTTGCCCAAGATCGACAAGAACATCCTCAGGCTTGCAATTTATGAAGTTTTGGTTGATAATAGGGTACCGACCAAGGCGGCCATAAACGAAGCGGTCGAATTGGCGAAAATCTTCGGAAGTGAAAGCTCCAGCCGCTTCGTGAACGGAGTTCTCGGCACGGTCGTGTCGCAGGTTGGAATCGAATGACCGCCCGGCCTTGTCCGGTCTCACTATTGTGGACGTCGTACGCTACCGGAAAGGAGGTGAAACAATGGCATCGGTCTTCGAACGTGTCAGAAAGATCGCAGCAGAGCAACTGGGCGTTGACGAGGGTGAAGTAGCCATGGAATCTTCCTTTATCGAAGACCTCAACGCCGATTCTCTGGATTTGGTTGAGTTGATCATGTCGCTGGAAGAAGAGTTCGGCATGGAGATCTCCGACGAAGAAGCCGAGAGTCTTGTCACGGTTGGCGATGCTGTGGAATATATTCAGGATCACCTCGAGTAGTGAGGACAGGGCTGGGTATTAGGTTGCTAGCAAAGAGTCTGTTATAATTAGCAGCCTAGTACCCACAAATGCATATGTGGTTCAGGAGCATCTTTTCGGAGTTATCTTGCTTTTTCTTTCCGACCGTCTCGGCCACGAGCCATTCGCCATCGTCCTACAACAGTGCTTCTCAACTTGTCCTTCCTCTTGTAGGCTGGCTCGAAATCTCAGGATCACTAGTGGTAAGGGTGAAGTTAGCTGAAGGAGTGGGCTCATGAATTTCATGGGGATGGGTGCCCCCGAACTTATCGTCATTCTCATAATCGCATTGATAGTAGTCGGGCCGAACAAGCTCCCGGAGATTGCCGGCTCCATTGGAAAAGGGATACGGGACTTCCGCAGGTTCCAACAGGAAATGACGTCGGAAGTCACCAAGGAGCTGAACCTCGATGAGGAGAGGAAGGAATTCGCCTCTCTCAAGGCCGACATAGCCGATATCACCGGAAGCTTCAAAGCGCCGCTCAATGAACTCACTGCGGCCATGACATCGGAAAAGCAGGAATGGGAACGGCAAAAGCAGGATCTGGCGGCCACTTTTGACATCAATGCGGCCATGCGGTCGCCGGTCAGCCAATCTGCCCCGGCCATAGTGAAAGACTCGGAACCCCAGACTCCTGTGCCAGCAAGTGAAGGACAGGGACCCGAAGCGACAGCGCAAGGCGAGCAGCATTCCTCACCCGTGGAGGTGAAAGAGACAGAGCCCGCCACTCATGAAGAGACGACTGCGGAACCGGAGGGACTGGTGGCAGACGCTCGGCAGGCACAGGACGGTAATGTAGAGTCTTGGAATGTCGCCGAGCCAGTATTGGAGTCCTCTACGGTGGCGTCCGCCTATCAGCCGCTTTTCGGTGGTGCGGAGCCGGCTGGGGGTGTGGTCGCTACAGAGGCCACTGAGAATGAATTGACGTCTAGCGCAGCAGACCCGGCTGATGCCGATCTAGCTCCAGAACCCAAGGCCGAATCCCCATCTGAAATGGCACCCGAACAGAAGAGGGTGTAGCAGGACCCGATTCAGCCCATCTGCAAGCCAATGGCAGACTAGACCACAGGAGTAGATCGTGGGAATAGGTGTACCGATGGAGAAAAATGCGATAGCTGGGCAGGGCCGAGAGGAGCCAGAGCAAGGGGTAATGACCCTTGCCGATCACCTCAATGAGTTGAGAGGCCGTCTCGTGAAGACGGTCATCGTGCTTGTCATCACCACTGCGCTTAGCTTCATCTTTATCAATCAGATTATGGGGGCGATCGTTGCCCTGGCCGGACCTCATACTCCGCTAGCACTGAGACCGACGGAGATGTTCGTCACCTACATGAAGGTGGCGTTTCTGTGCGGTCTGGGCATAGGGATGCCATACGTCCTATATCAAATGCTCGCATTTCTTGCCCCCGGTCTCCGACCCGTTGAGAAGCGCTACATTTATTTCGCGTTGCCGTTCATGACGGTAGCCTTCATGGGCGGTGTGACTTTCGGCTACGTTATCGTTATGCCAAGAGCTTTGGACTTCCTCCTGAATTTCGGTGGGAACTTGGCGGAGGTAAGGCCGGCCATTGGTGACCTAATTTCTTTCATCTCGACCTTCCTGTTCTGGATCGGTGTGACTTTTGAGACTCCGATCATAATCTTTTTCTTGTCAAAGTTGGGGATTGTCAACTACAAGAAGTTGGCCAAGGTCCGGAAATATGCCTTCCTGGTCATCGTCGTCATTGCCGCCATTATCACTCCTACTCCTGATCCTGTAAACATGATGATCGTAGCGATACCGATGTACATGCTGTACGAGCTAGGCTTACTGTTGGCGAGGTTTGCGTAACGTATGCGAATACAGTTGAGCCGGAGCCAGACACCACCCAAGCGGGGAGGTGCCTGTGGTCGCCCGCGCCCATGCTGTTTCTCGTCCTTCTTTTGCGTCAGGGGAGGCTGAGGGATGCCAGTCAAGCTTGTCCACATCGGTTACGGCAGTATTCTGGCGGCAAACAGGATACTGGCAATTATCAGCCCGGAATCAGCGCCCGTCCGTCGCATGATATCCCAAGCACGAGATAATGGCACGTTGATAGACAGCACCTACGGTCGTAAGACCAAGGCTGTCATAGTCCTTGACACCGGACATGTCCTGATCGCCGCACTTCAACCCGAGACGATCGCCAACCGCATAGAACAACAGCAGATGGAGTGACGAGTGTCAGACGAGCTAAGCCTAATTACGGAGTTCATCGCCCCGGACCGAGACTTGACGCCAAAACCCAGCCCCCTTTTGATTGTACTCTCCGGGCCCTCCGGAGTGGGCAAGGACGCCGTTCTGAGCCGCATGCGTGAGTTGCGGTTTCCCCATTACTACTACTGTGTTACTGCCACAACGCGTCCGCGACGCGCCTGCGAGACAGATGGCGTTGACTATTATTTCCTGCAACTCGAGGAGTTTCAGCACCGCTTAGAGCGCGGGGAGTTCTTAGAGTACGCGAAGGTGTATGGCAATTACTATGGTGTCCCCAAACAGCCCGTGCGCGATGCCTTGACCCGGGGTGAAGACGTCGTAATCAAAGCCGATGTGCAGGGCGCGGCAACGATCAAATCGCTGGCCCCTGAGGCTGTCTTCATCTTCCTCTCTCCTCCAAACATGAGAGAGTTGGAGGAGAGATTGCGACAGAGAAAGACAGAAACCCCCGATGGGCTCGCAAGGCGTCTGCGTACGGCTCACCTCGAGATGAAGTACCTGCCAATGTTCGATTATCTGGTTGTTAATCCCAGCCATCGCCTAGACGACGCGGTGGAGTGCATACAATCAATCATTGCTGCGGAGAAGAGCCGTGTCCATCCTAGACATATCTGCATTGCCTAAAGAGAATTCCAGCATGGCAACCATCGCCGTGCTGCCGGGTGACGGCATTGGTCCTGAGGTGACTGCTCAGGCAGTAAAGGTGCTGGCGGTCACGGCGGAGGTGTTCGGGCTGCAACTGCAGTTCGACCGGGCCTTGATCGGCGGCCAAGCCATTGACGAGACCGGGGAGTCCCTTCCTGCCGAGACGGAAGCACTCTGTAAAAGGAGCGCTGCGGTTCTCCTCGGGGCGGTCGGCGGTCCCAAATGGGACAATCCAGACGCCGAGACGCGACCGGAACAGGGTCTGCTCAAATTGCGCTTCGGACTCGGGCTGTATGCCAACCTGCGCCCTGTGAAACCGTCACGGTTTCTTCGCTCGGCATCAGTGATCAAGGAAGAAGTGTTGGAGGGTGTCGACCTCATCGTAGTGCGGGAGCTGACCGGTGGACTATACTTTGGCCAACCCTCCCGGATTTGGCAATCTGATGATCACTGGCAAGCCGTGGACACGCTGAGCTATACCGAGGGCGAAATCAACCGCATCTTGCACAAGGCTTTCCAGATCGCCACTTCCAGGAAACGAAAAGTTACATCCGTCGACAAGCAAAACGTGCTCTCCACTTCCCGCCTCTGGCGGAGGCTGGCCACCCAAATGGCCAGCTCTTATTCCTCGGTCACACTCGAGCACCTACTGGTGGACGCTTGCTCCATGCACCTGGTAACCAAACCATCAACTTTTGACGTTATTGTGACCGAGAATATGTTCGGTGACATTCTCACAGACGAGGCTTCGGTTTTGGCGGGATCCTTGGGCATGCTCCCTTCGGCTAGCCTCGGAGAGGGTGGAATTGGCTTGTACGAGCCAATCCACGGCTCTGCTCCCGACATCGCCGGTACGGACAAGGCGAACCCGATTGGCACCATTCTAAGCGGAGCCATGCTGCTGCGGTACACCCTGCAGCAAGAAGCAGCCGCCCAGGCTGTAGAGAAAGCAGTGGAGAGTGTCCTGGAACGCGGTTACCGCACCGTCGATATCCGGCAACCGGGGACAACGCTGGTTGGCACTGCCGAAATGGGGGACTTGGTAAGCGCCGCCGTGAGAGCTTCAAGCGGCGCAGCCGGTAAGTAATAGTCTTTCACGATGGCCTGTGCGTGATGCCCCCCTGACAAGGGGGTAGGGGGTTACGTCCTTGACAGGGGATAACAGGGGCTGCATTCCCAGCCGCTAATGATTACTAAATCCCCCTTAGCAGGGGGACTTGACCGGATCCCACTTCCGACAGACGAATTTGCCGGAGTGAAAGAGCATTAGTCCCCTGAACCAGGGCTTTCAGAGCCTACACTAGAGACAATGTCACCCGGCTCTTCCGCCTCTTCGTCCCGCGGGGAGAGCCGCCTGAGTGTAGACACATCAACCACGCGATCGGTGAAAAGAATGCCCTCCAGGTGATCGATCTCGTGCTGGAAGACACGTGCCCGGAAGCCTTCCGCCCTGATGCGGCGCTCCTTACCCTCGAGGTCCAGGCATTTTACCGTCACCTTTTCGGCTCTCGGCACTTCTCCGATCCATCCGGGCAGACTCAGGCATGCCTCTTCTGCAACCACTTCGCCGCTGGCCCGGACGATTTCCGGATTGCAGAGGATAGCTTCGTAGGCCTCGGTGCCCTCTTCAGCATCAGCCGGAATCTCGACCACTATGAGGCGCAACTGCACGCCTATCTGAGGCGCGGCCAGACCAACGCCGGAAGCCTGCTGCAGGGTTGCCTTCATCTCAGCAGCCAGCCGTCGCACGGACTCGTCTATCTTCTTCACCCGGCGAGATTTTTGCCTTAGTACCGGGTGCTCCCCAGTCAGTATCTGTCTTTCACTCATTGTGGTCCACCCTCCAAACGAGGAATTATACAATATTCACCGGATCGACGTCCACGACCCAGCCCGCGGGGACTTTCCAACCGGCAAGCAGGCCGGCGGCATCAGGTGAAACGAGAATCACCTGCCAGCGGTACCGGCCGCGCATATGGTGGAGAAAACAAGGTGCGGGACCCAGTATCACATTACTAGATTGCCCGGCTGGGTTGATGAGGCTCCCGAGGCACTGCGCCAGGCGCTCGGCTTCCGCCTGGGCTCGGGAATCTTGCGACGCGGCGTAGACAAACCGGACCATCTGGCCGAAGGGGGGATAATTCCAGTGTTTCCGGAAACGGATTTCCTGTTGGTAGAAAGCCAGATAGTCATGAGCCGCTGCAGCTCGGATGGCGTAATGATCGGGGCAATAAGTCTGGATGATCATTTTCCCCGGCTTCCGCCTTCTTCCGGCTCTCCCGCCGGCTTGAGTGAGCAATTGGAAAGTCCGCTCGGCTGCCCGGAAGTCGGGGACGAACAGTGACGTGTCAGCCATCACAGCCGCGACAAGCATGACCCTTGGGAAATCCAACCCCTTGGCAACCAGCTGCGTGCCAACCAGGATATCAGCTTGCCCCTCCGCAAAACGAGACAACACGTCCTCGTCAGCTGATGCTGCTTTGGCCGCGTCGCTGTCCCAGCGAAGGATTCCGGCGGTTGGGAAGGTACGCCTTGCTTCCTCCTCTAAGCGTTCGGTCCCGACCCCGAACGAAGCAACCATACCCGCTCCGCACGATGGGCAGGTCGACGGCATTTTGAGACGACGACCGCAGCGGTGGCAAAGCAATGCATCCAGGGATTTGTGATAGACAAGGGTAGATTCACAAGCCGAGCAGCGAAAGACCTTCCCGCAGCCCCTGCAAAGTAGCAAGGTGGAAGAGCCACGCCGGTTTAGAAACAGTATCACCTGCCCGCCGGACCTTAGAGCAGAAGCGATTGACGTTCGAAGGCGTGAGCTGATGATGCCACTGTTGCCGGCGCGCAGCTCCTCCCTCATGTCCACTATCTCCACTCGCGGCATCTCCGTCTTCGCCGGCGCGTAGCCACCCATGCCAGGGCCGGCCCCTACCACCCGGCTCTTCAGGGTCAACAGCTTGTAGTCGCCATGAACTGCCTTGTAGTAGGACACGACATCGGGGGTTGCGCTCGAAAGCACCGTAGTGGCGCCGTGCAACTCGGCAAGCTTCGTGGCCACCGTCCTGGCGTGATACCGCGGAGTCTCATCGCTCTTGTAAGTCCATTCATGCTCTTCGTCAACTATGACCAGACCGAGATTGCGCAATGGTGCGAATAGAGCCGAGCGGGCCCCGACGACCACTCGCGTCTTTCCATCGCGAATTCGCTGCCAGTCTTGCCAGCGCTGCCTATCGCTGACGCGGCTATGGATTGCCGCTACTTCGTTCGGGAATCGCGCTTCCAGTGCGGCGATGGCTTGAGGCGTGAGAGACACCTCCGGGACCAGAATCAGCGCCGACTTTCCATTTCTCAGAACCTGCCCCACCGCGCGCAGATAGAGTTCGGTCTTGCCGCTTCCCGTCACGCCGTGCAGCAAGAACACCTGGCGGTCTCCGGCCGAGAGCGAGCTGGAGATTGCCGACCACGCCGCTCCCTGCTCCACGGATAGCACGGGCGGCACACCTGATCGGGCCATGACCTTTTCGGGAAAAGGCTTCGGCGGGCGGACGAGGGCCGCGGAGGGCTCCCTCACCAGCCATCTGCTCTGCAAGAAGCCGCTCCGTTCCATCCTCGCCAATCTGGCCGGCAAGCCACGGGCAAGGCCGGCTTTCTTAAGGCGCTCGAGAGTTGCGGGGCCGTTCGTCTGAATCCACGCAGCCAGCGCCATATCCTCTGATGGCAATCTAGTATCCTGGGGCAGAGTGAGAAGATAGAATACCTTGTCAGGGCGCCGGCGCAAACGGGCCGGTATCAGGAGCAGCATGGCCTCTTTCAGCGGGCAGTGGTAGTAAGCGGAGATCCATTCTGCCAGGTCTATCTGCTCGGGAGTGAGAACGGGAAATCCGGCCGCGGTGCCTAGAATCTCCCTGGTGTCGAATGGCGGCGGATCCCTGTGAAAGTTGGTTAGTATGCCATGAAGAACATGGCGCCCGAAAGGCACCACGACCATGCTCCCGAGCTCTAGCACGTCCGCCATCGAGTCGGGGGCCACGTAGGTGTAGCGATAGTCCCGCATTTTGGTGGGGGAGATTACGACGACATCGGCGAAACGCATTACATACCTAAGCTACGGGAAGTCACAGTGGTGGTTGGCCTCACCCAATCGATTGCGCGGTAACGTCACC
>JAMCWQ010000032.1 GCA_023480825.1 Chloroflexota bacterium | reverse complement strand
GGGCTGCCTCCAGTTGCATAGGCGACGTACTCCTCCGGCACTACCCGGTAGATCAGGCCATCTTGGCCCACCACGTAGTGGGCGCTCACTCGGCTTTGCCGGTTCTGGAACCAGCGGACCACCCCCTCGGCGGTGTCGCTCTTGAAGCCTGTCTTGTGCATGGCTACACCCAGCACGGCTCTGCCGGAGTCGTTATTCCAATTGCCATCTCCCCTGCGTTCATCCCATTCCGTTGCGGGATCGAACCTTTCCACAATCTTCATGCCCATACCCCCATCACTACACAATCCTTGGCCCCAGGACCAAACACCGCCACGACCACCCGCACGCCGTCCGTCACCGTGGCGCTAGCCACATGGCCGGCTAGCGCCACGCCCTTCAGATAGTCGGCATCGCCGCCCAGCAACTCCACGTCCACCTTGCGCGTCGTGCTATCGAAATTGCGCACAGCGCCCAGCATCAGGTCTCCCATTCGCTTGCCTACCCTCCTATTACTCCCACCGATTTGCCGGCCTCCGGACCGAATCCCACCCGCTGCTCGAAGACGGCCCGCCCTGCATCGAATTCCTCCTCAATGGATATCACTCGACGCTTGGAGCCGTTTAGGCCTGCCGCCACATCGGTTACGCTTACCATATCCCACAACTCGAGGTTGACGACCGGCGACACAACCACTCTCCCCACCGCCGCCTCTCCCTGAAAACCGGCCAACGCCGTGGCCGCGGAGCCTGCTGCGGCAGCATCCGAAGTGGCCAAGGGATCGAACAATTTGACCAGCCGCCGATATACAAGGTCCATTTCCTTGAAGTCCACGGCATCCCCGAACAGCGTCTGTTCCATAGGCTCTCCCCCGCTCACCGTGACCAGCTTGCCATAGACCTGTACGTGATTGGCGCCGGGAGTATCTGCACGGTAGCTTGCCTGGCGGACCGGCTGCCCACCCTCCCCGAGATGGAGATCTGCCGCGTCCGTGCCGGCCAGGACCCGGAAGGTTATCCCCGAGCCACTCACTCTTGCCGATTCCGGTATCCTTCCCATTAGCTCACGAAAAGCTTCCAGCACCACCTGCCCTGGCTTGAGCTCCCAATCGGGAACCAAGGTGCTTTCCGGCGATGCGCTTCCCTCCCAATTCACGGATAGTCCGGCCAAGGCTGCGAGGTTGGCCAATATGCCCGCAATGCTTTCGCCGGGGTAGGGGCCGGCGCGCTCCGCTCGAACGGCCTGGAGCAGTTGCCAACCGCCCAGGCAATGGAGGCGCAGTGTGCTCTCCTCGCCGCTTCGTAGATATTCCATCCCCTCCAGCCGGAACGATGGCAGATCAACAGCTTCCCCATATCCTCCGGTTGTTACATAGCCGCGGGAAAGCCGGACCTCCGCTCCACGGCGCAAAGCCAGCAGACCGGCGGTCTGCCCGGCCCTTGCCAAGCCGCCATCGGAGTTATCGAGGTCAATCGTGAGCGTGGATGAGAAAGGCCCCTCCACCACCCCATATCGCTCCAGCCGCGCCGTGAGACCCATTTCCGCCCCCACCACCCCACTCCACCCCTTTCCCGGACCAATGAGGTACACCTGACCATCAGTGTCCTTGGTCAGAGCTGCACCGGTGACACCATCGTAGTCGAACGGCACCGGCTCCAGCCACCCCTTCCCTTCAAAGCCGGCCAGCGGCCGGTAGGTATGGTGCAGGCGAATAAGGCTGTCCCGGCCTCTGTACTTCTCCACGTAGCTCAGCCGGTAGCAGGTGCTGGTGGCCAGCAATGAGGGAGCGTAGTAACGGAACCCGGAGTTCCCGAAGGCCCTTCTAATCCAAGTTCGGGCCCAGGCGCCGGTGGCCCGGTCTCCACCATCTCCCATTTGCACCGCCCAAACCCCAGGGTGGTAGACCGTGACACCGGACGCGGAGTCCGCCGGGCCCTGCCCGGTAAACACCAGGTTCCAGTCGCTAAGGTAGTGCGCCGCCAGCCCATTTACCCCGTAAACCGGCGTCATTTCCCATGCCGACTTGGCCGTCCAGATCCCGGACCGTAAGAGAAGGGAGTAATAGATGTCGGTATCCGCGCCCCCTGTTCCCGCATCCCAGGCCCAGAATAGGCCGACAGCCCCATCCGCCAGGCGGTAAGCGGCTGCCACAGCCTTGATCTGGCCGCTGGCGTGAGAAGCAACCACGGCATCAGCACTCCAAGTGACTCCGTTATCGCTGCTCGTCCTCATCCGTATGCCGGTACCCGTGACGCCTATATAGAACAGGTATATGATCCCGTCCGGACCTTCGACCAGCGCCGGAGACTCCCCGATCGTATTCGTGGCCACGACCGACCAACCGGGCCAGGTGTTGCTGTTCCCAGGATACTCGCAACTCTGGCACCAAATCGTCTGAATCCCGGCGCCGCCATCACCAACGGCCACTCGCACCAGGTACCCAGAGGAGGTGACGATGCAGACGTGGTAGTGGCTGTTTGGCACTCCGCTATCCGAATAGAAGAGACCCCAATGCAGGCGCGGCACATCTCCTATGGCGTCACGGATAGAAAGGGCGCCGATATAGGGCCGCACTCCCAGCCCCGTCTGCGCCGACTCCAGTTCCGGACTTATCACCTTCACTTTCAGGCCTCCAACAGCGTGATGTCGATTTCCCAGCCCGTCGCGGGCAAATCGGGCATCGCTTCGAGCCAGGAGTCGAAGCGCACGCTCCAGCTGTCCCCGGTAGGGTCGGTGAATGTCAGAACCTCATTCACCAGTTGGTAAAAGGCGGCCAGCAGCGTTCTTATCTCCCGGGCCGTAGCGCTCACAGCCGCCTGGCGGTGATCGATCATCCCTTCCCCGGCCAGGATGGTCATTTTCCATTCCCTTCGGCCAGGTCCAGAGTCCGTATAAGCCAGCGCTCCGCCGGCGGTGTAGGTGAAGGAGCGGACCCGCCGCACGCTGCAAGTAAAGGCCTTCTGTTTTCCGGCGGCTTTTAGGAGGAAGCCTGCCGGCTCCCCGCCGTTCACATTCGCATGCTGCAAAGTGATATCGCAGTCAAGTCCGATTGCGGCCATGTGCACCTCCTTGAAACCCAATCCCCCCTAACCCTTCTTCCCAGGGAAGCGGGGAAGAGGCCAAGAGCCATGTAGGGCCCGACTTGTCGAGCCGCCGGCCGCCAGGCCGGCAACAAACCACGGGCCAAGGGTCAGCGTGCAAGCTCGAGCCGCCGCTATCGGCTTACGCCGATGGCCCGACAAGTCTGGCCCTACAAGACATCCCCTGTCCCCAACCTTCCCCTTGACCCCCCAATTTATCCCATCCTCCTAGACACCACGCCTCTCAGGCGGCGGCGGGATCTCAGCCCCTCTTGATACCTGGAGGCATAGAACGATGAGTAAAGATATCCACCTCGCCGTTCCAGGCGCTTGTCCTTTTGCTTGTTCAGCCAGGACAACGCCGCCTCACAAACCAGCCATACCACCAGGTCTTCATCTTGCGCGGGCAGGTCAAGCGTGGTCACGTCATCGCCCGGACACAAGTAGCTACCGAGATAGCGCAATTTCACCACCTCGCCGTTCACCGGTGGCGTCCGCCGCAGCCACAGAGCCCCTCCGTACTGCTCCCAGGCATCCTCATCCTCGCCTCCTCCGGCGAACAAGCGGTCCCCTCCGGCCACCGGGTCCCGACGCAGGAAGACACCCTCAGGATACTCGACCGCTGCCACTTGCCGGCAATCGTCCGGCAGCGTGTAGTACCGCTGGCCTGCCACCAGGCTGATTTCCATCATGCTCTCCTTTGGCAGGTCCAGGCCGCAACGTCTGATGGCGCTGGCGATGTAGGCGTTCAGGAGCGCCTCACTCCAGACATAGGCTCCGGCCGTCTCGTCACCCAGTTCTTGTCGTATCCTCGCCCGCAGGTCCGCTCGCGTGCTCACTGTCTCATCCCTCTCCGCTTATCGTAGCGCGGGGATCGTCCCCCGCTATGCCCCGTTAGGCTTCGCACTGTCATTCTGAGCTCCCCTAGGCGGCAGGCCGCCGGACATCAGGAATGACATCTCTATGTCATGGAAAGGGCCCGCTGTGCTTGTCTCACAGACTTCATTCGCTATAAGGCGGGCCCGAAGAATCTAGTACCCGGTGGCTTGACATCCTGGAACTAGATTCTTCACTTCGCTCCTCGCCTCAACCTCTAGTCCGCCAGGCTAGCCGTCTCGCTCTTTCTAGTATTCGACTGCGCAGACAGCCAAACGCGCCGTTCAGAATGACCGATAAGCTGCCCCCTTGACCCTCCGCCTACACCCTCACGCCCGTCAGTTTGCTCATTGCGATATCGCGGAACAGGGCGACGGCGCAATACCACTTGATCCTGGTGCGAATGGCGTCCTTCGTCTCCAACGCACCCACCCGCTCCACTTGCACTCCGCCGTTGTCCAGCCCCATCACTCCTGTCTCATAGCCGAACTGCGCGCAGTAGATCGTGGAGCAATCCGTGGAGGTCCCCACCGTCTGGTCATCGGGGATGTTTTCGTCCACCTCTACCGGGATTCCATCGTAGAAGAGCACCCGCTGGCCGAACTGGTCGACATCCACCTCCAGCAGGTTCCCGATGGCGCGCCGCAACGATGACAGCTTCCGGCGGCTGCGCTTGCTCATGAAGATCACCGCCGGCTTCCCGGGTTTCACCTTGTCGATCACCTCATCCATTTTGTCCAGAGTGAGCACCGCGCCGTTGGTCCCCATGGACAGCGTCTGACCCTCTGCACAGAGCTTGTCCATGCCGTCGAAGGCGTTGGCGTCCGAGGCGGTGTCGCCATTAAAGAAGGTGTCGTTGAACTTCTGGGCCACCGCTTTGGCCTTGGCCGCAATT
>JAMCWQ010000109.1 GCA_023480825.1 Chloroflexota bacterium | reverse complement strand
AGTGTGAGGTCCTTCATTTTCAAGCTGGCAATTTCCCTCACTTGCTGGTGGGTAACCTTGCCTGCACTGGTCTGTCCGGTCGTTCCCGATCCCTTGTCGACACCGGCCGCTTTTCTCAACAGGTCAGCCGCCGGAGGCGTCTTGGTTACGAAGGTGAAAGACCGGTCCTCGTAGATCGTAACCTCAACCGGGATAATGGTCCCGACCTGAGCAGCAGTCCGCTCATTGTATTCCTTCACGAACTGCATGATCGCCACGCCGTGCTGTCCCAAAGCGGGTCCGACTGGCGGGGCCGGGTTGGCCTTGCCGGCCGGGATTTGCAGTTTCACCACCGCTTTGACTCTCTTTGCCACGAGTAAATCCCCTCACTCTCTTCTTGGTTGCTTATATGATCTTTTCCACTTGCAGGAAGTCGAGCTCTACCGGCGTCTCCCGGCCAAAGAACGACACCAGCACCTTTACCTTGCCCTTCTCATTGTTGATCTCGTCAACCGTGCCCTCGAAGTCCGTAAACGGTCCGTCGACGATGCGCACCGCCTGGCCAACCGCCAGGCTCACGGTCACTCGCGGCGCCTCGAGCTCCATCTGCTTGAGGATGGCCTCCACTTCGGAGTTGTCCAGCGGTGTTGGCTTATTGCCAGAGCCCACAAAACTCGTTACACCGGGCGTGTTGCGGACCACGTACCAAGAGTCATCAGTCAGAATCATATCGACGAGCACATAGCCCGGGAACACTTTTCGCTGCACCTTATGGCGTTGGCCCCCGCGGATTTCGATCTGCTCTTCCGTGGGCACCACTACCTTGAAGATCTTGTCCTCAACGCCCATGGAGGCGATCCGGTGTTCGAGGTTCTGCTTGACCTTGTTCTCGTATCCCGAATAGGTGTGAATCACGTACCAGTGCCTATCCGGGTGCTGCGTTTCCTGCTCCACCTCTTCAGGCGCTGGGACCGCCGGTGTTACCGCCCCCTGGGATTCCGGGAAAACCTCTGTTTGTTGCCTATTCTCTACCATAAACCCCAATCACTCTAACCCAAGCTATGCCGCCGGGACTGCAAAGCGGTACAGAGTTGAGAACACCAAGTCGATCAACCCCAGCGAAATGCCTGTAGCGATAGACAGGCCAATCACCACTAAGGTAAGGTTGATGGTCTGCTGGCGGGTGGGCCACGTCACTTTCTTCAGTTCGGACTTGGTGTCCTGATAGAAGCGAACGGCCTGATCTCTCCTGACCGTTAGCGCCCGCGTCCTGGCCGGCGCGGCCTTTGCCGCTTTCGGGTCCTTATCCGGCTTGGAACTCTTTTCAGCTCTTTTCTCTGTCTTAGGATTTTTCACGTCGGTCCTGTTCGACATATCATCTTTCCGGCAAGCATAAGCTTCCGCACAAGGCGGAAGCTCAACTTTTCGACACCTTTAACACTTCGCCAATGAGAGCATCTGGCAGGTCTGGCCGGACTCGAACCGACAACCTGCGGTTTTGGAGACCGCTGCTCTACCCAATTGAGCTACAGACCTTCGCGCCAGCCGGCTCGCGATGAGCCGCTGGCTAAATTATACCGCATTGTCTCAATCAGGGCTACCCCCAAAAGGGCAACCCTGTCACCGGACCTACTTGGTTTCCCGGTGCAACCGCACCGTCTTGCAGCGCGGACAGTATTTGTTGAGCTCTAGTCTCGCCGCGTCGTTCTTGCGGTTCTTCGTCGTCGAGTAATTCCGCTCCTTGCATTCGGTGCAAGCCATTGAAATTATGATCCTATCAGCCTTCTTTGCCACTTCAGGCCCCGGAAACGATTGAGCCCGCTCCCAACCTCCTTAGGATTACTTAGTAACAGAGGTAACGACACCAGAGCCTACCGTTCGCCCGCCTTCCCGGATGGCAAACCGCAATCCCTCTTCTATCGCTACCGGCATTATCAGCTCTACTCCCATCTGCACGTTGTCCCCCGGCATCACCATCTCTACCCCTTCCGGTAGACTTATCGAGCCGGTCACGTCTGTCGTCCTTAGGTAGAACTGGGGACGATATCCATTGAAGAAGGGTGTATGCCTGCCCCCCTCTTCCTTGGTCAGTACATACACTTGGGCCTTGAACGTGGTGTGCGGATTGATCGATCCCGGCTTGGCTAATACCTGCCCCCGCTCTACCTCATCCCGCTCTACCCCCCTCAAGAGACACCCGATGTTGTCTCCCGCTTGCCCTTGGTCCAAGAGCTTCTTGAACATCTCTACCCCGGTCACCACTACCTTCCGGGTAGCTCCGGTCATCCCGACTATCTCTACTTCATCCCCTACCTTGACCGTGCCCCGCTCTACTCTCCCCGTTACCACCGTACCCCGCCCCTTGATCCCAAATACGTCCTCTATCGGCATCAAGTACGGCTTGTCTATCGCCCTCTCCGGCGTCGGGATGTACTCGTCTACCGCATGCAGTAGCTCCCAGATCGACTTGTACTCCTCAGCATCCGGGTCCTTGGACTCACTCTGCAGGGCCTTTAACGCACTCCCTCTGATTATCGGGATGTCATCACCAGGAAACTCATACTTCGTCAGTAGCTCCCGTAGCTCCAGCTCCACTAGCTCCAACAGCTCCTCATCGTCCATCATGTCTACCTTGTTCAGATAGACTACCATGCTCGGCACCTCTACCTGACGGGCCAACAAGATGTGCTCCCTCGTCTGCGGCATCGGCCCATCCGGCGCGCTCACTACCAGTATCGCCCCATCCATCTGCGCAGCACCGGTGATCATGTTCTTGATGTAGTCCGCATGCCCCGGACAGTCCACATGGGCATAATGCCGCTTGTCTGTCTCATACTCTACATGCGCTATCGCTATCGTTATGCCCCGCTCCCGCTCCTCGGGGGCATTGTCAATCGAATCAAACGAACGAAACTGCGCCTCACCTTTGAGCGCCAATACCTTGGTTATCGCCGCCGTCAGGGTCGTCTTCCCATGGTCTACGTGCCCTATCGTCCCTACATTGACATGCGGCTTCGTCCGCTCAAACTTCTGCTTCGCCAACTCTCTCCCTCCTTAAGAATCACACCGGCTGGACCAGCCGGTGTACCCGAACCTATTAGCGGCCCCCGGAAAAGACCCGGAACCACCGGGAGCAGACAAAACTGGAGCCCACGACCAGGATCGAACTGGTGACCTCATTCTTACCAAGAATGTGCTCTACCTACTGAGCTACGTGGGCACCCGCTATACGGTATTCAGTATATGCTGCCGGCCTCCCGGCGAACCACAAGAATGCAGCCCCCGGCACCCGTCGCGACTACTTACGTAGCCGATCCCGGCTGACGTCCTGTGATTATAGATTACAGCCTGCCTTTTGTCAAGGATTGTGCATAACGATGCGGGAGACGCCGCTCGCCCTAATCACCGTCCTTTCCATTCCCTTCCTGCCGGGGCAGCATGATAACGAATGTTGATCCTTTCCCGGGTTCGCTTTCCACGGCTATGCTGCCGTCATGAGCCTCCACGATCGCTTTCGTGATGAAGAGCCCCAGCCCGGTTCCCTTGACCTGCTTTGTCCGGTCGAGCCGCGAGTAGGGTCTGAACAGACGGCCCAGGTCCTCAGCAGAAATGCCTATGCCCCGGTCCGTCACCGCCAACTGGGCATGGCTATCTCTCGGGGTGATGGCGACCTTCACCTCGCGTCCTTCCGGCGAGTAGTTCACCGCATTTCTCACAAGATTTGAGACTGCTTCACTCAGGCGGTCGCAATCCCAATTGCCTGGCAGGCTGTCCACCGCGCTCTCTAGTACCAGCTTGTGGTCACCCGAGAGCAATTGCTGCTCTTCCAGGACCCGGCGCGCCAGGGACACCAAATCGCACTCGCTCTTGTATACTTCGAACTTGCCTCTCTCGATCCTGGATACATCCTGCAAGTCTGTCACGAGGCGCGACAAGCGCTTGCTCTGCTCGAGGATTGTCGGGGCCGCCTTATCGATGAGCTCCGGCCGCCGCTTCTCCGGTCTCGACAGTAATTGCGCGTAGCCGGAAAGCACGGTAAGTATTCCCGAGATCTCATGCGTGATCATTCCCAGGAACTGCTCCCGCTCGCGTTTAGCCTCGTTGAGTTGCTCGATCAGGCTTTCCTGCGCTGCATATAACCTCGCGTTGTCTATGCTCGCCGCAGCCAGGGTGGCTAGCTCCTGAGCGAGCAGAAGGTCTTCTTGCTCAAACCTCCGCTCTCCATGGGTGATGCCAATCGTGAGGACACCAATGACCTTGTTCTTCACCAACACCGGCACCGAGACAATACTTATGGTGTTCAAGGCATCCAGCAGAATGCGCATCTTAGGGGTCAGCTCCGCCCGGCTCACCTCCGATATCATTACGGGTTTACCGGTTCTTACCACTACGCTGGCCACGCCAACATCCAGCGGCACACGGGTCAGGTACCGCACGGCTCGCTCCCGGAAATCGGGATCGCGGGCCTGCATCGCCTCGAGCCGGAGGCTGCCATCAGCCTCGTCGAGCATGAATAGCACGCCAAAATCGCCGAGTTCCTCTGCTGTGGCCTTCTCCACCACAGCCTGCAGCACGCGCTGTAACTCCAGGCTGGAGCTGAACACCTGGCCCGCCTCGGCAAGCACTCGCGTCCTCTTCACTTCTCGCAGCCTTTCGGCGGCGAGGGCTTCGTTCTCGGCGGCCAGGCGAGCTTCCACCCTTCCTCGCTCCATAGCCCAAATTCCCAGACCACCAATCACCACCACCGTCAGGAAGTCGGTGACGAAACCCCACAACGGGATCTCATCTAAGAAAGAGTGAAAAGTGAGCCCGGCAAGCGCCAGAGCAACAAACACCGCGGCCAACCGGGGA
>JAMCWQ010000017.1:67490-73463 GCA_023480825.1 Chloroflexota bacterium | reverse complement strand
AAGGTGCAGACGGCCTACCCGCTGTACCAGAGCCCCACGCCGTTGGCGCTGGTGCTGGCCATCGACACCAGCGGCAGCATGACCGGCGACGCCATCAAGCAGGCCAAGGAGGCCGCCAAGGTCTTCGTCTCCCGCCTGCGCACGGGAGACAGCATCGCGGTCCTGGGCTTCTCCTCGGAGGTGAGCGTGGTGACGCCACCATCGACCAACCGCGGCGCACTGAACTCCGCCATCGATGGCCTGCAGGCGGGCGGGGACACTGTGCTCTACGACGCGATCCTGCAATCCCGCCGCCCAACTTCGGGGGGCGACAGGCAGCCGGGCGGTGGTGCTCTTGACCGACGGGCAAGACAACGGCAGCCAGGCCAACTTCGGCCAGGCGGTGGACGCTGTTACGCAAGAGGGGATACCGGTTTACACCATCGGCCTCGGCGGCGGTCCGGGCTATGACACGCTGGCGGAGATCGCCAAGGCGACCGGCGGCCGTAGCTACCAGGCGCCGGCGCCCTCCGACCTCGCCTATGTCTTCCGGCTGGTATCCGACCAGATCCGCAACCGCTACCTGGTGACCTACGAGGCTTCCCCGGCCGGCGAGGTGGGGCAGGAGATCGGCGTAAGGGTAGTGGTGAGCCGGCCGGACGGCGACGTTCAGGCGACGGCGTCGTACCTTGTGCCAGCAGTGGCGTCAGGCGCCGGAACGGAAGGTACCGGACTGAAGGAAGTCAAGCAGGACCTCTCGGCCAGCCTGCCTGACTGGTGGCCCCTGGCGGCCGGGGGGCTATCCACCGCCGGATTCGGGGTGTTCTTCCTCGGCCTGGTCCTCGCCTCCACGCATAGCCTGACGGAGCGGCGCTTGCAGCGCTTCGTCGTCCCTTACGGCACGCCCGATGCTCCCATGGAGCTGCCTTCGCCGCTGGCCAGCTTCTTCCAGCCGGTGATCGCCACCCTCGGCGGGCTGGTGGAGCGCTTCATGTCCCGGGCCAGCATCGACAAGTTGGCGCTCAACCTGGTCCGGGCCGGCAGCCCCCTGGGCTGGGCAGCCAAGGAGTTCCTCTCCTTCCGGGTGGTGTGCGCCGCGATCCTCGCCCTGCTGGCGATCGTCTTCACCCATAACGTCCTCTACGCCATTCTGGCTTTGGTGGCGGGCTTCCTTTTGCCGGGGGGCTGGCTGGGGTGGAAGATAAAGGCCCGGCAGTACGAGATCGTGCGGATGCTGCCGGACGCCCTCGATCTGTTGACGATCTCCGTGGAGGCCGGCCAGAGCTTCATGGGGGCGATGATGGAGGTGTGCAACCGCTGGAGGAGCCCGCTGTCCAAGGAGTTCAGCGTGGCCCTCGGGGAGATGCGCATGGGCAAGGAGCGCCGGGAGGCGCTGCGGGGGATGGCGGACCGCACGGGGGTGCAGGAGATGGCCACCTTCGCCGGCTCCCTTATCCAGGCCGACCAATTGGGCATGAGCATCGCCAAGACGCTGGGCGTGCAGGCGGACCAGATGCGCATCCGGAGGCGGCAGCGCGCGGAGGAGGAGGCCCACAAGGCGGCGATCAAGATGCTCTTCCCGCTGGTGTTCCTGATCTTTCCGGCGCTGTTCGTCGTGATCTTGGGCCCGGCGATCCCGATGATCCTAGCCACCTTCGGCGGCCCGTAGCGGCTGCTCCCCTCTTCCCCATCGAAGGGCGAAAGGAGGGGGCCGGGAGTGATCAAGGCGTATCGCATCTGTCATTCTGAGCGAGCGTGGGGCCGGCCAAGCAGACACATGCCGGGAAAAGCGAGAGGGCTGGCTGAGCAGAATAGAGAGTTGAGAAGAGGAGCGAAGTGAAGAATCTAGTCCAGGTTGTTGAACCACAGTCATCTTATATAGGTCCAATGGACGGGGAGAATTTTTTTTAGCCTCCAAACTATTAGAATCTCATTAGAACCAGAAAGGTGGAAAGAACCAAATGCAACACGTGATCAAGGTGCAAGCGGCAGGGAGAGCCGGAGCAGTTTCGCCGAATGGATTCGTGGCTGTCGTACGCAGCGCCTTCAGCACTAGGACCGGCGAGCTGAGCCGGGGCCGGATCATCCTGGCGTCCTACTTCGTCCTCTTTCAGTTGCTGGACCTCGTGATCACGCAGGTGGGGCTGTCGCTAGGCATAGTGGAGGCCAACGGTCTGGCCTCGGGCATTCTTGGCGCCGCCGGACGGCCGGGCATGGCCCTGTTCAAGCTGGCGATCACCGCGATCGTCCTGCTGCTTCTCGTCCGCCTCTCCGTGAGCTTCCGTCGCATCTGGGCGGCCGTGTGGATCGCCGATGTCCTCATGACCATGGTCTTTGCCTTCAACATGCTTAACATCTGGCTGTTCGTGGTGGCATAGTGCGTAGTGGCTCATCACCGTGGTAGATATTGCATGCGATCTGGCAGCCCGACCCAATGCACAAACATTAGTGCCATCTTGTGGAGGAGGCGAGGGTAGCCTGGCGCGCATCAGCTTGGAAGATCGATTATGACTCTCGCCTACAGAACTCCGACCCATCGAATGGGGGATTCGGGCTGGCAGCGGATGCTTTCCCGGGTTGTCGCATGGTTACAGCGTTGGCCCGTAGCAGTGTCGCTCATCGTGATGCTTGCCAGTCTGCCGACCCTGTCGTACCCGATCGGCTGGGACCAGAGCGTTTACGGCTATGTGGGGCATGCGATCACGCTTGGCATGGCACCGTACAGAGATGCCTGGGGACAAAACGCACCTGGCGGCTACTATCTCTATGCCTTCGCCTTTGAATTGCTGGGTACCAGCGTCACTACGGTATACATCCTGTCTATGGCCGGGGCGGTCGCCGGCACCTGTGCCTGCTTCTCGATCGGAAGGAGGCTGATCGGCGGCGCGGCTGCTCCTGCGTGTGGTCTCCGGCTGCTCCTGCGTGTGGTCTCATTTTCGGCCTGACTGCCGTCTACTCGGTGGATTTCCTTCACTATGCTGAACCAGAGCTGTTCATGGCGGCGTTCTCGGCGCTAGCTGTATTTCTGACACTGCATGCGGTAGACAGACTCCAAAGTGCCACGCGGGCACAAAGGTGCGGTGGCGATGCCCTCCTAATCTTTGCAGGGGTGGTGGTTGCTGTGACGGCAACTCTGAAGCCCACGGGCGCGGTTTTCATAGTCGTACCCGCACTGATCTGCTCAGGTTCTGTACGAAAGCCGTGCCGACGCTCCATACGGATGCTCATTGACCTCAGTGCCGGTTTCTGCCTGGCACTACTTGCGGTTTCCATATGCTTCGCAATGCTTGGAATTCTGTCCGATGTGTGGGAGGCGGTCTTCGGTTTCAATGGTTCCTACTTCCTGTTTGCCAGGAGCCCTGCCACGATGTCTTGGCTGGCGGTCAAAGGCTTCGCCACCAGTACAGTTCTTGGCGTCACCATTCCTCTCTCGTTGGGGGCCGTCTGGATCGTGTTCCGCAGCAGGAACCGCAGAATGGAGCCGATTGCGATATGGGGACTGCTGGCTTTGGGAGTCGTGGTTGTCCAGTTCCGGTTCTACCAATACCACTGGCTGTATGCTCTGCCAGCCTCAGCCGTTCTGTCCGTAGTGGCAGTCCAGAGATTGATGAACACCAGAGTGCCACGCTTGAGGTTGGCTCTGCTAATTGCGTACAGTGTCTTCTCCTTCCTCCCCCTGCAGGTCGCCAGGCTGGAACGTGATGTCCCCTACTTCCTTGGACTAGAATCGCGAGAGCAGTTTCTGCAGCATTTTCATTCCGATGGGGACCCAGTATTTGCGACTAACCCACTAGCCGACTCTGACGCTGCCGATTTCATTAAATCAAGTCTGGCCCCAAAGGATCTCGTATATGCGTGGAACAGGCCGGTCGTGCAGTTTCTTTCTGGTGCCGCCTCTCCTGTCAGATATGATCTAATATACCCGTTGGTGGCGGGTCGCGGCAGCTATCCTCAGATCGTCCAGGAAGAGATCCTGACAAGTCTTCGTGAGAATCCCCCCCGATTCCTCGTGATTCCTAGTGGTGACATGGTGGCCTTGAAGTCGTCGCTAACCTCAACCGCGTTACAAACATTGCACCAAATAGTGCAGATTGCTAGCACGAACTTCAGGTTGGTACACACAGATGGTGACCTATTGATTTACGAGCGTTTGCCGCAGGCGCCCGCAGTGGCCTCGAGTTCCACGCGCTTACCATTTGCGGTTCGGACACAGCCTCCCAGTGCACACCATTGTAAAATCTGAAAACGCGGTCACTCCGCATGGTCACGCTCATAGGTTGAAGGGCCTGAAATGACTATTGCCGCTAACCCACCGAGTAAATCTGTTCCTTCTCCGATCGCGTCACGGTTGATGCCTTCCCTCGCGGGTATTATCTTTATCCTGCTCATACTTCTGATTCCGAGTCTGCGCGCTGACTCGCTTCTGAACTCAGACGGTGACTTGGCTCGCCACATCACAGTCGGTGATTACATCCTAGACTCCGGTTCAATACCACAGGTGGATTTGTTTTCGCACACCAGGTCCGGTGACGCCTTCGTTCCGTATGAATGGCTATCCGAAGTCGGTTATGCTGTGGCCTACCGGTCACTCGGCCTGTCTGGCGTAGGCCTCCTGGCCTCAGCCGTTATCGCTCTCACCTTTTATCTCCTGATGCGTTTCCAAGTGACCAGAGGTGTGCACCCATTGCTGGCGCTGATTCTGACTCTTCTCGCCGCACTCGCGTCGTCCATTCACTGGCTGGCTCGCCCGCACCTCTTCACGACTCTGCTGGCGTTGGTGTTCTTCTGGATCTTGGAACGCTATTGGGAGCGCGGCGGCCGCCTGGTTTTCGCGGTCCCAGTGCTAATGGTGGTCTGGGCCAACCTTCACGGTGGATTCCTTGTAGGGTTCATCGTCATCGGCATCTTCCTTGCCTCAGCGCTCCTCCAGATGCTTACGCACGGGGCGCGGGATCTCCGGCGCGTCGGAACCTACGCTGTTGTGCTGATCTTTTCGCTTGCCGCTATCCTGGTAAACCCCGCCGGATACAAGATCCTGCCACACGTCATGTCCTATTTCGGCAACAAGTGGCTGGTCGCCAATACCGTGGAGTACATGTCGCCGGACTTTCACCAATCCGTCGTCTGGTTCTTCCTTGGTCTGCTGCTGCTTACGGTGGTCAGCCTGGTCTTCAGCAAGCGACGGACTGAAGTACGTCACCTTGCTGTGATTCTTGTCTTCACAGCCTTTGCTCTTTACTCGGCGCGCAACATCCCGTTGTTTGCCGTCTTGGTAACACCGCTAACCGGCTTGTATCTTTACCATCGGCTATCGGAGCTGTGGCTGGCTGATGCACCCCACCGGCTGGCCGGGAGGGTGCTTGAAAGGCTCAAGGTGACTGCGCGCAATATCGCCGCCATCGACGCCACCTGCTCGCGCTCCTTGGCCCCCTTGCTTGGTCTGGTGTTGGCGGTAGCGATCGCCTGGAATGGGGGCTACTTGGGAAAGACGCAGATTTGGGGACTGCACTTCGACCCGACCACCATGCCGGTAAAGGCAGCGGACTTCGTCCAGGCGCAGCGAATGCCCGGCCTGATGTTTAATGACCTTGGCTGGGGCGGCTATCTGCTATATCGGCTGTATCCGGAGTACAAAGTCTTCATCGACGGGCAGACCGATTTCTATGGTGAAGAGCTCAGCAAGGAATGGGCCACGGTGGATCGCGTCCAACCCGGCTGGCGCGAGGTACTCAATAAGTACGACGTGAACTGGATAATCATGCCAACAGGAAGCCAAGTCGATGTGTTGCTCCAGGAGGTAAAGGACTGGCGCCTAGTCTACCGGGACAAGACGGCGGTGATTTACGTGCGGAACACACCGGAAAATGCTGGGATCAGGACACAGATCAGCAGTTGAATCCGCCGGCAGATGTGGCGGCAATCGGATCCGCCGGACACGGCACGCCCTGTCCCCCGAAATGACCATGCGCAGGGCAGTCATCCCGGCGGGCACGA
>JAMCWQ010000017.1:58653-67480 GCA_023480825.1 Chloroflexota bacterium | reverse complement strand
CCCTTGCCCCTGAACTGTGCTTGCCGGGAGCGGTGTTTATCCGGGCGGGCGGCGATAGCCTGCTAGGCCCGGACGGCGAAAATGGCCACCATATTGCTGATGACGACGAGGCAAGTGATAACGTTGATAATGCGGATCGCCTGCCAGAGATGCTTATAGCGGGTGCTGAGAAGCACTACCACGGCCAGAATCAGACAAACGATCACCAGCTTGGATAGATACATCCCCGCCTGCCCATGACTAGCCAGGATCAGAGATGGTATGAAGTTGCCCTCGGTCGCCCCCCGCTGCAGACCCAACCTGGTGGTGATAATGTCCAGTAGTTGTGTGGCCGCGAACAGGATTACCAGTGTGAATTGTGTCCTCGTCAGATCCAATCGTTTCCATACTGCGTGCATGACTAAGTCCCTCGCCGATGACAGTCTCCAACATATTATCGGCGGCAACGCTCTTGAGCTGCAATGGTACGTTCCTCCTAAAGCGAGACTGCCATTTGTCCTATGGTGCTATTCGCAGAGGCCGTGCCAAGGCTGCCCGGGAGGGTCAAGGGGCAAGGGGTCAAAGGGGCAAGAGAAGCGGCCAGTAGACAGGAGCCAGACGCAGGGTCACAGGGTCGAAGGGGCAAGGGGTCAGGGGGGAACGAAGGCGCTGGCACGGTACCTGCAATAATGGTGGTGAAGAAAATCCGTTGGAAACGGAATCAGGAGGAGCGGTGTGGTCCGGACACGATTAGAGGAAATGAATCTACCTGTTGGCAAGCTGGCGCGACTGCGGCGGCTGTTTTACGAGCATGGCCCTGGGAACGGGACGGCCATGTTCTTGCCCGTGGACCATGGGCTAGAGCACGGCCCGGGAGACTTCGTGTCGTGCCCGGAAAGCGCCGACCCGGAATTCGAGCTGAAGCTGGCGCTGGAAGCGGGCTACTCGGGGGTGGTCTTTCACGTGGGCATCTCCCAGAGGTACAGGCACGACTTCGCCGGCAAGGTGCCGCTTGTGCTCAAGCTGAACGGCAAAACGAACGTCCCGCCGGACGACGAAGCCTTCTCTCCGCTTATCGCCCACGTTGAAACGGCCGTGCGGCTGGGCGCCGACGCGGTGGGCTACACGCTCTACGTGGGGTCGCCGGCCCAAGACCGCGATTTCGTGCAGTTCATGGGCGTGCGGGAGGAAGCGGAGCGCTTGGGAATGCCGGTGATCGTCTGGGCCTACCCCAGGGGGCGGGCTATCGAAGAGAAGGGCGGAAGGGACACGCTGTACGCCATCGACTACGCGGCGCGGGTGGCCATGGAGCTGGGTGCGGATGTGATCAAGGTGAATATGCCGGAGATACCGGTATCAGGGGACGAGGCGGTGCCGGAGCCGTATCACAGCCTGCACCTCGATCTCCAGCAGGCGGTGGAGAAGATAGTGCAATCGGCGGGAAGGTGCCTGGTGCTGTTCAGCGGCGGCTCGCGACTGAGCGACGCCGACATGCTGGCCAGGATGGAGACAGCAATGAAGGCGGGCGCCGCCGGCACTATTTTCGGCCGCAACAGTTGGCAGCGCCCCTATCCGGAAGCCCTCCGCCTGGCCGCCCAGATGAAGGAGATAATCGGCAAGTACGGGGACGCCTAACCTACGCCTTCAGATACCCTCCCCCGCGGGGGCGAGTGATTTCGACGGACGGGGTGCCGGCGCCGGCCGCCTTTATCGGCGATTGGGGCTTGTGCACCCGCACCGTTACCTCAGCGGCGGGCAACGCCGCCAGGACCTTGGCGGCGATCTCTTCGGCCACGGCCTCAATTAGGTTGCGGCTGGGCCCTTCCACCACCTCCTTGGTGATGCGGTAGGCCTCGGAGTAGTTCAAGGTCTTCGATAGGTCATCGGTCCGGGCGGCCTCCGAAAGGTCCGCCACCATCTCCAGATCGATGACGAACCGCTGTCCCAGCTCTTTTTCGGCCGGGTGAACACCGTGGTAGCCGTAGAAGACCATGCCATTTACCATGATTTTGTCTTTGTACATGTGTGTATCCTCATCTTTCGTGGTCGGGACTCAAACCCCTTGGCCCCTCGTACTGCTGGGAGAAGGGAGTAAGTCCCCCTGATAAGGGGGATTGAGGGGGTTTTGTACCTCTGGAACGCCCTAACCCCTTACCCCCTTATCAAATACCCAACCCCCCTACCCCCCTTGTCAGGGGGGAATCTTTGAGCCTTATGAGGAGGCATTCGAGGAGCCTTTACCAGCACAATCTGCGCCATGGAATCGGGCCCGGAAAACGAGAGGGCCGGAGGATGCGCCACATCCCCGGCCCTCTCCCCATCGATGAAACTCTCTATTGAATTTAGCCGGCCGCCGCCTCTACCTTGTCCTGCTTGTCTTCCTCTTCGACACGGTCCCGGCCGTGGAAATGGTCCGCCCATGGCTTGTACTCATTCTCAAAGACCGGTGTAGAGACCTCCATCTGGTGCCGGCTGTACTCATCCAGTTGCGGGGCCAACGTGGTCACGATGCTATCTGCACCCTCATGAGTCGGATGGGCGCCGTGCTTGAAGACCGCATCGCGGAGCACGTCCGGGTGGTCGATGATGGCGCAGGGCGTCAACAGGTTCTCGTGATAGGGCGCCCGGTTGCGGATCGACTTGAAGAAGTCGGAGTTTAGAATCTCCACCAGCGACTTCTCCTTGATATTGTCCACGGCGAAGTGGGCGAATACGCAGGGCTCCACATCGCCGCTGGCGGTGACGTGCAGGTAGTGCCGCCCGCCGGCCAGACAGCCGTCCGTCAGGCAGCCATCGTTCCAGAAATCGCCGGCAAGAAGAGGCTTCCGGTTCCGGACCTGGCGCACTCTTTCGCGGAAGTCGCTGCGCTGCTCCGGGGTAAGAAACAGGCTCATGTCCGGGTTCAGGCCGGTGGGAATGTACATGAAGTACCAGCCGTAAGCACAGCCCCGCTTGATCATCTCGTCTATGAAGTCGTCGCCGGTAATGATCTTGTAGTTCTTGCTGGTTGCCGTGGCGGAGAAGCCGAAGATGGCGCCCGCCTCCCGTAGGTTGTCCATGGCGGCCGACACTTTGTCCCACATGCCGGCACCCCGCCGCCAATCGGTGTCTTCCTTCCAGCCCTCGATGCTGATGCACGGGCAGGCGTTGCCGAGCTGGACGAGCTTGCGGGCCATGGCTTTATCGATCATTGTGCCGTTGGTGTAGATCTGGAAGGCGCAATCGGGATTGTTGGCCAGCAAGCGGAGAAGCGGCTTGTAGACGAAAGGCTCGCCGCCGCTGATCACGAAGAAGCGCACGCCGAGAGACTTCGCCTCGTCGATGACGCGCTGCACCAGCGCCTCGGGAAGCTCTTCTTTCTGGTTGTACATGCCGGCATAGCAGCCCACACAGCGCAAATTGCAGCGCATGGACGGGCTGATCACCAACAGCTTGGGATTGGCGCCGGTTCGCTGCTTGGCCTCTTCCTGAAGCTGGGAAGTGTAGGGATCGCGGATGAGGATACTGGTAACAAAGCGGGCCAGATACTTGCGCCGGACATTCGGATGCAAATTGCCGAGCACCCGGTTGAAATACTCTGCGCCAGGATGACCCGGCGATACATAGGTCTTGAGCCACTCGATGGCGCCCTCTCCTTCCGGACCATCCACCACCTTCTCTAAGAGCCAGCATAATCTAGTATAATTGCGGTCTGAGTGCTTCGCTAGAAGGTTGAAGCCTTCGGCCAGGGTGTATTCCAGAATCTTGCGCTTGATGGCGTTGCTCGAGTGTCCCGATTCCTGAGTCCCCGCTACCGGCGTCTTTTCTACCGATGCTTCCATTTTTCGTTTGCTCCTTTCGGGCCCTTACTGGTGGACCCCTTCTGCTATAAGCCGGCTGATAATTACCCCGCTTGGTTCGAGCTCCGCGGCACTGCCTTGTGCCCCCCGAGGTAGACGTTGGGGTCTGTCAACGACTTGGACACCTCGGCAATCCAGCGAACGTGCTTCAGAGTCTTCTTGCCTTGCAGCAAGTCCCATATGAACGGAACAACTCCCTGAGTCATGAACTTGCTCATGGTGTAGGCTGAGCCGTAGAGCTTGGCGAACTCCCCGTAGAACTCGTTCAGGTCCATCTTTGTCGGTAACACGCTGTGAAGAAGGTCGTAAAGCTCATAGTTCGTAGTCTGAATCTTATCCTTCACCTCGTTGAACAACTCAGTGCCGGGTAACGGGGTGAGGACGGAAAACGACGGTGTGGCGATCTTCCAGCGGCGAATGAATGTCCGCAGCTTTTGGAAGTCATCCTTGGTATAGGTCGGATCGACTATGAAGGCAGCTGTCAGACCAAGATTGAGGCTCCGAAGGAATTGTGCCGTCTTAGTGTTGTTCTCCACGCTGTTGTTCTTGTGAACGGCGGCCAGCTCTTCCTCGCTGATCTTCTCCATGCCGACGAACACCCCACCGAGGCCGATATCCTTCCAGGCCAGGATCACTTCCGGGTGTTTGGTGATAGTATCGCTGCGGGCTTGGAAGAAGTACCGCTTCTTGATGCCCGCCTCTTTGATGAGCCGGGCGATCTCCATGGCGCGGTTCACGTTCAACAGGAAGTTGTCATCGGTGAAGAGGAGGATATCCTCTTGAAGGCTGGCAAGCTCTTGGACAACTCTTTCCGGCTGCCTGTAGCGGCACTTGCCCTGGTAGAAGCGCCAGACGCTGCAGAAGTTGCACTTGTGGGGACAGCCACGGGCCGTCTCGACCACCGCGAGCGGCTTCTCCATCACCAGGTAGTAGCGGTCCCGCCATTGGGCCGTGAGGTCGCGCCTGGGGATCGGAACGTCATTGATGCTGTCCATCAAGGGGCGGACCCCGGTGTTTACCTGTGCGCCGTTCTCGTTCAGCGTGAGGCCCGGGACGTTGTGAAGGTCGCCGCCGGCGGCGAGGCAATCCATCAACTCCGGGGTGGTAATCTCCCCCTCGCCCATGACGATCGCATCGATGAAGTCGGCGGCAAAATCCTGCGGGTTCAAGGTCGGATGATGACCGCCCATGACCACGAAAGGCTTCTTAGCGAACTGTTTGGCTTGGCGTGCGATATCCAGGCTCTGATAGACGTCCATTGTGAAGCAACAGCTCACGCCGACGACATCCGGCTGGAATTCGTTCATGGGCTGGTCTATCCGGTTGTCCGGCAGGAAATCGACAATCCTGACATCATGATCCGGCAGACAGGCAGCTATAGTCTCCAGTGCCAGAGGCTCGATGACGCTGAGGCCGCGGAATCCCAGCTTTCCCATCTGTCTTGGTTGGACCAGTAGAATCTTCATGGCACCACCCCCTTCCGGAGCTCCCACTCTTGCCTGCCGGGTGGAATGAGGACACCCCACCTCTATATACAAGATCGGGAGCACAGGCCGGCTTGTCTTCTCCGCGAACGGCCCTTTTCTCACTTATGCTCCCCAATTATAGGAGCCCAACCTGAGGTGATGCATCAGGGAAAACCCTGATTCTTTCCCTAAACTGTCTTAGTGATAACTAATAAATGCCGGAGTGTGTCAGAGGGAGAGGTCCAGCAAGCCCTTGCGGAGGGCGTATCTGACGAGTTCCGCTCGAGTACGAAACCCAAGCTTATCCATGATGTGGGAACGGTGAGTCTCCACCGTCTTTACGCTCACGACGAGGATATCGGCAATCTCCTGGTTGGTGTGGCCCTCGGCGATGAGGGTGAGAACCTCCCGTTCTCTATCCGTCAGGCCGTCGTAGCTGGCACTCTCCTCGCCTCGGCTGACACGCTGCAGGTAATCCTGGGCGAGGGCCGCCGCCACCGATGGGTAGAGGAAGGCGGAGCCGGCACAAACCTCGCGGATGGCGTCGATCAGTTGGGCGTCTGCCAGCCGTTTCAAGATGTAACCGGAAGCACCAGCGTGGAGCGCTTGAAAAAGGTATTCTTCATCGCCATGCATGGTGAGGATGAGGACCTTGGTCTCCGGGCAACGTTTCCTTATTTGCCGCGTCGCTTCGAGGCCGCTTAGCAGTGGCATGCTGATGTCTACGAGGGCGACATCAGGCTTCAACTCCTGTGCCCGCGCCACCGCCTCCGGCCCGTCGCTGGCCTCCCCCACCACTTCGAGGTCCGGTTCGGCGTTCAGGAGGGCCCGCAGGCCGGCCCGCAGAATCGCGTGGTCGTCGGCCAAGAGCAGCCTAATCTTCGCCATGGTCTTCTCCATTGAACTCTAGCGGGACAGTGACGGTGATTCTGGTGCCGGAGCCAGGCTTCGATTCGATTTCGACCTGCCCACCTACTAAGGCCGCACGTTCGCGCATGCCGATGAGCCCCATACCGCGCTGGTCGCCAGTGCCGTCCAGCACTTCACCAGCATTGAAACCGGCGCCATTGTCCTGTACCGTGGCCACAACAACACGATCCTGCTGGACCAATGAAACGTCCACTGAGTTCGCCTGAGAATGGCGGGCAACGTTGGTTAGGGCTTCCTGAACGGCGCGGTAAAGGACGGTTTCTAGCTCCGGGGCAAGCCGGTCCTTGACGCCCACGACCTTGAACTTGATCGCCGCAGGCATCTGGCGCTCGAATTCCTTGACATAACCGCGCAACGCCGGGGCAAGCCCTAGATCGTCGAGGGCGGTAGGGCGGAGCTCCCAGGCCAGCTTACGGATCTCGTCCATGGCTTGTCCGGTGATGATCTTGAGGTCGGCTACCCGGTCCCGTACTTCCTCCAGGTCCTTGGAAGATTCCAGCATTTTGTAGCCAAGCATGAGGGAAGTGAGGTTCTGGCTGGCCTCGTCGTGAAGCTCTCGCGAGATGCGCCGGCGTTCTTCTTCTTGAGCGGTGATTACCTGAGCCGACAGGCGGCGCAGTTGTTCGTTCTTGGCCTCGATAGTGCCGGTGTAGTCCTGTAGCTTGTCGAGTATGACGTTCAGGATGTCGGCCAGGTCGTTCACCTGAGGGGCGCCGATAACGCTCCGCTCGGCGCGAACGGTCAGGTCGCCCCTCAAGAAGGCGAGCACAGTATTGCGAAGGGCTTGCAGGGGCAGAAAGGCGACGCGCAGCACGACGTAGTTGGCAAAAAGGCTGATGGTGACCGCGGCGACGATGTAGACGGTGGCCTCTTGAATGGCCGAGGGCTGAATAAGGTCCCGCGCCACAAGAACGGCGGCGGTGCCGCCGATGAGTATTATCAGGGAATTGGCGACAAACGCCTTCCAGAAGAGGGAGGCATTTAGGATAGTCTCTTTGATTCGCTCTTCCACTTCGCCCCTGATGTCTCCGCCACCATCCTTCCCCCGGGAAAGACGGTGCAGCAGTGGAACCGACTCTGAGCTGGAGCCCGCCGGGCTCCGGGGACAGAGCGTGATGTGCGCTGGCGTTCCAGCTCTTCGCCACTACCTGGGCCGATTATTCCCGAATGTAAAGCCATTTTAGCCAATGGGCAGCAAGGTGTCAATTTGTGCTCCTTCCCCCTTGGTCGTGGTCAGTCCCTCTATCCCCCCGGCCCCCTTTGCCCCAAGGCTTCTGCGGAAGGATGGGAAAGGGGAGCGGGACTCCCCTCTTCCCCTTCGAAGGGGGAAGAGGGGTTGGGGGTGATGGGGTGAAGTCCCTCAGAAGTTGTTTTCCCTTCCCTTTCGAATCGTTCCCCCTTCTCCCAGAATTGGGAGAAGGGGCCAGGGGATGAGGGGCCGACCACCTTGCCGTACGGGGGGCTGGGAGTAAGGTTCATATGTGCTATAATAGAAAGAGATAGTAGTCGTAATGCCCGGCCGGGGCCAATTCGGCAAGTGATTGCCGGCGTAAGATGGATTTCCTATGAGCACAGACGACGACAAATTGCGAGGAGGGCTCGCTGTAGTATATGTTACCTCTGGTCAACTTAACGGCCATCTGATAAAATCCAAGTTAGAGAGTGAAGGGATTCCCGCGATCCTTCAGTACGAGTCGGCGGGCCTTGTCTATGGCTTGGTTGTGGATGGGCTTGGCAATGTCAAGGTGTTAGTACCTGAAGAGTACCTGGACCGGGCGAAACAGGTGCTGGAGGGGATCGACATCTAGTTCGGAGCTCACGAAGATGGATGACAATGCAGGAGTTCAGACTTTTCGCTTGAACAACAAGGGACTGGCCCGCGTTTTCGGCGAGTTGGAGGCCAGCATAATGGAGGCGGTGTGGGATCGCGGCGCCGCCACCGTGCAGGACGTATGCGACGCTCTGGGCGATGGGACGAACTACAAGACCATCACCACCGTTATGAACCGGCTGGTCAAGAAGGGCATACTCAAGCGGACGCTGATGGCACGATGCTTCGTGTATAAGCCATCGCAGAGCCGGGACGAATTTGCCAACGGAGTGGCTCACAGCGTCGTCAGCGGTCTGCTGCAGGATTTCGGGGAGCCAGCGCTTGCCCAGTTCATCGACGCGATTGATGACGTCGAACCCTCTCAATTGGAACGCCTGCAAAGGCTGATCGAACAGAAGACCAGCAAGGTGAGAGGCGGATGAAGCGAGCGGCGCGGACCTCCTGGGCCACCAATCAGACTTTCTACTTGCTGTTGGCTGTTGGGGCGATGGCCATGCTGGGGCTCTTTGCTCTGTCCATCCGCCTGCTGTCCATGAACCCGTCGGCCTACGCACTCGATTCCTCGGTCACCCGCACCACGACTCAGCAGTGGCTGATCGCCGCCTATCCCTTTGGAGTACGGATTCTGGCTGCTCTCCTTGTTGCTTGCCTGCTTGCCGGCTGCTGCGTTTTCGTGAGGCAGTTTGTCAACACCAGAGATTTGCTGAAGAGCATTGGGCCCCGCAAGCTGCGTGTGCCCCGGCGGATAAGATTGTTGTCGTCCCATCGCCCAGAGCGTCGCA
>JAMCWQ010000017.1:0-58643 GCA_023480825.1 Chloroflexota bacterium | reverse complement strand
GTCCCAGCTGGGACTGGACGGCAAGCTCGATTTGATTGACGACCACCGGCTGTATTCTTTCTGTTGCGGTTTCTTGCGGCCCAAAGTGTGCATAAGCCACACATTAGCGAACTCGCTGACCGATGCGGAATTGAAGGCGGTGTTGCTACACGAGAAGTACCACCTGAAGAACCGCGACCCTTTGAAGATACTACTGAGCCGGGCGATGGCCGAGATGCTTTTCTTGCTTCCTGTAGCCTCCAACCTGCGTGACCGTTACATCCGGGCCAAGGAGCTGGCTGCGGACGATGCCACGGTGGATTTCATGGGCACGGAGCTGCCGCTGGCCAGCGCCCTGTTGAAGATTCTCAGCCAGCGGAGCCAAGTTCTAACCACAGAATTGGCTGCCATTGGCGCTCTTAGCGTCACCGAGCAGCGAATTGAGCGTTTGCTCGATCCCGCAGCTGATTTCTTGCCGGCCATCTCCATGCCCAAGTTCGTGGCGAGCGCTGCGATGCTGGCCATGCTCTTCCTCGTCAGCATTGCGCCGGTCTACGCCCAGCCGGGCACGAATGTCGTCGGTCCGAACTGCCACCTGCCAAGTAGGGAGACTTGCCCAGTGGTTATGCATGCGGGGCCGAGCGTCCGGTAGCAGGGAGCACTTCATCCAGCGACCGCCGAATATTTTCATGGCATACGCGGTAATGCGGCCTCCGGCCAGCCCGTCGCCTGTTCATGGTCCATTCTTCCCCGCGTTGACAGGCGTATTCTGCTGTTCGTATAATCTCAGGGCTCAAACTAGAAACGGATCGCTTCTCATGCAAGATGAATGGAATGAGATATCAGGTTGGCGCCGGGATGTCGACAGGGTAGTTGTCGGGGGCGTTGAACGCTTTCTGGCATGGTTTGCCAGGCACTGGCTGTTGCTGATCAATGCATCGGTCGCTCTTCTGATAGCGATCTCCATTCTCGATCCATATCTAATGTCCATCGGCCTTGGCTCGTTTGGGGTGCCCATCTTCCGGGCCTACCGCGTGATCTGCACCCAGGTGCCCAGCCACTCCTACTGGCCGTTTGGCTTTCAGATGGCAATGTGCGAGCGAGACCTGGCGATCTTTGCATCCTTCCTCCTTGGAGGGATCGCCTTCGCCATCGCCGGGCGGCGCTGGAAAGCAATCAATTGGCGGCTTTACCTGGTGCTGATAGCGCCGCTGGCAATAGATGGGTTGACCCAACTGGTCGGGCTACGCCAAAGCACTTGGGAACTGCGGACGGTAACCGGCGGGCTTTTCGGCCTCGCCAATACCTTGATGGTCTTCCCGACCCTCCAATGGGCCATGCAAGGGGTTGCGACTTCCGTTCACAGGGATGAGCACCCGGGGACTGGCGGCGGGAAACAGCCCATGGAGACAGCTCTGCGAACACCTGCCGGCCGCGGTAAATGAGAGTTCTGCACATTATCCAGCGCTACTACCCCTATGTCGGCGGCTCGGAGGGTTATTTCAAAGAGATATCCGAAAGGCTGGTCCTCGACGGTCATAGCGTAGACGTCTTCACTACTGATGCCTGGGACATTGAGCATTTCTGGGCCAAGGGGAAGAAGAGGGTAGACAAAGCCGAAGAATGGGTCAATGGCGTGCATGTGCGCCGCTTCCCGGTGCGGCACGTGCCCGTCTCCCGGCTCGTCTACCCGGTGCAGCGGAGGATCATGGCGGAAATCTCCTCTCTGCCGCTGAATATGGCGCCGCTGCTTAGCTTCATGTGCCAGAGCATGCCCCTTGTACCGGGGCTGACCCGGGCGCTGGCGGCCGGCCGGGGCTGCTATGATATCGTGCATGCCACTAACGTCCCCTTCGATTCGCTTCTGTACGCGGCCAGCCGCGTCACAAAGGCCTGGGGAGTGCCTATGCTAATCACGCCCTTCACCCATCTGGGAGAGCCTGGCAATATCAAAGTGCGGCGGTATTACTCCATGCAGCACCAAATAGCCTCGCTGTGCGCCTCCAAAGCCGTGATAGTACAGACGGAGCTGGAGAAGGATTTCCTGGCCGCCAAAGGCGTGCCTTTATCTCTGCTCCGAAAGGTGGGAGTGGGCCTGAATCCCTGGGAAGTCGAAGGAGGAGTAGCGGAACGTTTTCGCCAAAGCCACGGCATTCATGGTCCGTTAGTGTTCACGCTGGGCACGATGGCCTACGAAAAGGGTACGCAGCACACCATTGACGCTATGCGGCTGCTCTGGCGAAAGGGCGTCGCCGTTGATCTGGTCCTCGCCGGACCGGTAATGAGCCACATCGAGCGCTACGTGGAAGACTTGCCACCGGAGGAGAAAAAGCATTGCCATTTGTTGGGCTTTGTCGACAACGAGGTCAAGCGCGACCTGTTGGCCGCAGGAGATGTCTTCGTCATGCCCTCGCGAACCGATTCCTTCGGCATCGTCTATCTGGAGGCCTGGCTATATGGCAAGCCGGTGATCGGGGCCCGGGCGGGCGGCGTACCGGAAGTGATCGATGACGATGTGGATGGCTATCTCGTTCCCTTCGGCGATGCGGAACAGATTGCCTCCCGTACGAGGCAATTGCTGGACGATAAGGCGGTAGCGGCTCGCTTCGGCGCCGCCGGACGGCAGAAGGTGTTGTCCCAGCACACCTGGGACAAGAAGTACGACGCACTGTTGAACATCTATCGCGAGTTTGCCGTGTCGGATTAGTGAGTTGGTAGGGAACGTGGATGCATCGCTGCCGGTAGTCTCGGTTGTAGTAGTAAACTACAATTCCATACGCTTTCTTACCGCCTGCCTCAACTCTATTGCCGCTCAGGACTATCCTGTTGTGCGCACAATAGTCGTGGACAACGCCTCGACCGACGGGTCGGCAGATTTGGTGGCGAGAGAGTTCCCTGATGTCTTGTTGCTGCGCTCGCCCGGTAACCTGGGCTACGCGGGCGGAGCCAATCTCGGTCTCAAGCGGGCGACAGGGAATGTCTTGTGCGTGCTGAACCCGGACGTTGTAGTGGCGAAAGACTGGGTGAAGGAGATAGTGTCCGCGCTTGCCGGAAGCGAGTCCGCCGGCATTGCTGGTGGCAAATTGCTCTATCCGGATGGACGGACAATCCAGCATGCCGGGGGCATCTTGCAGCGTCCTGAAGCGGCCACCAGGCACGCCGGCTATGGGGAACAGGATGAGGGCCAATTTGACTTGCTGTGGGAGCCCGATTTCGTGACCGGAGCAGCCATTGCCGCCAAGAGGCGTGTTTTGGAGGAACTGGACTACTTCGACGAGCAGTTCTTCCCGGCTTACTTTGAAGAGCCAGATCTTTGCCTTCGCGCCGCTGCCGCCGGCTACAAGACTATCTATGTGCCAACGGCGGTCGCTACCCATTATGAGTCGGCGACGGTTGACATGCGCAGCACAGAATACTACTTCTACCACCACCGCAACCGTTTGCGGTTCGTTGCCAAACACTGGAAGCTGGGCGAGTTGCTCGAGGGGTTTCTTTCGTCCGAGACTATGCGTCTTCGTGATACAATGCCGGAGGCGGATAGGTTAGGATCAGACAGAGCTTACCGGGAGGCGGCTATGAATGGCCGAAATGAATCGGAGAGAAGCAGCGTGAGCGGGAATGAAGGCCGGGCGTTCCTGGAGACGCCCTCGTTGCGCTCTTACTTTGGTTCATCCCGCCATGATGCTGACATACTGCGGGGCAAATGGCTGGTGAAAGAACAACCCTTCCATTCTGAGACTCCGGTGGTTGGCCGTCTGGTCGTTTTCCTAAGGGAGAAAATTCTGAACCTCGCTTCCCGGTGGTACGTTCAGCCGATTCTCCAGCAGCAGGTGGAATTCAATCAAGCGACAGTGCAGTCTATAGATGATGTTTTAGATGACGTCGAGAGGCAAGCGGAGGACACAAACTCCGTTCTTACGATGCACGCAGCCGTGATATATGAGCGGCTGAGCGCGATGGAAAGATCCGCCAACCAGCGTTTGGACTCGATTGAGGAGCGGCTGGCACGGCTGGAGAAGCTGCTTGAGGAATCGGCAAGGCGAAGAGAGTGAGCTGAGGTTGCGGGAGCAGTCATGGTGATGGGAGAGCAGAGCGGGGTAGATGAGCCAAGAAGAACTTGAGCAAAAGGTTGAACAACTCTTGCAGGAATTGCGTGACCAGGTCAGCCAGCGGCGCAGCAAGCTGGAACCGGAGTCCGGCGCCCGCGATACCGGCTATGATCTCAGCCTGGCAGAGCTGCGAACGTTGTCCCAAGAGATATACGACAACTGGAATGTCTCCGCCCACTTGCCGGTCATGTGGAACACTCCAGTTATTGGACGGCTAGTCTCCTATGCCAAACGCGGTATGAGGATACTGCTACGGTGGTACATCAACCCAATTGTGGAGCAGCAGAACAACTTCAACGAGGCGGTGGCAAGGGCCATAGTCCAGCTAACGGCGTATGAGGACCGGCTGCGCCGGGAATGGCAGTTGACGGACGAGCGGCTGGACCGGCTGGAGGAGCTCCTCAGCGAGCGATCTGCCAGCGGAGTGACCGGGAAGGACTAGGCAGCGTTGGGAAGGCCAAAGAGAATTGCCGTGTGCGTGGCTCAGGTCCCTTTCTTCAGGGGCGGAGCAGAAGCGCACGTCGAGGGCCTGCGGGACGCTTTGGTTCGAGCCGGGCACCGGGCCGAGATCGTGGCAGTGCCATTCAAATGGTACCCGAAGGCGCAAGTCGTGCGCAGCGCGCTGGCATGGCGCTTTCTCAACCTAGACCGGGTGAATGACGAACCGATCGACATGGCCATCTGCACCAAATTCCCTTCTTATGTTCTGAAGCATCCCAACAAGGTCACCTGGATTATCCATCAATTCCGGCAGGTCTACGATTGGTTCAACACTCCGCTCAGCGAATTCACGAATAGCCCCGAGGACTTGGAGATACGTTCCCAGATAGTCGAGCTGGACAGAAGGGCGTTGCTCGAATCCCGGCGAATCTACTCCAACTCCAAGAATACGGCCAACAGGCTCGAGAAATATACCGGCCTAAAGGCGATCCCGCTTTACCCGCCGTTGCAGCGCGAGGGTTTTCGCTCCGGGCCCTATGGAGAATACGTCTTATCGGTTGGTAGACTGGACAAGGCGAAACGCGTCGACCTGCTTCTTCAGACTTTACCGGCCACACCTACCCAGATGAACTGTGTGGTAGTTGGCGAGGGACCGGAGCGACGGAAACTAGAGGAACTGGCGGCGCAACTAGGCGTCTCGCACCGGGTCAAATTCCTTGGATACGTTGTCGACTCCGAGCTAATTGAGTTGTATGCCAATTGCTTTGCCGTGTTCTTTGCGCCCTTAGATGAAGATTATGGCTACATTACAGTCGAAGCCTTCAGGGCCGGCAAGCCGGTAGTCACCGCCGTGGACTCCGGGGGCGTTCTGGAATTCGTGACTGATGGGGAAAGCGGATTGGTCACCGAGCCTGTGGCCGAGGAGATGGCCAAGGCACTGGCAAGACTTTTCCAAGACCGGAAGTTGTGCCAGGAGCTTGGGTTGGAGGGCAACAAACGGGCCCCCCAGAACACATGGCAGGACGTAGTGGAAACACTTGTGGGCTGAGCCTGGAGAGAAGATGGGTGCGAGGCTGGCCACCAACATATTGATCTGCGCCACCCAGGTACCGTTCGTGCACGGTGGGGCAGAAGTGCTCGTGGGAGGATTGAAGGAGGCTCTGCAATCCCGTGGCTTCCGCACGGACGTCGTCAGCTTGCCTTATAACTGGCAGCCGAAATCAGAGATCTTCCGCAGCCTAATGGCATGGCGTTTGCTCGACATAAGGGAGAGCAATGGCATCCCCGTGGACCGTGTCATCTGCACTAAGTTCCCATCATATGCCGTTCGCCATCCACACAAGGTAGTCTGGCTCGTTCACCAGCACCGGCAGGCATATGACTGGTATGGTACCGGGTACAGCGACTTCCTCAATACACCTGCGGACCGGCGGGTGAGGAAACTGATCAAATCCAGCGATCGTCGTACTCTGTTGGAGGCGGAAAGGATCTTTGCCATATCGGGTAACGTTTCCGCCCGGCTGAAGAAATACAACCAACTGACCAGTGAGGTGCTCTACCCACCGCCGGCAAACCCCCACCTCGGAGAAAGCGGTATCGGGGATTTCGTGCTGTTCGTGGGCCGGCTGGACCGCGCCAAGAGAGTGGAGCTACTCCTCGAAGCTGCCAAGCTCGCGGGTGGCGGCATTCAATACGTCATTGCCGGTGCCGGGCCCGAGCGGCGGATGCTGGAGGACAAGGCGGTTCGTTTGGGGATCGACGATCGGGTGCGCTTCGCCGGATTCTTGCCGGATGAGGAGATAGCCGGCCTATATGCCGGTTGCCGGGCCGTTGTCTACACACCAGTTGACGAGGATTACGGCTACGCGGCCGTAGAGGCTTTCTTTTCGGCAAAGCCTGTCATAACGTCTTCAGATTCCGGTGGAGTGCTGGAGTTCGTGAGAGACGGCGAGACTGGGATTGTGGCCGAGTCCAACCCGGCGGCGCTGGCCGGCGCAATTGCCCGCTTGGCGAGCAACTCCAACCTTGCTTCGCAACTCGGTTGCGCCGGACTGGCTTCGGTTCGCCATATTACATGGGAGAACGTCATCGAGCGTCTAACCGCGTGACGTGATGAGGGACATGAGACTAGCCTATTTCAGCCCGTTGAACCCGGTGCGTTCCGGCATATCCGATTACAGTGAGGAGCTGCTGCCCCACCTGAGCACCGCGGCCGATATCGACCTATTTGTAGATGGTTACAGACCATCCAATCCCGGGATATCCCAGAGCTTCGGCATCTACAACCACAAGAAGTTCGACCGCCTGATGGAAGAGCGCCGGTACGACGCGATTGTCTACCACATGGGCAACAGCCCCGCCCACGCGTACATTTACCAGATGTTGTTCAAACGCAGTGGAATTGTGGTGTTGCATGATGTGGTCCTGCACCATCTGATAACCTGGATGGCGGTCCATCAAGGAAAGATCAGGCGATACTTGCAGGAGATGGAGGCGCTCTATGGCCAGGAGGGGCTGGAGCTGGGAAAGCGAGTCTTTCGCGGTCAACGGCCCAACGCTATCTTCGACTATCCACTCTGCGAGAAGGTAATCAGGCAGAGCCAGGGCGTGATCGTGCATAGCCGCTATGCAGAGGACAAGGTGCGGCTGATTGCTCCTGAAAAGCCTGTGGCCAAGATCAATATGGGCATGCCTCTGCCTCAGCAACGGTCGAGGGACCAAGCGCGCAAAGCTCTGGGACTGGGCCCCAACACTTTCGTTGTCAGCTCCATCGGTTTTATGAACCCCTACAAGCGGATTGACTCGGCCCTGCGGGCCTTTAGAGGGCTGTTGGGGTACATTCCCGATGCCAAATTCGTTTTGGTGGGAGATCCGTCGAGCAACTATGACCCTAAGCAAACGATTAGGATGTTGGGGTTAGAGGGCGACGTCTGGAAGCGCGGCTTTGCCACGGAGGATGACTTCTGGAACTACGTGTTCGCCTCGGATGTCTGCTTGAGCCTGCGCTATCCGACTGCCGGCGAGACCTCAGCAGCAGCATTGCGGCTGATGGCCGCCGGCCGCACCGTGATGGTGTCCGATATCGGGGCTTTCGATGAGTTGCCGGGTCATTGCTGCGTGAAGATAGATGTGGACGACTCCGAAGAAGAGCAAATTCTGGAAAACCTTCTCCTGTTGGCTCAGGTGCCGGCCCTGAGAGAGTCCATTGGCTGGAATGCCAGACTCTACATAGCTACTGAACACACGCTGGCCGCGTCGGCATCCGGGTACATTCGGTTTATCGCGCATCTGACTGGCCGGAGCAGCCCGGCGTCCCGGGTATCGCGCCCCGGGAGCGAACAAGAAGTATCCCAGAAGGAAAATGAATCTGCCGCCGGGACCGAGGTGAGGACCACCGAATCGCTGCAGGCTGTGCTCGTTCCTCGCGTTGAGCCTCCGCCACCTGATCTCCGCCCCACTGTGACCACTGACCGGGAACCCGAGGACCGGCCCGCCTCGCCCACCTCACCTTACCTGAGCGAATTGGCCGCAGAAGCAGCCACTTTGGGGGTAACCGAGGAAGATGACGAAGAGCTAAAGGCGATTGCCCGGGTAGTTGCAGAGTTGCTGGGCTGACCGCAACAAGGGCTCGCGAAGCGGCGCACCTGAATCCAATTTTGCCCCTTGAGCGTTTGAATATCAGGCCGAACATGGGCAGACTCAGCGGCCGGGAGAGCCGCAACTCGGACATTGCCGATATTCCGGGTGTGCTATAATCTGTGAACTAAATCTTGCCGAATCCTGAGAAGGGGAAAAGCGCAAATTGCAGCTGCAACAGACAGAGACTGAACCCCAAACCACGGAGGCGCTGCATCCCGAGCCGGTGAACGGGCTATCATTCACGTTGACGATCGTCATTCCGGCTTACAACGAGGGACAGGCGATTGGCGCCGTAGTAAGCAAGGTCAGGGGCATCTGCCCGGATGCTGAAGTGCTCGTCGTGGACGATGCGTCCGGTGATGACACTGCGGCAGTCGCCGCCGACCATGGCGCCAGGGTCATTCGACATCCCTACAACAAGGGCAACGGCGCTGCGGTGAAGACCGGGATTCGAAACGCTACCGGGGAAGTGGTCTTGCTAATGGATGCCGACGGGCAGCACGACGCAGATGATATTCGCCGGTTGCTATCATACATTCCGGACTATGACCTTGTCGTCGGCGCCCGGTCCGGCGACTCCGACACTGCCGTGCAGCGAGACCTAGGGAATTGGGTCCTCAATCGCCTGGCCAGCTACATGGTCGGCCGGGAGATTCCCGATTTGACTTCCGGCTTTCGGGCGATGAAGCGGGAGATGATAATGGAGTTCATCCACCTGCTGCCGAACGGCTTCTCTTATCCCACCACGAGCACGCTCGCTTTCATCAAAGCCGGGTATAGCGTGAAATTCGTGCCTATCAAGGCTCACAAGCGAATCGGCAAGAGCAAGATAAAGCTGGCGCGCGACGGCACCAAGTTCACGATGATAATCTTCAAAATCATCACGCTGTACAGTCCGCTCCGTATATTCTTCCCAATTAGCCTCTTGTCGTTCTTGCTCGGGGCAGGGTACGCGGCCTATACGATTTGGACGGAGGTCCATATCACCAATTCCTCCGCGCTCCTTATCAGCATGAGCATCATCATATTCCTCATGGGTCTGGTCTCAGAACAAATAGCGGCCATGCGCTTTGAACGGAAAGAATAGAGACTCATGGCAAAGCTAAACTCTAGCTGGCTCAAATGGGTCCTACGGGTCGTCGGCACGCTCGTGTTCGCCGCGATCGTCTACCGTCTGGTAGATGTCCAGCAGTTGGCTGATAGCTTGCTAAGGGTCAATCCTACTCTGGTCATCATCTCCATACTGCTGGTGATTCCCTTCATCGCCATCAAGTCGTGGCGTTGGATAGTCATCCTTAGGAGCTATGGCATCGAATTGTCATTCTCCGCCGCTTGGCAGCTTTACTCCATTGGCCTCTCCGCCGGTAGTTTCACTCCAGGCCAGGCGGGAGATGCTGTAAAAGCATGGTATTTGAAGGCGCTGGGGAATGGGCTGGCTCCCTCGCTTGCCAGCGTCGTTCTCGACAGGTTGTTCGACATCGTAATCCTTGCCTTCTTCGCTCTCTCGAGTGTCTTTGTGTTCTGGGCCGCTTTCCAAAGCGAGCTCGCCGTATTGGTGCTCGTAATCGCCGTGGTACTGATCGCCGTTGCCTTCCTGGTGAGCTCGCGCTTTCGCAGCGCGGTATTCAGCGCCATCTCCAAACATTTGCTGCCGCCAAGAGTGAAGGGCTTCATTCAGCGCTACATCTCACGCGAGCACCTCGATATGCTCACCATGTCGAAGAGCACAATTGTCGAAGTGAGCGTCATCACAGTTCTGTCGTTCGCGCTGTCGTTCTTTCGGGTCTACTTGTTCTTCCCGGCACTTGGGCTTTCCATCGGTCCCGTGCAACTGGTCGCCGTCGCCTCGTTGGCTACGATCGCCTCCCTCATCCCCGTTTCAGTTGGTGGAATCGGCACGAGGGACGTGACTCTGATAGTGATCTTCCAACAATTAGGGTTCCAGCCGGAATATGCCATTAGCGTTTCCGCCTTGATCCTCGTCTTGAACCTGACAAACCTCGGAACCGGATTCCTAGTCTGGCTGCGTTATCCAGCGCGGTTGGAGGCGAAGCGGGCGAAAGCCTTGGCCGGAGACTAGGTCATGGAGAGAGTAACCAGCAGACCAGGGGCTGAGGACAATTTGCCCGTCAACCCGGTAGCCGACCATGGCGGTTCACCGGCAACCCGTGGTTTCATGCAGCCGGTGGCTCTCGCCATCAGCGTCCTGGGAATCTCCGTGCTCGCCGGTTTTGCCCGTTTCAGTCAGATCTGGCCCCAGTCCATCGGGATGACTTGGCAGCCCTACGAGGACGAAGGGGTCTACGCCCTCGCCAATCAGCTTGCGCTGCAAGGAGCCATTCCCTACCGGGATTTCTTCTTTGGTCATCCTCCCTTGGCGGCCTACGTGTTTTCCCCGGCGCTACTATACCATTTCAACCTATGGGGATCGCCAACGTCTTTCATCATGGCAAGGTACTTCTCCAGCCTTCTGGGTGCTCTGTGTGTGCCACTGGTATTTGCCATTGCCTGGAAGCTTGGCGGTTGGAAGGCCGGCCTGGGAGCGGCGGCCATATGGTCCATTGACGCAATGGTCATTGAGAGCAACAGGCAGGTGATGCTGGAATCGCCCTTGGCGCTCTTCTCCCTGGCGGCTGTCTTCGCCGCCTTGATGGCCGCCGACAGTCGAAAAGGCGGCTACTGGGCAGCAGTGGCTGGCCTGCTCGCAGCCATGGCGGCCCTCACCAAAGCCCCTGGTGTCCTGACCATTATAGTCGTGATTTTGACCATCCTCTTGGCGCGCAAGTGGATTCAAGCTGTACTGGCCGGCGGCGTCTTTGCCGGCGTGGTTGTCACCGTGGGCTTGCCCTTCCAGCTACTAAGCAACGGAGAAATGCTGAAGCAGGTCCTCAGCTTTCAACTGTCCAGGCCGGTCGATGGCATTGTTGACCCCTTGCAGCGGCTGTGGAGCACAACGGGCGGCGGAGGATCATCTCTGACCATCGTCCTTGCTACCATCGGGTTGATCGTTATCGCGTTCGTCTTGCGAGGAGAGAGCCGCAAGCGATGGTTTCCTGTTGTCGGCTGGCTGGCGCTCGGCATCGCTCTCCTGCTCACCAGCCGGTCCTATTACGCTCACTATTACATGCAGGTCGCACCCCCGCTGGCCCTTATCGGCGGCGCTGGATTCTCGATTCTGAGATTGCCCAGGGGACAGCGGCAATATCTCTGGGCTGCTGCCGGGGGCCTAATGGCGCTCGCTCTGGTTCCCCTTGCCTGGCTCCAAGTCTCGGCCTTTGCGGCGCCTCATGCCGACCGGATCTACGTGATGGTGGCACGTTACTTGGCCGATACGCCGCCGGGAAGCACCATGCTCACCCTTGATCCTGCTTTCACTTTCCTGTCAGCGAGGGAGCCGGCGCGCGGGCCCGATGGAACCTACTTAGTTGACAGTTATGGGCAACTGATATATGTTGCCTTGAGCCAAGCGCCGGAGAGCGGGCAGGGAGTCACAGCGGATGCCGGAGGATCGACGGCCGATGTCTGGGATACCATGCACCAGCCGGCGGCTCAGCAGTCGCTATTAGACAGAGTGAAAATGGCTGACTACTTCGTTCTGGACGCTAAGAGTGCCGGCCGATTGACCAAAGATACACTAGCTCAGATTGAGATGGTAGCTCAAGCAGTGGAACGGCACGAGCGCTACACCATTTACAGGATCAACAAAGATGGCTAAGGCGTGGCGGAGGTGGCTTCTAGCGCTGCTCGTAATTGCTGTCGGCTGGGTCTTCTTTGTCTCTTCCGCGGGAATTGTCTCCACGAACGATGGCAGCCACTTCGCCCTGACGCGTTCTATAGTGGACTATCATTCAACAGCCATCGACCACTACATCGACTACACCGCCAGGCAAGACTTGGGCTCTATACCGCCTCCTGATGCCTACCTAGACTTGAGCTACTATGGTGGCCATTTCTACTCGGACCGGGCCCCAGGGACCGCCTTTCTTGCGGTTCCTTTCTATCTGGCAGGCGATGCTTTGATGCTGCTGGGAATTATCGGACAATCCGGGCTGGAATCCTCGGTGAGCGTGCTCTCCGCAATTGCCGGAGCTTTTGCCATTCTCGGCATGTACGGAATTGGTAGAGAGCTAGGTGTCAGGGCTCCTTCGGCGCTGGTCGCGGCCCTGCTCGTGGGCTTGGGTACCCTGCTCTGGAAGTACTCCACGCTCTTCTACAACCACGCCTTGTCCGCTGCTCTGGTGACGGGCGCTGCCTACCTGGCCATAAGATGGGCTGGTTCTCGCAGGCTATCACGCTTTCCCGCCTTGCTCTTTTGCTCGGGACTGCTGCTCGGCTATGCGGTGCTTGTCGACTATATCAATGTCCTGCTGTTCATTCCCTTCGGCTTATATATCCTGCTACAGCGGGCCAAGCTCCAGCATTGGGAAACTGCAATTGCCGGGGCATTGCCGGCGCTGGCAACGCTAGTGGCCTACAACTGGTTGAACTTCGGTTCTCCGTTGGCCACATCATACACGTACCAGTATCACTTCGAGTGGGCGCGCGCCTTGTCCACCACGTACACCACTCCAATTGTCGAAGGGCTGAGGTTCTTCCTCTTCGGGCAAAATGGCATATTTGCCGTCAGCCCGATCTTGCTGCTCTCGCTTGCCGGCCTGGCAATCGTTGCCAGAAGGAAGTGGCGGGAGCTATCGCTAATCCTGATCGGCTTTCTGATCTTGCTCGGAGTCTTGTCCATGCACCGCACGTACTCAGGGGGCGGCTCTGAAGACACTCGGTACATTCTGTCGATCATCCCTTTGCTCGGCGCCGGGCTAGGGGTCATATTCGAGCGAGTCTTGAGCGTACGAAGCCGCTATTGGCGCGTGGCGGCCTGGGGCGCCATTGCCCCTGTGGCGGGCTTCTCCATTGTGCGTTCCTATTTGAGCTTGCAGGCGATGTTCGGTCACCCTGCGTCCGAGCAGCAATGGCTCAAGGCTCTCGGCACAGTACTGAATAGCCATTCCCTGGACACATTCGCCCCCCGGCTCCTCGATACGGGAATCTACTTGCTTCTCGCTTGTGGAGCGGGCGCGGCCGTGCTGGTAATGATCGGCTTGACCCGGGTGTACTCGAAAGCCGCCTGGCAAATCCATCCCTTGCGGGCGGCAGTCCCTGCAGTCTGTCTGATAGCAGTAATCGGAGCGCTCTCCTGGTATTATACGGCAGAAGCAAGCGGGAACTATGCCGCGAGAGAAAGTGCGCTTCTTGATGCAGGGTGCAATCTGCTGTCTAATGCTTCCTTCGAGAGCACCGATTCCTCGGGACCGGCGTCAGGCTGGAAGCTCACCGGGACAGCGCACATCGCCTCCAACGGCCGGAACAGTAAGTCCTCGGCGGAAATGGGACCCGGCGCAGGAGCGGTGGAGTCCGCATTAGTGTACGTAGGTAGCGGGCAGCAGCACCAACTCACCTGGTACGCCACGGGCAATGGGGCTTACTGGGTGGATTTTATCTGGGAGAACGACCTCAGGCAACCGGTTGGAACCAATTCCAGCTTCCAGAGGGCCGGGTCTCTTTGGGGGATGAACAGCCTTGGTTTCATCGCCCCCTTGGACGCCACGGGGTTGCGTGTGCGCTTTCGTTCAGCTGACGGCACGGCTTTCGTCGACGATGTGAGACTCTCCCAAGCAGGGGTGAGAGTGGAGCCGATTCGGGACTTCGGGAAGGCCGCGCTGGCATTTACCTTCGATTGGGAGACGGCCATGGGCGGTGCTATACACTCCCGGGGGGCGGCAGAGCCTAGCGTAAGCGGAGCTACCGAGCATGGGCTAAAGATGAGGCAGGGCGCCGAGAATCTGCTAACGATCTTCCAGAAGTATGGAGTGCAAGGGACTTTTTATTCCACCGGCTATGACCTGCTCTACGGGAATACCGAACATCAGCAATTTGCGGGTGACCCTACCTACAAATGGGCCAGCCAGAAGAATGGTTGGGCATCGAACTACTGGGCGGAGCACCCGTGGTATAGCTTCGACCCTTATGGCACGTACCAGACGGATCCCGGTTGGTACTTCGGTGATCTGGTGGATAAGATGATAGCTGCCGGCCAGGATATCGAGTCCCATACGTTTGGACACCTGTATGCACGCGGGACCTCGCTGAAGGAGTTCAAGACCGACCTCGATCAGTGGAATAGCGTAGCGTCCGAGCACGGCTTGGGACCGGCTAAGACATTTGCTTTTCCCTGGGCCGCCAGCAATAGCCTCACTCTGCCGCACTATCAGGCGCTTGCCGATCGCGGCGTCCTGGCCGTGACGAGACTTTACCAGTACGGCGATCCGTTCGAACTCTCCGGCATAGCGAGCAATCCTCCCTTGCTGGTGTACCCGGATCAAGAATTGCAGGACACAGCGGATAGCGAGAAGACGGCTCTCCAGAGTATCGATGAGGTGCTGGCGCGTCGAGGATTTACCAGCCTTTGGACGCACCCTGAGTCCGTGGCAGATAGTAATGGGATGCAGATGTGGGATCGGGTGGTTGCCTATGCAGCGTCCAAACGGGAAGATGGTTTGGTTGTCGATACACTGACCAATATCGTGGAGCACTATCTCGCGGTGCGCAATCTGAAGGTCGAGTCGACTCAAAATGGGAATGACCTCTCCATAACATTACAGAATACGGGAAAGGATGGAATAACGGGCACCACCCTTACTCTCCCGGGCATCGTAGCCAGTGCGGCAGCGGCCAATGGGGAGCGACTGGAAATCCAAAAAGACCAGATTGTTATACCGGCACTAGAATCCGGAGCGAAAATCAAGATTACAGCGCACTTGGAATACTAGCCGTGACAGAAGCCAATTCCAAGAAGAAAATAGAGCTAGCCAAGGTCCGAAGACCCCTTGAGTCCCTCAAGTTGGATGAACACCGGGCCGACTGGCTGCTGGCCAGCATGGTGATCGCACTGGTCGGGCTGGTCGTGGTCGCTATGAGCTATCAATACAAACCTGAGTGGCTCATCGATATCGGCGGAATCGGCGATCAGGCCTATGTGCAGGGGTTCAACGGCGATGAGAGAGTTGCCGAGTATTCCTACCGCTGGACCACCGGTGATTCGATTGTCAACCTTCCTGGTGTGGCGGATGGGGCGGCGCGGCTGGTCTCAGTCCGGTTGAGCGGATGGAGACCGGTAGGGAAGAAACCGCCGGTGGTGCGGATCTTCGAAGATGGCCAGCAAGTTGCGTCCTTTCAGTCGAGCGGGACGATGCAAACTTACAGCTTCTCCATCCCCGGCCGTTCGACTCCGACCGGCGATATCGAGCTTCGCATCGAGTCTGCGTCTTTCACCCCTGCCGGCGACGCCCGTTCTCTGGGAGTAATGGTGGATTCGATAACGGCCCGGCCCCTGGGAACAGCATTTTCCCCGCTTGCCCCGCCGCCTTTGCCGGTTGTGGGGTATGTCATCGTCGCTGCATTGATCCTTGAGCTCTTGCTCATCAGTCTACATGCCGGCGCCCGCACAGTGCTGATCTCTGCGGGTCTCTTCGAACTGCTGCTGGGTATTGGGCTTACCCTGCAACGAGTCATCGCGGCCGCGTATCTGCCCTGGCTGGCCGTCGCTCTTGCTGTGGTTGGCTCAGCATATAACCTGCCGGCTATCGGGCGAGCGTTGCAGTCTCATATCAGCCGGGTTGCACACCGCCGTACTGCTCTCTATATGCTCACCGGCTTCTTGGTCTTGTTAGCAGTCTTCGAAGTTGTGCTCATTACGAACATGGATTTCATCGGCCATGCCGATTACGCGGACAGCGGGGTCGTTGCCCGGAACATCGTCTCTGGTCGAGGGATGACTGTCGACTACGCAGCCCAGTTCTACCAACAATATCCGGCGGGAATACGGCATGCGGTGGATACCTGGCCCCCTTTGGAGCCGCTGCTGCTCGTCCCGGCATTCCTGGTTGGTGGGGCCAATGTAGTGGCTGCGAAGGTGCCCAATCTGCTCCTGTCGATGGTGCTGGCGCTCAGTATCTACCTGGTGGGAGCGAGGCTTTTCGACCGGAGGGTTGGATTTGCCGCAGCCGTCTTGACTGCCATCCACCCGTACTTCGTCGGTATGGTGGCCTACCCGATCAACGATCTCCCGTTTGCCGTTTTCTTCCTGCTGTTCTTGTTCACGCTTTTCAGCAATGCCGATGCGGGCCGCCCGCCAGAGGAGTCCACTTCTGGGCCGGTTCTGGGGCGTCTGGACCATTTCTGGGGCACGATACCATCGTTTGCCCTTTCTGGGGTTTTTGCGGGCCTGTTGATACTAGCAAAACCCACCGGCGCGTTGTTGGTGGTGGCCATTGCCCTTCTCTGCCTTGTCTACATGTGGCGTAGGCGCGGCCCAGCCCGTTCTATCAGCTGGCTGGCTATCACCGCGGCGGTAGCCCTGGTGGTGGTATCACCGTGGTTTGTCCGAAACCTGGCCCTATTTCATAGCCCGCTGTACTCCACCGAATCTTATGACGCCTGGATACTGAAGTATAATCCCCCGTGGGAGAACATATACAACATCTACTACGGCAACCTGCCGGGCCCCGGTCTGCTAATACGCTACGGTTTTGACTGGGTGACATACGTCATTAGCCAAGAGTTCGGCAACTTGGCCAAGGACTTCGTTGACGGCAGCACATTCTCCTATTTCGCCTTTGCTCTCGCTCTTCTAGGGGCATTTGTACTCAACGCCCGGCAACGGAGACTCCTGTGGCTGCTGCTTGCCAGCTTTGCCGTGATGGCTGTCTTCGTCTGCGTTTACTGGCATTACGAAGATCGCTACTTCCTATTCTTCATTCCCTGGTTGTACCTGCTGGGCATGAACTTCCTTTTCTGGGTAAACGATTTGGTCGCCCAGAGGGCGCGCGACAGAGGAGCCGCGACCTGGGTTGGCGGCTTCCTGGTCCCTTTGGTATTTGTCGCCCTTGCTTGGCCCTCGGTGAACCAGCTCAGAGGAGACTTTTCCGTGTACACATCACCCACGGCCATCGTGCAGGCAAGTGATTGGATCGCCGATCAGACGCCACAGGAAGCAGTGGTGATGACGAGGAACCCATGGGAGGTCTCGTTCCATAGCGAAAGACGGTCGGTGATGATCCCGAATGCGGATTTCGACCAGATCATGACGATTGCCCGGCGGTATGGCGTAACCTATCTCCAATTGGACCACCTGTCCGACTGGAAGCTAAGGCCGGCGTTAAAAGACCTGTATCTGGGAAAGGAAGTACTTGGCTTCAAGAAGGTCTATGAATCGGAGGGGATCATCATCTACCGGTTGCCGACATGAGGGAGAGTCTGCCTTGCGAATATGCATGCTGGCGTCGTCCTATCCGAAGTACCCGGGTGATGTGACAGCGCCTTTTGTCGAATCTATAGCCAGTAACGTCGCGAGTCTTGGCCATGAGGTCCATGTGCTCGCGCCGTACCACCCCGAATTGCGCCACAGCCGGTGCGAGCATGGCGTATACCTGCATTTCTTCAAGTACGCTCCTTGGCGATCGTTGAACAAGTGGGGATATGCCGAATCACTTGAAGCAGACGTCAAAGTGAAGGGGAGCGTATTTGCCATGGCTCCTGCCGCTTTAGTAGGGGCCGCACGGGAACTGTGGCGGTTGAGCGGGCAGCACCGGTTCGACGTGATTCAGGCGCACTGGGTGATCCCCAATGGACCGGTGGCTGCGGCAGTCGCCAGGCGGCGCGGGATACCGCTCGTCGTCAGTCTGCATGGGTCCGATGTGTTCCTGGCCGAGCGTTTGATGCCTGCCGGAATCGCGGCCACGGCTAGTTTTCGTCGCGCCGCCCGCACAACCTCCTGCTCCACGGAGTTGCTATCGCGCGCGGTGCAATTGGGAGCAGCCCCGGAGCGCAGCAGGGTGATCCCCTATGGCGTAGAGCCGGGCGAGTTTGGAGGAACGAATAGCTCCGACGGAATACGTGAAGAATTGGGCCTACTTCCGGAGCAACTTCTAGTTCTGGCCGTCGGACGGCTCGTATACAAGAAAGGATTCGAGTATCTAGTCCAGGCGATTCCCGACGTGCTGAAAACCGTCCCTAACGTCCGCTTTGTCATCGCGGGCGGCGGAGACCTCGAAGCGGAACTGAGGGACCTGGCCGCCCGGCATGGCGTGGCGGATCACCTGATACTCGCCGGGCCGGTGAGGCGTGATAAGATTATCAGCCTGTTCTCGGCAGCAGATCTCTTCGTGTTGCCGTCCGTGCGTGACAAACGCGGCAACGTCGATGGTTTGCCCAATGTCTTACTGGAGGCGATGGCATCCGGAAAGCCACTGGTGGCCAGCCGGATTGCCGGTATTCCCGATGTCGTCCGGGACGGTGAAAATGGGTATCTTGTGCAAGAAAGAGACTCCCAGGCCCTTGCCGCAACGATATCGCGCCTCTTACTGTCCCCAGCATTGCGGGCGCAGATGGGACAGGCCAACCGGCATCGGGTGGAAACCGAGTTGAACTGGGAATCGACGGCAAGGCAGTATCTGCAGGTCTTTGAAGAAGCAGTAGCTCAGGATTCGCATAAGTGAGGATAGAAACCGGATACCAGAAATGGGCCAAGGATTTCCTTTGGAGGTACAGATGGCTGCTGGCGATCATCGCCGTAGGCCTGTTTCTCCGTGTTGGAATGGCCATGTATCTGGCGGGAAGAGACTTTGTTAGCGACGAAAGCGAGTACTTCGGGGCGGCGCTGAGCCTGGCCCAGGGTAGGGGCTTTTCGTTCTTCGATTCCGGTCCGTGGCTGCGACCTCCTGTGTATATCGTCTTCCTTGCCATTCCCATCAAGCTCTGGGGTCCGCAGGTCACGCCAATCCTGGCCATTCAGCACGGCATAAGCGTCCTGACGATAGTCCTCTTCTACCTCATCGGTAAAGAGTTGTTCAACCGGCGGGTCGGTCTGTTTACCGCTGCGGCCTGCGCAGTCTACCTGCCCTTCGCGATCTTCCCCAATTTGGTGCTGACCGAGACGCTGTTCCTGGCTTTCTTCGCTGCCGGCGTTCTTCTTTTGCTCAAGAGCCGGTCCGCCAACCGGCGATATCTCTTGGTGGGAGCAGCCGGGGCTCTGATGAGCATGGCTACCCTCACCAAAGGCTCGCTGATTGCATTTGTGCCATTTGTTGCCATCTGGCTGTTCTTCAGTACCAGCGGCCGGAGGCAGCGCTTAGCAGCAGCCGGGGTCTTCTTGGCAATGTTCGTGGTTCTACTGCTTCCATGGACTGCTAGGAACTTCTTGGCCTATCACGCCTTCATCCCGGTCGAGACTACAGGCGCCGTGAATCTCTGGCTGGCTTCTCATCAGGGACCGAGTTCGGACATCTATTCCGCCCTTTCGCAGGCCACGAGCATTCCGGAGCGGCAGTCGCTGGCTTACAGCGGTGCTTTGCACGATATCCTATCCGATCCCTTGGGTTGGATCGGAAGGGGTACTGAAGGGTTGGCGGGCTTGTGGCGAATCAACTTCTCCGGGGATGAGCGCTTCGTGCACGGGTTCAGCCATGGCCTGGTGTCTGGCCCTTACCTGATAGCGTTGTTCCTCATGGACGATTCTCTGTACGTTGTCCTCATGTGTCTGGCGCTGGTCGGCCTGGCAACCGCAAAACATGATGCTTCGCAGGCGCTGGTCCTGTTATGGGTTGGCGTATCCTGTCTCTTGGCTGTGGTGTTTTTCGCAATTGCGCGTTTTCGTATTCCGGTCCTGCCCTTTCTCTTTCCATACGCCGGTTACGCAGTGATGAGCTTGGCTCCCCAGCTACGTTCAGCGATTCCTTCCCGCACGCGCATTGCGGCAGCTGGCGCTCTCTGTGCGGTGTTTCTTTTCACAGTTCTCCCAACTTATCCAATAGGGTTCACATCGCTCGGTTTTGAGGCCTGGCTGTCCCAGTCTCATCTCACCGCCGGTGATCTCCTTCTTGATCAGGGCGAACTTGATCAGGCACAGACGGAATTCGAGAAGGCCGACAGGACAATCCCGGAGACCAGCGTTGAGCTGGCCCGCGTGGAGATATTGAAGGGCAACCCGCAAGAGGCAGAGAAGTTGTTGCAAGACGGGAAGCAGTATTTCGGCACAAAAGTACTGTTGGGGGACATATACCGCAACAGCGGCGAGATGGATCCGGCCAGGCGCCTGTTCACGGACAGCATCGTAAACGAGCAGAACCCCACTAGCTGGGCGTGGGAGAAGATTTCCCCGCCGCCCAGCTCCAGAATCGATGTAGGTGACGGCCTTGACCTGGGGTATGTGCGAGGTATGCAGCTTGGCGAACAGGATGGGACAACTACTTTCCGTTGGACATCAGGGGATTCCTTTGTGCGGTTTCCCGGAGCGCCGGCAGCCACCGGTTATCGTTTGACGCTGCGAATGCGCGGCTGGAGGCCGGAGGGCCTCCCGGCTCCGGTGGCCGACATATTGGCCAACGGCAAGCCGGTTGCCAGCATAGTTGCCTCAGGCGGGTGGGCAGTCTATAGCATTGAGTTGCCGGCAGGCACCATGTCTCCCAGCCAGAACTTGGTTGTCGAGATAAAATCTGATATCTTCACACCCGGCTTTTCCGACCCCAGGTTACTAGGGGTCATGTTGGACTGGGTTAGCTTGGAGCCCACCGGATGAAGCGTCGCGGTGGGTCTATCCGTAGCCTGGAGTATGCTAGTTGGCGGCTATGACTGATCAACAAAACGAATCCGAAATCGCAGTCCCGGCGCAGACTGCACGCCCTCTTCCGGCGTGGGTCATTCCTGTTGCCATCTCCGCCATACTGCTCGCCGCCCTTCTGCTGAGGGTATATTATTTCGACACCACGGTGCAGGTTCCCCAAGGCGGCGATCAGGGAGAATACTACGGCCGGGCTGCCATGCTGGCGGGGGGCGATGGCTACTACGACCCGGCAAAGTGGGTTAGGCCGCCCCTCTACATATTCTTCCTGGCTGGCGTCTTCAAGTTGTTTGGATATTCTGTACTGGATATTCGCCTTGTTCAGGTGGTGCTTGGACTGACTGCTGTTCTACTTGTCTATGGCATTGCACGGCGCATTGCCGGCGAGCGCAGCGCTCTCGTCGCTATGGCGGCCTGCGCTCTCTACCTACCCTTGGCCACCATCAGCAACTTGGTCATGTCCGAGACCCTGTTTATCGTTCTCCTGCTGGGGGCGATGTACGCGCTGACCAGATGGTCGGTCAATGGCAGCCGGCTTCTATGGCTTCCGGCGGGCGGCGTTCTCCTCGGCCTGGCCACCTTGACGCGTTCCTATGCACTCCTCTTCCTGCCGCTGGCCGCCATATGGGTGTGGTTATCCGCCAGGCGGGAAAAGCACAAGGGCTGGACTACGGTCGCGGTGTTCCTCATTGCGTTCGTTATGGTGGTGTCCCCTTGGACTCTGCGTAACGCACTCGTCTACCATTCCTTCATTCCCGTCGACACCACCGGTGGGTACAACTTCCTGCTGGCGAATGGCGGCTTTCAGGACAAATCGGAAATGGAGAAGGTCTTGCTGCCGATAGCTGGCTACGCCGAGCGCGACCGCTATGCTTACCAGCAAGCTTTGTCCTATATGGTATCGCATCCTCGCCAGGCTTTGGAAAGTGCGGTGACCAATGCCTTCTACCTGGCAAAACTGGAGTATCTGCCGGACCTTATTCGAGTGGATAAAGGCGTCTCTTGGGGGGAGCGCGCCGCAAGCACACTGCTGGGCGACATCCCCTTCCTCGCGGCGCTGGCGCTTGGACCGGCAGGGTTGTTCCTTTCCGGCCGGAGGAGGCCGGCAGCCCTGTTCGGAGCATGGCTGGGCTTCTGCTTCGTCCTTGCCCTATTCACTCCCGTCGACTTCATCGGACTGCGCTATCGCTTGCCCATGATGCCTTTCTTGATAATCGGTCTGGCCTGCTTCGCCGTTACCGTGGTGGAAAGGGCCTTCCGGTGGCGCAAACAGTGGTGGGCAAGCGCCGCCCTTGCCCTGGCAGTTTTGTTCGTCATTTTGGAACTGTTCGCCTACCAGAATGTGCCCCTGGTCCTCGGCCGGGTCCTCGACCGGCAAAGCCTTGAGACACAGGCCGACCAGACGTACTTGGTCGGCGATTACGGCAACGCGGAGAAATTCTATCAGGCTGCCCTGAGCCTCCAGCCGGATTTTCTCGACGCACGGCTAGGGCTGGCGAATACGCTTCTGGCGACCGGCAAGACGAATGAGGCGGCAAAGCAGTATGAGATGGCGCTCCAAGTCAACCCGTATGACCCGCGTTCTCATGGCGGGCTTGGCGAGATTTACCGGCGGGCTGGCGATACGAGTAAGACGGCAAAGCAGTTCAATGTCGACGACGAGGCGGCGCTCCTAGACTGGACCTTCAAATGGCTTCCCGTGCAGTCGAGGCAGAGAGTCGACGTCGGCTATCTGGACGCCGGATACGTGGACGGCTTCTGGCCGGCGGAAAACAAAGATAGCGTGTCCTATCGCCGGGCGAGGGAGAATGCGGAGGTCCGCTTCGGGCCTATCGCGACCGCAGATGAGGTCAGCATCCGTATGGCGAGCCTGTCCCCGAATGCACTACCAGTACAGGTGCTGGTAAATGGCAAAGATGTGGGGACGGCCAAAGCGACAGAGGATTTCCAGCTCTTCACCTTCAAAGTAGCGGATGTGAGTAAGGCCAACACGCCCCTGACTGTGGAGTTTCGCTCGCAGATGTCGGAGGAGGGCGATGGCTCGGATGCCAGGTATGCCGGGGTGGCTGTTGATTGGGTGAGCGTCAAAACAAACGCCGGAGGCGCCGGTGAGTAGTCCTAAGCTCCGGCACGGCATTACGCTCGTTGCATTCGCCGTTCTGACTGTTGTCCTTACTTATCCTCTAGTGTTGCACATGGGGGACGCCATTCCCGGGCCCAACGGCGACAACTGGCAGTACTTCTGGAATCTGTGGTGGATGCGCCAGGTAGTCACTGGGGTAGCTTCCGGCCCATTCCATACCGACTTCCTGTACTTCCCGACAGGCATCAATCTGTACTTTGATACTCTGACTCTGTTCGACGCCTTTGTGACCCTGCCTTTTCAGTTAGTCTTCAATGCCTTTGTGGCCTACAACGTCGCCGTGTTCGCCGGATTCGCCTTTTCCGGCTGGGGCGCGTATCTCCTGACCCACTACCTGCTGGGAGGACACGTCGCCAAGGAGGAAGGAAGACAAGACATAGGCACAGCCGGACTGTGGCTTGCCTCGTTCGTGGCAGGATTCATATTTACCTTCAGCCCATATCATTTCGCCCATCTCCTCGGCCATCTCAATCTTATAGCGATGGAGTGGCTGCCCCTCTACGTCCTGTTCCTCCTCAAGGCGCTGGATACCATGCGCTGGAAATACGTGCCGATTGCTGGCCTCTTCCTGGCGCTGACTGCACTGGCGGATTGGTACTACGTGATGTACCTGCTCATCTTCACCGTCATCCTATTTGCTTATAGAGCATTCACCGCCCGCCGGAGACGTCTCATTTTCGCTGTCGATGCCGTCAGGGTCGTAGGAGTTCTCGGCGTATTCACGGTAGTAGCATCACCCTTGCTGGTGCCGATGCTACGAGAGGCGATGACAAGCAGCTATGCCGTCTACGATCCCGTGCAAACACTCCACCACTCTCCCGATCTTCTGGCATTCTTCGCGCCCAGTCCGTTTAATCCGCTCTGGGGAGCCATTGCCAGCAAGTGGACGGATATCTACAACAGCCCACTGGCGGAGAAGATCGTGTTTGCCGGGTATCTCCCCCTAGCTCTCGCCGGTCTCGGACTGTGGCGCTTCTGGCGGCAAACCCGGTTCTGGCTGGTTGTGGCCGCCATCTTCTTTGTTCTCGCTCTGGGGCCGATACTGCATGTGGCCGGCCGCACTACTTTCACGGCATTTCAGGCAAACATACCGCTACCCTACCTGCTGCTCTACTACCTTCCCTTCGTCAAGACCTCGCGGGCGGTGGCGAGGTTCGACGTCATCGTGATGCTGTGCGTGGGGGTAATGGCGGCCTGGGGTTTGTTGTCTCTTATGCGCAGCGCAAAGCGAAGACGGTGGCCGGTCTTCCAGAAGTATCATGTGGCTATCCCGGCCTTGGCGCTGCTGGTAATTGGTTTCGAGTTCTTGGCCATACCTTTTCCCATCTCAAAGGCCCAGGTGCCCAGCGTTTATGAGCAGATCGCCCAGGAGCCCGGCCAGTTTGGGGTCCTTGACATCCCGTTCAGCCTCATCCGTTCGCGTTATTTGCTGTACCAGACGGTTGACGGGAAGAAGATAGTCGGCGGATACACGTCGCGCGTCCAGCCTTTCCCCTTTGTGCAGAGCGCACCCGGCGTCCAGCAGTTGGTGACTTTGAGTATGGCACCTGACATAAACCAAATCGACTTGCCAAGCATGGGCGAGAATGTGCTAGACTACTACAACATTCGCTACGTCGTGGTGCACAAGGACCTCGACAAACCGGATGCCGTCCAGAGAGCGATGAAGATGGCGGAGACGCTGTTCGGTCATCCGCCGGACTTTGAAGATGGCCAAGCTGCGGCGTTCCGGGTAGAGAAGAAGGGAGACACTCTCTTCGTTCAGGTCGGGAATGGATGGTACGACAAGGAATCGACCGACCAAGGGCAGACCAGGTGGATGGCTGATCATGCTACGCTGGTAGCGGTGAGCTCCACTAGCGAGTCTGTTCAGCTGCATTTCCAAGCGTGGAGCTTGCAGCGAAAGCGCACTTTGGATGTTTATGCTGGAGACCGTCTCGTTGCCAACTTCGTCGTTCAGCCTGGTTCGATCGGCGAATTCAGCACCGGGCATTTTGAAATACCCAAAGGCGAAACTGAGCTGAGACTGGTGTGCGAGGAGCCACCCGAATCTCCCGCAAACCTCGGCTTGGGTAACGACCAAAGACTTCTATCAATCTCGGTTTCCAATGTTTCGATCTCGCGCTGACTTGCTGGAGGAGGGCATATGACGGAGAGTGACACCTCGAAAGGGAAACCTATCAGTGACGATTTGCTGGCGATACTGGCTTGTCCGAAGTGTAAGGGCGACATAAGGCTGGAAGGTTGCACTCTGGTGTGCGAGCAGTGTGGACGGCGGTATCCTATTAAGGATGGCATACCGGTGATGCTGGTTGACGAATAGCCTATCTGGCGGTGGGGCCTAGTGTCGTCATTTCTCTTTGTTTATCCCCAACTGAAAAAGCTGACCGGTGCGGAGAGACTTATCATCAAGCTAGCGGACTTCGTGGAGCAACTTGGGCACAGGGTTACTCTCGCCACTCATTACCTCGATGGCGAGTGCCGCGAGACTCTACCGAAGACCGTCAAGGTGGTAGGAGCCAACGGCCAAATCCGGCTGACGGGTAATCACTATTTGGATGCCGCCTTGGAGTATGCTCTGACACCGCGATTGCTGGGACGAGCCCGGAGCCATTTCGATGCCGCCGTCTTCTTCGGTGGGCCGGGACTACCGGCGCTGGCCTGGGCCAAAAAAGTGAGAAGGGTACAGTTCCCATGCCTATATTTCTGCTACGAACCACCGCGCTTCGCTTACACGGACACCGCCGAGGTGTCCGCCAGGCTGGGGGCGCTGGGGCCGGTGGCGCGGCTCGCGCTGCCGATGTATCGTGTGCTGGATGGTCTGTTGGTTCACCAGGCTGATTCCATTCTTGTCAACGGTGACTTTGGCAGGTGGAGGGTTCAAGAAGTCTACGGGGTCGATTCCACTGTCATCACGCATGGCGTCGATCTTCCACAGCCCTCCCCAGAGAGAACGGCGGAAATCAGGAAGAGACTGGGGATCGAGGAGGGGACTCCGCTGGTCATGACCGTCAACCACCTGCACCCTCGCAAGAGGATCGATCTGTTCATCCGCTCCATAAAGTTGGTCACGAGCAAGGTGCCCGGAATTCGCGGACTGGTAGTGGGCTCGGGGCCCGAGATGGACCGGCTCAAGAGGCTGGTAGCTGACCTCGGCCTTGATGACCGCGTCATGTTCACGGGTTTCGTCCCCGAAGGCGACCTGGCCAGCTACTACGCTCTGGCGCAGGTGTATGCCAACCCTGCCAAGGTGGAATCTTTTGGCCTCTCCGTGCTGGAGGCGCTAGCAGCGGGGTTGCCTGTGGTATCCGTGGACGAAGGAGGCCCGGCCAAGACAGTTGGCAACGGGACCCGGGGCCTGCTCGTCGATTCCACTCCGGCCGGACTGGCTGGTGGCATTGTTAGTCTGCTGGAGAACCCTGAGCAAGCCCGGGCCATGGGCGTTGCTGCCAGAGAATACGTCGACCGGAATTTTCAATGGAGCAGCGGCGCAAGGACACTGATCGAAGCATGCGGGCAACTGCCTTTTTCGGCTTGCCATCAGGAGAAATGATGCGAACGGTGTGGAGAGCCATAACCGAGTGGGGACGCTCCGAGCTCGAGCCGGTTTGGAAGCTGCTGGGGTATTGGCCCATCTACCCGGTTCTGGCACTTGGCCTTTGCCTCATGGCCGCTGGCTATCAGTTTAGAGGAGCTTACCCCCTCGATATTGGCGGCATCTTCGATGGGCCATATGTGGCGGACTTCAACGCTGTGGAGAGCAGCCCGGAGATGAATTTCCGCTGGAGCAAAGCCAGTTCCACGATATCGTTTCCCGGCATAGGCCAGGATGACTACGAGGTGACAATCAAGCTCGTTGGTTACCGGCCCAGTCCTCCGCCGCCAAAAGTGGAATTCTTTGCCAACGGGCACAGTCTGGGTATCAAGCAGACATCAGGAGTCCCAGAAACGATCACCCTGCGAGTGCCGCGTGCCTATGTTGCCAGCGGTGACCTCGATCTATTGCTGAAATCAGACACGTTCAGGCCGGAAGGAGATGCCAGGGACCTCGGAGTCTCCGTGGACCAGATCACCGTACAGCCGGTGGGCAATGGGATTGTCCTGCCCTCCACCGGCCAGGTCATTCCCCTTCTCGTCATCATTCTTGTCGGCGCGTTACTGGCCTTGAGATTGGGCGGATCGAGGAGGGTAGCCCTCTTTGTGGCGATCCTGTTGGGCTTGGCTTTCGCCATATTGATTGTTTTTGCCCGTCTCTGGCTTTCGGTGTTCACCGATCAGCTTCTGGTGACGTTTATCGCGGCGTACATGGTTCTGGCCATCACCTCGTTAATTGTGGAACTCTGGTACAAGCGGTCAGGAGTACTGTTAGCGGCAGGAGCCCGCAACGCCCTGCTCAGCGTATTTGCCATTCTCTTTGTAGTGCGGCTGGGTGGGCAACTCTATCCTCAGAACTTCGTCATGGATGCCGTTTTTCATGTCCATCGCTTGGAACAAGTACTCAGCGGCAGCATTTACTTTACGATAGTCTCGGGAGAATGGGGAGGCCATAGCACCTTCTATCTGCCCACCGCCTATCTGTTGATGGCGCCACTAACCCTGATTGTTCAGGACAAATTGTTCCTGGTGAAGCTCTTCACCGTTTGGATGGACACCTCGGGGTTGTTCCTCATGTTCTTCGTAGTGTTCAAAGTCACCAAGGATGCCCGTGCGGCATTTCTTTCGGCGCTGGTCTACGTGATTATGCCTCTGTCCTTCTTGGTGTTCTCTTGGGGTGTCACCACCAACTTGTTTGGCCAATGGCTGGCGCTGGCCGTTTTGGCGCTGCTCGCCACCTGCTTCGACAGACTCCACCGGCCGGCCAAATTCATCCTTCTTGTCTTCACGCTGCTGCTGGCGTTTCTCTCCCATCCGGGAGTCGTACTACTCCTGGCAGTATCTCTGGTGGTGTTCGTGGTCCTGAATGTCCTGGTAAACCGGAGGACGCGGTTGGAGAAAGGCACGGTTGCTCTCGTGGCAGCCGGCGTTTTGGCGGCTGCAATCGCTTTTGGCGGCTACTACTCCCACTTTGTCGGCACTATGACCGGAGAGGCCGAGGCCATGGCCCAGGAAAGGCAACAGACCGCCGCCGAGCAAGATCACAGCCGGGTCTTCTACGTTGGCGGCTCAGTATCCGACCGTTCGCTGGACTTACGGCCTACACAAGTGTACTCGATTCGCGACTTGGTTGTGCAGGGGATCAAAGGCTTGTATCACGAGGCGAGGGCGTACTTCGAGCTTTGGCCCTTGTTCGGGCTGCTGTTCGGAGGGCTATTGGTGTTTACTGCCTACAAGACTTCGCGGTTGGGGTTGCTCATGTCCGCTTGGGTCATTAGTGCCGTCGCCTTTGCCGGTGTAGGGTTTCTAACCGGGCTGTACGTGCGCTACATGCTTTTCCTTTTGCCTGTCGCCGCCATCGGGTCCGGCATTTTCCTGGCGCGTATCTTCCCGAAGCAATGGGCCGGGCAGGCGATCGCGTTGATGATGGTCGCGTACATCCTGTGGTCCGGCGCTAGTCTTTGGTATGAGCGGGTGATGTATGCCTTCCACTGAGACCGGACTGGTGAGGCCTATGGCCGGCAGAGAAAGCCGGGCCTTTGCCGGCAAGATTGGGAGAGAGGTTCGCATCGAGCTTACCTGGCTCAAGACCGTCCTCGGATCGTGGGAATTCTGGACACTCGCCCTGCTCACACTGGTCCTGACCATGCTAGCCTACCAGGTCAGCCGTCCATATTCCGTCGACATCGGTGGGGGCTATGACGATGCCTATGTCGACAACTTCCACAGCAAAGAGGCTGGAGCCGGCGTCTCGTACCGGTGGACCGACAATTATTCCTACATCAGGCTTCCAGGCATTGGCGGTGGTATACCATTCCAGCTGCAGCTCAGAGTGGCGTCCGGCCGGCCGGCAGGGGAGCCGGCACCGAATCTAGAAATCATTGTCAACGGGCAGGCCATGCCGGCGATCAAACTGGGACCCGGCTGGCAAACCTACTCCTACGACATCACGGGACCGGCAGCGCAGTCACGTGACCTGGTCGTGGAGCTTAGGAGTGATACCTACCATCCGGAGGGGAATCGCGGGCTTCAATTGGGAACACAGGTGGATTGGGTGAGCTACCGGCCCACCGGCGCCGGTCTGGTGTTCCCTTCTCTCAGCCAATTGATCTACGCGATGCTTGCAGTTTGTGTCGTCTACGCCACCGGCCGCCGTGCGGTGCTTGGGACCACCACGAAGGGCTGGCTTATCAGGGCTCTGGCATCGATCGCGGGTGTGGCAATGCTTTTCGCCATCGCCTACACCGTCGCTTTCCAGCGTCTGGATTACACTCCCTATGCCAAGAACCTGATTCTCGTTCTCCTGCTTGGCCTGGCCCTCTTGCTCATCGGCGAGCGCCTCATCCGCTGGCTCTTTCAAGCGGTCAGGCTGGAAACGAGCGAGAAGCACCGGCGCATTTTGCTGGCAGTAGCGCTTGTCGCCTTCTATGCCAAGTTCGGCGGTCTAGCGTATCCCAACATGATAATGATCGACCTGCCGTGGCATATGCGCTTTCTGCGGATGGTTCTCTCGGGCCAATGGGCCGAACTGTACTTTCCTAGTCCCCTGTCGTCGGTGCCCAGCGAGTGGAACATGGACGTTCTAATTCCCAAGTCGCCCCTGTTCTACTTCATAGCGGCGCCGGTTAGCTTCTTGCCGCTACCTATCGAGCTCTCCGTCAAACTCTTTGTGACGTTGCTGGATGTCTCTTTGCTGTTCGGTATCTTCTACCTGGTCAAGAAGTTCTACGGCAGCCCGCGTGCCGCGCTCTTTGCCGCCGCCGTCTACGGGTTCACTCCGCTCACCTATCGCATGCTGTCCTATGGCATTCTACCGACCATTTTCGCCCAGTGGCTCACAGTCATCACGTTTGCCATTATCCTGACCAAGTTTCACAATCTAAACAGGGCCGGTCCCTTTGCCCTAACAACTATGTTGCTGGCGGCCACAATGGTGGCGTTCCCGACGATCCTGGTCTTCAACACTATTGTCATGGGCATTTGGGGAGTCTCGATGCTTCTCTGGCCGGCCGAGGCTTGGGAGCGGAGGCGAGTCATCCAGTTGGCTATGGTAGTTGTTGGAGGGTTGGTAGTAGCTTTTCTGAGCTACTACATGCAGTATTTGATTCCCCTCTTGACGGTCACGCTTCCGGCTTACGCCAGCCGATTGACGACCGGTTCGGGACAAGTGGTGGGTACCGGTGGCTTGGTTAGCACGGTACAGTGGTCCCTCACGTTCTACGGCTCCGCCTTGCCCTTCGTGGGGGCCATATTCGGGCTGGCGCTATACAGGGTGGAAAGACTAGACCGGTTTTGGCTTCTCCTGATCGCCTGGCTCACCATACCGGTGGTATTTGCCGTGGTGGGTATGCATGTGGATATGATCGGGAAACACCTCTTCTATGCGATGGTGCCTCTCTCCATCGGGCTCGGAATACTCCTTGACCGGCTAAGCTCGCGCGGCGTTGCGGGCCGGATTACCGGCTACATGCTTTTTGCCACGCTGGCCTGGTCGGCGGTATCGTTCTGGATCTTCCGCATCTTGTATGCCGGGCATTAGGAGACCGCAGCCGATGACTGTGAGACTGGCGCTTCTGGAGGAATTGCGACTGGCTCGCCTCGCGTTCAAGAGTTGGGAATTCTACCTCATCTTGGCGCTTGCCGCTTTGGCTATAACAGTAGGCTATCAGAATAGGCCGGATTACGGTATTGATATTGGCGGCAAACTGGACATGCCGTTTGTGACCGGGTTTCACCAGCCGGAGCACAACGGCAGCCTGACCTACCGCTGGTCCGGCGAGACGGCAACAGTGTCTTTCCCCGGCGTTGGCAATCCCGGTCCGGTGCAAGTCAACCTTGCGCTCAACGGTTGGCGCCCAGAGGGAGTGGCCAGTCCCAATGTCAGAGTGCTGGCCAACGGTGAAGAGGTGGGGAAGATTGTCCCGGATGGAACTCTCAAGACGTATTCCTTTCTTGTCCGAGGCAAAACGCTGGGCTTAAGCGATCTGGATATTACCATCGAATCGGACACCTTTGTGCCCCAAAATGATGCCCGGCACCTCGGCGTCTTTGTTGATTCCGTGCAAGTGTCTCCACTACCCGCGGCGGACCGGTGGATAGTTGTTCCAGCGATCCCCGTATTCCCGTTGCTCATCATAGCAGTTGCCATCGCCTTCCTCTGGTTGATCCAGTCAAGGGTTCCGGTCCGCCTGGCGGCGATCGCCCTTTTCGGCGCCATACTGGTATTGGCCTTTCTCATAGCCTTTCACCGCCTCGGCATCACAGTCTTTGCCGGTCAACTGGCCGCTCTGGCTGCCGCGGCCTGTGTCCTTTCACTGTTGGCCCGCCTGGCCAGCAGACTGCTGGCGGCCACAAGGGGTTGGAGGGTCGAGGGCTGGGAGATCGCCGCCATATCCGGCATCTTCGGCCTGGCATTCGCCATCCGGTTCGGCGGCATGATTTACCCCCAGTTCGTCTCCAGCGATCTGACCATGCATGCGCATCGCCTGGAGACCGTGATGACCGGCAATCTAGTCTTCACCAACCCCCTTCCTGATGGCCGCGACGCCCCGTACCCTCCAGCCTATTATCTGCTCTTGGCTCCCTTCGGCTACTTGTGGTCGAACCACGAGATGCTACTGGCCCTATCCAGCAGTCTCCTGGATGCTTCCGGAGTCTTCCTTGTCTTCTACATCGTAAAGCGGGCCGGTTTCGGGGGGCTGGCAGCGACTTTGGCGGGCTTCGTCTATTCTTTCACTCCCTACACGTTCATGGTGTTTTCCTGGGGAAACCACACCAATTTGTTTGGGCAGTGGGCGGCTCTCCTACTGATCGCCATTCTCATCACCGTCATAACCAAGCCCTTGGCGCCTGTCCTCTCCTTCATCTTGGTCCTGGCCGCCTCTGCCTTGACTTTCACTTCTCACTATGGTAGCTTGCTGCTCAGCCTTCTCAGTGTGGCTTTGTTCCTGATGCTATGCTTGTTGTTTCTAGATTGGCAAAGCAGAATCCGAACCTTGTACGCGGCGCTGCCTGTTGTTGTCGCGCTGATTTTGGTTTCCCTCGTCTATTACTCCCATTTCGTCTTGCTGATTGCTGGACAGGCGACTGCCCTCGGAGGCGGCGGAGAAAGCAGTGCGGCTGGCTCGGCACTGGGAAGGATAGGCCGGCTGTCCGTCAGCGACCTCGGTCTCTTGGGCGCTTTCTCTCCAGCTTTCTTGGTTGCCGGGGCTGGGGTGGCGGCATTGGCCCGGCGGGCACGGGTGTTCATCCTCGCCATAGCGGCGTGGACGCTAGCTGCCGGCGCCTTTGGGGCATTTGGCGCAATTGTGGGAATGGAATCCCGGCACGAGCTTTTCGCCACTACCGCACTAGCCCTGGCCGCTGGAGTATTGTTGGCGCATCTCGGTTGGAGATCGTGGGCCGGGCGCTCCGTGCTGGCGCTGCTGATGTTGTTTGTGGCCTGGCAGGGGATGGCTGTCTGGTTCGACCGGATAATCTTCGCTTACCACTAGAGAGTGTTGTGTGGCAGCGCGGGAGTCGACAAAGGAGGACGGTTTGCAGAAGGTAGCCATAGTCGGGTGCGGCTATTGGGGAATGAATTACGTCCGGGTGTTTGGTGAGCTCCCCAATGCCAGTATAGGATGGATCTGCGATAAGGATTCAGGGCGCCTGGACATAGCTGGGCGGCGTGCCCCCAATGCGGCGAGAACGCGCGATTTGCATGATGTCGTGGCTGATCCCGAGGTCAGCGCCGTGGTGGTCGCGACATCTTCCGCAACCCATTTTGAAATCAGCCTGGAGGTCCTGCGAAGCGGCAAGAACCTGCTTGTGGAAAAGCCCCTTACGCTGGTAAGTGAGGAAGCCCGGGAGCTCGTGGAAATTGCCGAGCGTTCGCGTCTGACTCTGATGGTCGGGCACACCTTCCTGTTCAATGCCGGCGTGCAGAAAGTGAAGTCGCTCCTCAGCAATGACGAGTTTGGCGAAATCTACTACATGCATGCCACCCGCACACATCTTGGCCTTATTCGCAAGGACGTGAATGCCATATGGGACCTTGCGCCGCATGATATCTCCATCTTCAACTACCTTGTCGGCAAAGAGCCGGTTTGGGTAAGCGCAGTCGGTAGCCGCCTTCTACAGAACAACCGGGAGGACGTTGGTTTCGCCACCATTGCCTACCCCGGCGGTATCCTCGGCAACATTCACGTCAGCTGGATCGACTCCAACAAGGTGAGAGAAGTTGTGGTTGTGGGCAGCAAGAAGAGGATTGTGTTCAACGACATCGATGCCTTGGAGAAAGTACGCATCTTCGAAAAGGGAGTGACCATCAGCGGCGAAGTGGATAGCTTCGGCGAATTCCAGCTTCAACTGCGGGACGGCGATATCATCAGTCCCAAGATCGAGGCGAGCGAACCTCTCAAAGTCCAATGCCAGCACTTCCTCGACTGCGTGGAGTCGGGCGCTACTCCCATTTCCGATGGGAAAAACGGGCTCGCCGTGGTTCGCACCATGGTGGCTATCGAGAAGTCGCTCCGGCAGCACGGGGCACCGGTGGAGTTGTAGGTCATGGCAATTATGGGGAAGAATGCGCAACTGGACCCAACGGTCCAATTGGATTACCGTACCGGCCGGCGCATCGATCCGGAGGAAACGGTAATCGGCGACAACGCGAAGTTGCGCTCAGGAACCGTCGTCTACACCAACGTGGTCGCCGGCAATGGCTTGGAGACCGGCCACAACGTGGTCATCAGAGAACAAAACCGGATTGGCGATGGTTTCTCCATTTGGAACAATTCGGTGGTGGACTACGGCTGCGTTATCGGCGACCGGGTGAAAGTGCACAGCAACGTATACATAGCGCAATTCACGGTTATTGAAGATGACGTGTTCATCGCTCCTAGCGTCGCCATCGCCAACGACCCTCATCCCCTGTGCACTAAGTGCATGCGGGGTCCGACCATCAAGGCCGGAGCACGCATCGGGGTCAACGTCACCCTTCTCCCTGGCATTACGATCGGGGAAGGGGCTCTAGTCGGAGCGGGAAGTGTCGTTACTAAAGATGTCCCCCCTTACTCGGTGGTATACGGTAATCCGGCTCGTGTTGTTTGCAACGTGAATGAATTGTCCTGCAAAGAAGGCATGGTGGACCGGCCCTATGTCGAGGGGCTGGACGTGATGAGTAGGGAGGCGAAGAAACATGGTTGAGGCCGTCAAAGCTACGGCGGGGCCCAAGGTCCCATTCGTAGACTTGAAAGCACAGTACCGGAGTATCGAAGCAGAGGTGAACGAGGCTCTGCTCCAGTCTGCAGCAAGGGGAGACTTCATCCTTGGAGAAGCGGTAGGCGCGTTCGAACAGGAATGGGCCCAATATTGCGGCGCCTCCGAGGCAATCGGCCTCGATAATGGCACCTCTGCCTTGGAGTTGAGCCTGCGGGCACTGGGAGTAGGACCCGGCGACGAGATAATAACCCCCGCAAACACTTTCATCGCTACGGCTCTCGGGATAAATTCGGCGGGGGCCAAAGCGGTGTTGGTCGACGCTGATCCGGGCACCTACAATATCGACGTCAACGCTATCGAGCGCGCCGTAACCCCGCGCACTAAGGCCATCATGCCGGTGCACCTCTATGGGCAGCCGGCCGATATGGACGCTATCCTGGCGATTGCCGGCCGGAACGGTCTTGCCGTCATTGAAGATGCTTGCCAGGCGCATGGGGCCCTGTACAAGGGCAAGAAGGCCGGTTCTATGGGTAGCACCGGATGCTTCAGCTTCTATCCGTCGAAGAACCTCGGCGCCTACGGGGATGCGGGCGCCATTGTCACCAGCGATGGCAAGCTGGCGGAAAATATCAGAATGCTCCGCAACTACGGGCAGCGAGTGAAGTATCACCACCAGTTCGCCGGTTACAACCGCCGGCTGGATACTATGCAAGCGGCCGTGTTGCGAGTGAAGCTCCCTAGACTGGACTCCTGGAACGAGGCGAGGCGTAAGGCTGCCGAACGCTACAACCAGTTACTGGCCGGGCTGAAAGTCGTCACACCAGTGGTAGCGCCGGGTGTGGTGTCGGTCTACCATCTCTACGTGATCCGGACACCGTACAGGGATGAGCTACAGAAGTTCCTTGGCGGCCGTGGAATCAGCACCGGTATACACTACCCCATACCTATCCACTTGCAGCCCGCCTATACTCATCTCGGATACAAGCCTGGCGATTTCCCGGTTACGGAAGCACAGGCCGCGCAGCTTCTTTCTCTCCCAATGTTTGCCGAATTGACAGGCGAGCAGATCGAGTGGGTGGCCGCCTCTGTGCGAGATTTCGAGAAGGAACGTGCTTAGGTCTTGAGAGTCGCCTTAATAGTCCCCCCAAGTCCATTCCTTATCGACCAAAAGGCATTCCCGCCGCTAGGAGTGCTCTATCTGGCATCCGCCCTGGAGTCGCAGGGCGTGAAGGTGCGTGTCATCGATTTCGGCGGTAAGGAAGGGGAGATCGAGGAGTATGCCAGCAGTCTAGAGACTGCAGACCTCTATGGACTCACGGCAACTACTCCACAGTATCCCTGGGCCAGGAGGGTCCTGGCCGCGCTGAGGAAGACTGGCCATTCTTCTCCCATTGTCATCGGTGGAGCGCACCCGTCGTCCGCTCCTGAGGAATGCCAGGCGGACGGCTTTGACTGCGTAGTTGCTGGCGAAGGAGAGCGGGCAATCGTGGAGTTGGCAAGTCTGGTCCAAAGAGGGCTTCCGATTCCTCCTAGCTTGCGAATGCCTTATATCCGGCAAATAGACACGATCGCGCCGCCGGCCCGTCACCTGCTGCCGATACATGGTTATGGCTACCGGATCGACGGCGGCCGGGCCACAACTCTGATGACCAGTAGAGGCTGCCCTTTTAGTTGCGCCTTCTGCTCAAAAGATGTTTGGCAACGTGGAGCCCGGCTGCACAGCGTGGACTACGTGCTGGCGGAGCTTCATTCCATTATCGATCAGTATGGGTTTGACCACTTCCTTTTCCTTGACGACCTGATTACCATCAACAAGAATCGCCTGCTGGCCCTGTGCGAAGGTATCAGACCCCTGGGCATCAAGTGGCGTTGCTATGCGCGGGCCGACACCACTACCAAAGAGATGCTAATCGCAATGAAAGACGCCGGCTGCATCGAGGTGGGCGTGGGAATCGAGAGCGGGTCCCAGAAGATTCTGGATGTCGTCAGCAAAGGCACAACTGTGGAGCGAAACACCGAGTTCGTGCTCCACTGCAAGGAAATCGGCCTCCCTGTAAACGTATTCATCATGATCGGCCTGCCCGGCGAGACCTACGAGACGGTCGAGGAGACCAGACGCTGGATGGCGACCGTCCGGCCCGACCGCTTTGGCTTCAACATTTTTGCACCATACGTCGGCACGCCAATCCACAATCATCCCGAACGATACGACATACGCCTCCTGCCAATGCCTGAGGAGAAGAGCTGGGTGAAAGGACGTCAGGGAGAGTACGAAGCCTTTGTGGAGACCTCCGCACTTAGCGCCAGCGAGATTCTCCGCCTCTTTGGTGAACTGTTTCAGTACTACACCAGCTTGACTGCTTGGCGCCCTGGAGTGGGAAAGACGGAGGGGTAATTGCAGCCGGGCATCTCCGTGATCATTCCCGCATACAACGAGGAAGATAACCTTGCCAGGGCAATAGCGGACACGCGGGCCGCCTTGGCCGCGTTGGCCGCGGATTTTGAGATCATAGTGGTGGACGATGGCAGCACCGACCGGACGTTCTCCATCGCTGAGAGGGAGGCGGCTGGTCATGGCGAAGTGAGGGCTATCCGCCATGCTGAGAACCAAGGTTTCGGGGGAGCCGTGCTGACCGGAATTGCCGCCGCCCGTAAAGAACTGATAACATACAATTCGGCCGACAGCCAGTTTGACATAAAGGAGCTCGGAAGACTATTATCAGCTGCCGATAACGCGGACGTCGTCCTGGGATACCGGAGCAGCCGGAGCGACTATTCACTGTACCGGAGAATGAATTCCGCCATCTTTATGCGTCTTATGAGGCTGCTTTTCGGCGTGCCTTTTCGAGATATCAACTGGGTCCATCTGTACCGGAGGGACATCTTTAGCAGAGTCCACGTCCGGTCAAGGGGAATCTTCTTTTGTGGAGAGATCGTGGTAAGGGCTTGTCGATCCGGTTATCGCTTTGCCGAAGTGGAGACGAGCTATCATCCTCGTGCTGGTGGCAAAGCTCGCGGTGGCAGGGTAGGGGCGGTGGCCAAGACATTTCTGGACATGATGAGGACTTGGTGGCAGATCAGAGTGCGTGGTCACGAGGTAGTTTCGGGATGAGTGCTACGACTTCGCGTGCCGGCAACCATTCCAAAGCCTGGCATGATCGGGATTCATTTCTCTCTTTGGATTCTCACCGTGCATGGATCATTCTTGGCGTTGTCCTGGTGGTCTACATCGCCGTGCTCGGTGTGGCATCCTACTTGAAATACGAGAGATTCGGACAGGGGTTCGACCAGGTGGATTTCGAGCAGGCGATCTGGAATGCAATCCAGGGCCGGGGATTCGAAGATGTCCGCTTCAATTTCACCGAATCCATCTTCGGGGTCGATTTCATGCCCTTCCTGGCGGTCTTGGTGCCCTTCTATGCCCTTGTTCCTTCCGCCAATACTCTGTTTGTCCTCCAGACCATCGCCCTCGCGCTGGGAGCCATCCCGGTTTTCTTGCTGGCTAGAGACAAGCTCAAGAGCCCTCTCCTTGGGCTGGTGTTTGCGTTCGTATACCTACTGTATCCCACCGTGCAGTATATCAATCTCAGCCCGATCCAACTGCGGGCTTTTGCTTTGGTCTTGCTGCTGTATGCCTTCTATTTCTTCGAGCAGAGAAGGTGGGTGTTGTTCGCGGCCTTTGGCGTGCTTGCCGCTGCTTGCCGCACCGACGTCTCGCTAGTACTCATGATGTTTGGCTTCTACGAGCTGGCCGGACGCCGAAACTGGCGGTACGTGCTATTGCCCGTGGCCTTCAGCGGCGCCTATTTCTTCATTTCGCTGTTCGTCATCGTGCCATCGTTCACGCATCCGGCGCCGGTGCTTCCTGCTTCCCAGCTGCCATTTATGGAGCCTGGCCAGTCTCAGGACTGGCTGGGGTCGAACAACTCACTCCTTATCTACTACAAGAATCTTGGCTCGACTCCTGGAGGGATAGTCAAGACTATCGTAACCCACCCGCTACAGACCCTAGGCATGATGTTCACTCCAGACAAAATCTGGTACATGGTTACGCTTCTCTTGCCGGTAGCCTTTCTGCCACTCCTGGGACCCCGGGCCCTTCTGCTGGCGCTTCCTATTCTGCTGATGAACTTGCTGTCGGACCGCGTTGCCCAGTTCGACTACCGGACCCAGTACTCCGCCCTCGCCATCCCGGGCATGATCGTTGGCGCGATCTATGGGTTCTCTCGCCTCAAGCAGCTTGTTGCGGGGATTGCCGGAAAAGGACGCAGCGTTCCCGGCGGCCTTGGCGTACCGCTGGTAGGAGTTCTGTTGATCATCGCCGTTGGCGCGAATGTCGCCCTACACAACCCTGTGCTTCGTACCCTGCGCTATCATGAATCGGATGCTCGTGTTGCCGCGGCCCAGTCGCTAATCGCCATGATCCCATCGGACGCCTCGGTTGCTGCAAGCTCGTTTGTAGCGCCGCGGCTGTTGCCTAGGCGGTATCTCTACAATTTCCCGCCGCAATCCTACACTCCGTCGCTGGCGAACGTGCAATACATTCTGGTCGACACGAATGCTGTTATGCTGGAGGGCCGGTCTTCGCTAACCCAGTTGCAGGAGTCCCCCTCATGGAAATTGGTGGCTTCCAAGGAAGGATTCATGCTATTCCACAACTTGAAGGCTCAGTGAGGAGTACCTGAAATGACGGGAGATGAAACGAAGATTGGGACAGGTGAGAGCGAGGCGGTGCTCGAACGGGCAATTGCCGCTTGGACTTCTCATATGCCCTGGCGTGTGGACCTCGCTGAGTGGAAGGAGCGGCGGTTATGGCAGGAGAACTACCAGTCGGATAAGCTATCGGAGATACGGCGGCATGCTGGATGTCTGGAAGGCAAGAAGCTGCTGGAGTTGGGATGTGGAATGGGGGGCCTTGCTGTGGCTCTCCAAAGAGATGGCGCTCTTGTGACGGCTCTGGATCCTAATCCGGATTATTGCGAGATAACGCGCCTTCGCGGCTCGCGTTACGGTCTGCAAATGGAGGTGGTGAATTCCACAGGTGAGGATCTGCCTCTCGCCAGCGGAAGCTTTGAGGTAGTGACCTGCTATGATGTTCTGGAGCACGCGGAGTCTCCCCAGCACCTGCTCCGGCAGATTTACCGGGTGCTCAAACCACACGGACTCGCGTTCGTGACCGTTACAAACAGGTATGTGCTTCGAGACCCGCACTATCATTTGCGATTCGTGAATTGGATGCCGCGGACGCTCGCCGAGACCTATGTTGCCTGGCGGGGAAGATCGAAGAACGAAGCAGGGTTTAGAGACCGCCAGACGCTGAGCGAAATGCACTATTTCACGCTAGGGCAGTTCCGGCGGCTGGCCGGGCAGGTTGGTTTCGACAGTTGGGATATCTACGGGGAGCCGTCGTTCAGCCGGCCGAGCGTCTCCCAGCCGGGAATGTTCCGACCTCAAGTGCCTGATAGTCCCCGGCGACTTTCGATGGTCAATAGGGCCCGCCGGCACCTCACCGCCGGAGCCTTTCACTTCTTGCTCCAAAGGCCTGGTTAGGTATGCCTGCTGCGGATATGGCATCCCCACTGGCCAAGCGGACGTCGATGGCCCTGTTCTGGAATACTTTCTTCTTCCCGGTAAAGACGATTATCGCCGTCGCTACTTCGATAGTCCTCGTGCGCTGGCTGGATGTGAGTGCCTATGCGTTGCTGGCCATAGCCAACTCGGTCTTGGCCACGATTGGGCTCTACTCTGACCTCGGCATCGATAGGAGCCTGAGCAAGTTTGTCCCCGAGATGGAAGCAGTATATGGCCGGCGAGGGGTGAAGCGCTTTGTATACGGCGTTTCCGGCCTGAAGCTGTCGCTGATTGCCATAATAGTGCTTGCGTTGAATATCTTCAACCCTTTCTTTTCACAGTTGTTTCAATTCGGCAGCGATAGCTCTCTGCTCATCCCCATCATCAGTGCTCTACTGATTCTCGGGACGATTTCCGATATCACGATCCAGATTCTCTACAGCTATCTCGAGCAGAGGTCTACCAATCTCCTCGATATCCTGGCGGCAGTGGTGAATCCCTTTCTCACCGTGGCCTTCGTCCTCCTTGGTTGGGGAGCGGTCGGGGTTCTGTTCGCTTTGCTCATCACCACCATGTTGTCGGTAATCGTCTCGACCTATCTAGCTGTGCGAGCAGCCATGCGGGGTGCGCATCGCGAGCGGGTGCTCAGCAGGGATGACGCCAAAGGAATTGCCCGCCGCGCTCTCTCTTATGCCGGGCTGGTTTACTTCCTTAACATAAGCGTCTATTTTTATGACCTTCCGTTCGTAGTGTTCGTGATGGCCTACTATCAGCAGTTTGCCGAAATAGCGCTCATCACCCTGACCTACAAGTTTGCCAAGCAGTTGCTGAAAGCCCTGGTGGTCCCACTAACAGGGATTCAGACTCCGCTGTTCGCGAGAATACGCGCCGAGCACACCAAAGAGGCAATGAAGACCGCGTATAGCGTGCTGACAAAATTCCTGATCTTTGCTCTCCTGCCGGCTGCGGCCGGCTTATGTATCATGTCCGGTGATCTATTGCAGCTCCTCTACATGAAGAATGAGCCCGGCTCGGTTTTGACTAGCCTAACCCTTCCGACGGCGGTAACGGCGACTATCATTTTAACGGTCTTGCTATTCGCCGAGTCATTAATTAGTGTTGCCCTTACCGTCCTAATGGTCTACGAGCACAATAGGTCCGTGATTGTATCCAGACTAGTATCTCTGCTGGCAATCCCCTCCTTGTTCCTGTTGGTGCCCCGGTTCGGGGTCATTGGGGCAGCAGTGGCGATGGGACTGGCGCCGGTTTTGTCGCGCTTCGTCAGCCTGTTGTTTGCCTGGCGAGACATGGAACTGAGCTTTCCTTGGGGTTTCCTGTTCCGGGTAACCATTTCCAGCGCGGTCTTCACGGTAGTGCTCGTACCGCTGGTGTGGCTGCTGCCGACTAATTATCTCGAGGTTGCCGTCCTGATTCCTCTTGGCGCTTTGCTTTTCTACGTGTCCTTCAAAGCGCAAGGAGGTTTCGATGCGGCGGACAAGGAACGGGTGTTGTCACTGAGGATTCCCTTTGGCAAATCGGTGGTGCGGTTTCTATGAGGATTGCTTTATACAACCTGACCACGACAACCAAACGCGGCGGCGTGGAGACATTTGTCTGGGGTCTGGCCAGGGAGCTCGCAAGCCGCGGCGTCGAGGTCGACATCATTGGTGGTATTGGCAAAGTGACCCAGGAAGCAGGCACTTGCGGCGTCATTCGCCACGCCTTCGTCGACCGCAACCTGTTCCGCGCCATCCCCGGATTGCGCACCGCCTGGGCCGTCACTAAGCTCATGGAGCGGCTAACACTGGGCGTCACCAGCTTGCCGGGGATTGTGGGTCGCGGCTATGATATAATCCACATCCAAAAACCGTACGATCTGCCCGCGGGTGTGGCCGCCAGAACTCTTAGCGGGGTCAAATTACTGTTTGGGTGTCACGGGAAGGATTTTTTTCCGGGCGATAGGCTGTTCATCCCGTTCATCGACGGTGCGGTCTCCTGTAGCCGGTTCAATGCCGCTCAGGTCAAGGAACGCTATGGGGTGCAGCCACGCGTGGTCTACAATGGCATCGACTCGGAGTTCTTCCGGCCATTGCCGCCTGATCCGGTCTTCCGGCGCCGTTTCGCCCCGGCCGAAGAGAAGGTCCTCTTGTTTGCCGGCCGCTTGGTGCGCTGGAAGGGGGTGCAATATCTGATTGAAGCAATGCCCGAAGTCATGAGGCAGATTCCAGCAAGGTTGGTGATTGCGGCTGATGGACCCTATAAGGAAGACTTGGTGGCGTTGGCGAACGGGCTGGGAATTGCGCCGGCCGTCGCTTTCATCGGGCAAGTCCCGCACGATCAGATGCCACGTTATTTCTCGATGGCCGATCTGGTCGTTGGTTCCAGCTTCGCCAATGAGACGTTCGGAATTGCGCTCTGCGAGGCCATGGCCTGTGAGAAACCGGTGGTAGCCAGCGATTTTGGAGGGTTCAGCGAGGTGGTTGAGGAAGGCATTACCGGGCTGCTCGTGCCCCCTCAGGACTCAGGAGCTTTCGCGTCCAAGATCGTCGAAGTTCTGTCAGACGAGCGACGGGCTGTGGCAATGGGCAAAGCGGGCCGCCGCGTCGTAATCGAACGATATAGCTGGCAGGCCGTCGGAGACAACGTGATGAAAGAGTACCAGAGGCTGCTTTCGCAATGAGGATCGCTCTAGTAACAACAGGCGGCGTTACCTCGTTCTTCAAGGACTGGCCGGAGTACTTACTGGGCCGGGCTTTGGTGGAACGTGGTCACGACGTCATCTGCTATACCTACCGGGAGCCGGGCTCGGCGCTTCTGAGCAATCGCCAGGAAAACATCGATGGAATTAGAGTCCATCGGGCCAGGTACAACCGCTTCTGGTTTTCCCAGGAATTGGCGCAAGACATCATCCTGGAAGCACGGCCAGATGTCGTGCACGTGCACCATCTGCGAAACTGCATCTCCTACGAGGCCATCTCGTTGCTCCGCCGCCGGCACGTTCCTGTGGTTCTGAGCCCGCTGGGTGTTCTGCACGACCCCTTCTTGGTGGACGACCGGGACTACCCTTTGAGAGATGCGCCGCACTTCGACAATTTGATTTACTCGGCGCCCAAAATGTTCTCCCGGGCCATCCGCAGCCGGAAGATCTGGCGCAACCTCCAGAACTACTTGCTCCACTCCGCCCTGCGCCGGGCAGACAAAATAATCGCCCTTTCCGCGCATGAGGCAGGACTACTGAGACTGATGGGAGTGCCGGCGCCGCGGATTTCCGTGGTGCCCCTATGGATCGACACCAACTATATCGAGTCAATCTCCGGCTCTCCAGAGGCCCAATTGAGCAGGCCGGCAATTCTGTTCGTCGGCCAACTGAAATACCGGAAAGGCTTCGACATATTGGCTAAGGCAATGCCCTTTGTGGTACGGGAACATCCGAACGCCAGTTTTGTGTTTGTTGGTCATAACACAAGGAACGAACCCGCCCTCCGCGGCATTTGCCAAATGAACGGAACAGAGCAGAACCTGAGGATCGCCGGCAGGGTGAGCGAGGAGGAGAAGATTCGCCTCTTCCGGGAATGCGACGCCTACGCTCTGCCCACCCGCTATGAGGGCTTTGGCCTGCCGCTTCTCGAGGCCATGGCTGCCGGGTGCCCTGTCATCTCTTCGAAGATACCTGTCGTCGACGAGATCATCCAGGACGGCTCCAATGGGCTCCTCGCGGAACTGGAGAACCCGGAGTCGCTGGCGAGCAAGATCAACATGATTCTGGATGATGGCCAACTGCGGGAACGGCTCGTGCAGAACGGCCGCCGTACGGTTCGGGAGCGATATGACGAAGAGGCGCTCGTACGACAGATACTAGGCGTCTACGTTGAAGCCGGAAGCAGAGCGGGAACGTGAGAATTCTCTACCTCATCGGGGCCTACGGTCCCCATCTGCTGGGAAACGATGTCCATGAGGAGACCTGCGATTACCTTGAGCAGCATGGGCACACGGTGGACGTTTTCACCCCGGGGGCGGGGTTCGCCGATGAGCAAGAGGCTCCCGACAGCGCCAGGAGCGGTAGACGAGTCTATCGCATATTGCCGGCTGGAGGCCTCCGAACAAAGCTGGCCCGTGCCCTCTCCTTGCGCTTCTTGAAGTACGACCGCTTTCTCGATCTCCTTGCCGGCTACTCCCGCTTCTTGGCGCAGCACACGGGAAAGTATGACTTAGTGCATGTGGAGGCCGCCTATCCGTTCGGCGCTATCGCCGCTCTTGCCAGTCTCCATGCAAGTATCCCGTTTGTGTTGAACCTCCAAGGAGCCGATGTGATGAGTTGCCCGGAAGTGGACTATGGATATGCCCGCTTCGCCATTCCCCGCTGGCTCACTTCATTTGCCATGTGGCGAGCGAAAGCGGTCAGGGCGAATTCCTACCGGACGGAGAAGCTAGCCGTTGCCCTAGGAGCCGGCAAGGACAAGACCGAAACCATACCACGGAACGTCCGGGAGAGGGCTTACCTGCCGGATAACGTATCCCTTGAGGAGTACCGGTCCCAGAGCCGCGCCCTGCTCCTGCCACACTGGGGGGTGGCAGACGATGCCCAGGTGCTTATCGCCCTCAGCAGGCTGCACCCGTTCAAGGGAATCGAGTATCTTGTCCGGGCGATGCCGGCGGTTCTGGAGCGGTCGCCAAGAGCCGTCTTCTTGGTCTGCGGACCGAGCAGGATAACACCCAGGTACGGGGATTACGTGACGTACCTGAGAAAACTGGCCGATACTCTGGGCATGTCCGGGCACATCGTCTTTACGGGTGCAGTTGACTACGATGATGTTCGCTCCTATATGGCTGCCTCTGACGTTCTTGTCGTCCCCTCGGTGGTCGAGGCGCTCAACAAGGTGGTCGTGGAGGCGGCCGCTGTGGGTACACCATCTGTTGTGACGTCTAGCACCGGCATTGCAGACTTTGTCAGTCAATACCGGTGCGGGCTGGTGGTCGGGCCGCGGTCTGCTGAAGAGCTCGCTGCGGGAATCGTGCGGCTCCTGGAGGACGAAGGGCTTCGCCGGGAGACTTCCATGCGCTGTACCAGTTTCGCCGAAGGGTTCCGTACCGGACCGATTACCGAGAGGCTGATGAGGCTGTATGAGCGCTGAACTGAACCGCAGACCAGCCTCCAAGCATCGCCATTTGTGCTACCTTGCCTATCCGACCAGTCTTACCATGGGTTCGGCCAACGCTGTTCAGACTTTCCACACCTGCGCCCGGTTGAAGGAAATAGATCCGGACCTGCTGATTCTTATCCCCCGGCTCCCCTTTCAGCAGAGCGCGTTTTCGGCCATTGGGGCCCGCCATCTGCTGCGGGTCCCGATCAACAAGGTCACGCGTTTCGTGAAGGGCACTATCTGGAGCTATGCCGAGAGGACAGCATTCGCCTTCGAGGCCGCGGCTTTTCTCGCGGCCCGCAAGCTGGCCGGTAAGCCGGCTCTCGGTGCGATCTACGTGCGCGACGTCATTTGTGCTTTTTGGTTTGCCGTCCTGCTCGGGCCGGCGCTGGGGATTCCCGTTGTCTATGAGGCTCACGACCTAGAGGCGAGGAATCCCTCTCGCTCCAAGAGCAGGTTCCTGCAGGGAGCACTGCGACTGGTGGATAGAGAGACAATCCGGCGCTCCGTGGCGGTGGTCTCGCTGACGGGCGCCTTCGCCACCGAACTGGCCGACAAAGGGATAAGAGATGCCCGGTCCGTACACGTGGTCCCGGATGCGTTCGACGAAGCCGTCTACCGTCCACTGGACAGGGCCACCTGTCGCAATGAGCTGCATCTCCCTCAGGATAGTTTCATAGTCGTCTACTCGGGTCTGACGTTCTCCTACCGGCGGCTGGACTTACTGGTGCGAGCATTTGCCGAGTTCCAAGCACAGCATTCCGATTCCCTGCTCGTCCTCGTTGGCGGTCGAGATAATGAGCGGGAGGAGTTGACGCAGGTCGCCCGCGAGGCGGGGCTACCAGCCGGCAAGGTATTGATGCCAGGGAGGTTCGACGCAGAGTGCGTCGTGAAGTACCTTAATGCGGCTGATGTGCTCGTGATCCCCGACACCGTTAGTGATATAACCGCCTCGCCGCTGAAGATGTTCGAATATATGGCAACCGGCAAGCCGGTGGTGCTGCCGGACATGCCGGCGCTGCGCGAGATTCTGGACGACGAATCGGCCTACTTCTTCCGCAGAGGTGAGCCGAAGGCACTGTGCCAATCGTTGATGATTGTGCACGATGGGCATGGCTCCTCCAGCAAAGCCGGGCAAGCTCTGCTCCGTGCCTCCGATTTCGGTTACACAAAGCGAGCGCAACGCATTTTGGCTATTGCAGATTTCCTTGATGGAGGAGAACAAACCCAGTGACAACTGGAAGTCAACAGTTCAAAAATACGAAGGCCAGCCGCATCAGCCGGATACGCTCGATGGATCGCGGGCTCCTCGTTCTGGTGGTCTTCTTCGTGCTGCTCCTGCCGGCTGTCACAACCCGGATCTATGGAGCCGATGAGATTCAGTATTTCTCCTACTTGCGTTCCTTCTGGTTCGATCAGAACCTGGATTTCACCAATGAGTACATGCACTTCTACGAGAGCAATCCCCAAAAATACGCTGCTTTCAAACAAGATCTGATCGACAAGCGTGAGGAGACAACCGGCCTGCCGCTGAACGTCGCCCCGATCGGCTCAGCAATAATGTGGGCTCCCTTCTTTGCCGCCGGCGATTTGGCCGTGCACGTGATGCGCGCCTTCGGCTCCAACGTGCAGGCCGACGGGTATTCCGCGCCGTACATCACCGCTATAACCTATGGTTCTGCAATCTACGGCTTCCTGGGCCTGATTTTCACCTACCTGCTCGCCCGTAGCATCTTCTCGCGCTTCGCTTCCTCTCTCGGCACCATCGTCGTCTGGTTGGCCACGCCGGCGTTCTTCTACATGTACATCACGCCGCCGATGTCTCACGCCAACTCTCTATTCGCCGTTGCACTCTTCATCTACATCTGGTACCGGACACGCGGGGACAGAAAACTGTGGCAATGGGCCGCCCTCGGCGCCTCGGCTGCGTTGATGACGCTGGTGCGGGAACAGGATGCCCTGTTCATGATCATTCCGGCTTTGGAGTGGCTTCTGAACGTAGTCCACTCGCTTCGCGGCCGGGATTTCAGTAGGTTCAGAGGGCTCGCCGGCGGAGCACTGGCCTTTGGCGCCACTGCCTTTGTGTTGTACATTCCGCAACTGATCACTTACCGGATTCTGACAGGTCATTTTGGGCCTTCCAGCCATGTCACCGAGAAGTTATTGTGGAACTCACCATTCTCCTTCGATGTGCTCTTTTCCCCCGAGCATGGCCTATTCGCCTGGACTCCTGTTGCGATCCTGGCGGTGATCGGCCTTGTTGCCCTCTACCGCCGGGACCCGCAATTGGCCGTCCTGCTGGCCATAGCTTTCCTGGCTCAGGTCTATATCGCCGGGGCGTACAAGACCTGGTCCATGGCCGGGTCCTTTGGAGCCAGACGGTTTGTCAACTGCAGCCTGATATTTGGCCTGGGACTGGCAGCGCTTGTTGATCTGGCGGACCGGAGAGTCCCCCGCTGGGCCCTGGGGACGATTGGTGCTGTCTTTGTCGCCTGGAATTTTGGCCTGATAATGCAGTTCAGCACGGAGATGATGGCCCGGCAGGCTCTTGACCTCCCCAAGGTCATCCACAACCAGTTCTTCGAGGTTCCTCAGAGGGCGCTCTCTTTAGTGGACAGGTTCCTGTTCAACCGCTCCTCATTCTACAAGAATAGCTGAACGATTGCTTTCAGGTCTCAACCGTGTGCCGGTAGTACTCCACCAACACCAGCTCCGCAACCAGCACGTACAGTAGTGAGTAGCCGAAGAGCGCCAATTGCGTTGTAACGCTGAGAGGAACGAAGCCAAAGAGCACCTGAGACAGCGGCAGTTCTGCGAGAAGAATCACGACAATGAGGGTGACTGCCGTTGCTGTTGTCAGTTGCCAGCTAGGGGCCACGTCCTTCCAGAAAGGCAGATGGCTCCGCGCCGGGAACAGGATCAGGATGGACGTGATGCCGATAAACAGGTACCAGGCCGTACGGATTTCCGGCGGAGGGGCTCCTTGAAAGAAGCGCAACAGTCCAAAGGCGAAGATGGCGTTGAAAATACCCAGATATATGGATGCCTCCATGATCTGCCTGATTGCCCAATGCCTGGGATGTGACACCTGCAGGCGGGAGACCCGATCGGTCGCGATGGAAAGCATCGGAATGTCAGGTAGGATACTGACCAACAGGACCTGTTCTGGAAGCAAAGGCAAGAAGTTGAGGAACAGAGAGGCCACGGCCACGATGAGCACGTTCGCGAAGTTGCTGACCATTGTGTAAACCAGGTAGCGATTGAGGTTAATGAACACCCTCCGTCCTTCACGCAACCCGTCAACAATCACGCGCAGATCGTTTTCCAGCAGGATTAGATCGCTGGCGTCCTTGGCCACCTCGGTTCCGCTCTCCATGGCAATTCCCACATCGGCGGTCTTGAGCGCCGGCGAGTCGTTTATTCCATCACCGGTTACGGCCACACGGTGGCCCTTGGATTGGAGCGCCCGGACGATGTGATATTTGTCTTCCGGGACCACCTCGGCGAAGATGTGAGCGCGTTCGGAGATCTCGGCGAGGTCTTTGCTGCGCAGGTCCTCGCCCGCCACAATGTCACTCGGGTCACTCGGCAGGCCGAGGGACCTGGCCATGGCGATCGCCGTGTACCGGGAGTCACCGGTGATGATCTTAACGTCCAGTCCCAGCTCCCGCGCCTGCTTAATGGCGTCGCCGGCGCCCGGCCGGAGGGGATCCGCCAACATGATGAATCCCAGCAACGTGAACCCTTCCTCGTCGGCCTCCGTGATTTGCTGGCACGCAGGGATGGGCTTAGAGGCGACCGCCAAGACCATGTTGCCGGCCTCCGCAGCCGTTCGCATCCTCTGCTCGATATTCTCCCGCTGGGCAGCGAGGTCGACAGTCTCCGAGCCCTGGCGAAGTTGGGTGCAGCGGTCGATTATCACCGCTGCCGCTCCTTTGGTGATGATCTCGCAAGTCTGGCTGCCGGTGTCTTCGCCAGGTACGAGCACGCTGGTTCTCTTCCTGGCGGATGTGAAGGGAAGGGTAACGAGGCGCTGCACCCCGGCCAACCGGTCTAAGTCCAGGCCTTTGTCCTTCGCGGCCTGAACTATCGCGTCGTCTATGGGGTGGCGGCCCACGACCGGGAAGTCGGAGCATAAGATCGCGGCCCGCAGCAGATCGGTCTCTGTCCCGCCGGTCCCGAGGCCGGTCACCGCAACCTTGTTCTCGGTGATTGTACCGGTCTTGTCCGTGCAGAGCACATCGATAGCGCTGAAGTCCTCAATGGCGGCAAGCCGCCGGACCACCACCTTGTTGCGCACCAGGATGGAGGCTCCCAAGGATAGGGATGTTATCGTAACTGCCGGCAATGCCTCAGGCACCAGCCCGAGGGCCAGGGCTAGCGACAGGGTAAGGGACGTCAAGATGTCTCGTCCAAGGAGGGCGTTGGCGATGAAGACCACGGCCGTCAGTACGAGACCGAAGCGGAGCAAGAAACCCGCGAACTTGTCCAGGTTTCGCTGGAAGTCGCTCGCCCTCCGGACATCCTGAAGCAGGGAAGCTGTGCGGCCGAAGGCTGTCCGCTTTCCTGTGCCAACCACGATGGCCCGCCCGGCACCGGCCATCACGCTGGTACCGGAGAATAGCAGGTTCGGGGCGGAGGCGATGGCAGAGGGCAGAGTGCTCATGGGCGCTGGGTCCTTCTCCTGCCAGAGCGACTCACCGGTGAGCGCCGCCTGATTTACCATTAGGCCCTCACCATCGATTAACCGGGCGTCAGCGGGAACAAGATCACCGTCCCGGACCATGATGATATCACCGGGCACGATGTCCCTGGCGGGGACCTGTACCTCCTGGCCACCGCGCAGGACTCTGGACTGGACCTCCACGAGGCGGCGGAGATCGGCCAACGCGCGCTCCGCCCGGTATTCCTGAAAGAATCCCAGTGAGGTATTAAGGAGCAGTAGGACCAAGATGATCGCGCCGTCGACGTAGTCTCCCAAGACTATCGTGATTAGCGCTGCCGAGAACAGCAAGATCATGAGGCCGTTCCGAAGCTGCTGCCCCAGGATAGTCAGCGCCGAGCGCTGCTCTGCGGCAATGGCATTTGGCCCAGTTGTCTCGAGGCGATGCGCCGCTTCCTCGGGCGATAGCCCATTGGAACTGGAATGCAAGAGCTCTAGGGTTTGCTCGGTGTTCGCCTTTGCCATTTCCTCCAGCGAAGACTGGAGACCCGGCTCGGGCCGAACTGGTGTTTCTATGGCCATCAATTGATCCCCTGTCTAAATACTATAGCGGATCCCGGGTGGAAGACCCGGATAAGCAACGCAAGAAGTGTGCCGCTCATGGCATGCAGAACCTACTGACAACTGGTGGCCCTGATTCGCCGGTTGAGCGACCGGGGAAGTATCAGCTCGTCACGCCGAGCGCACTCCATTCTCTTCGGGCGCCAGCTCATCGGAGAAATATGGGCCTTCCGCCAGCAGCCTTGCGGCAGGGTCCTGCGGGTGTTGATGGAGGTGGTGTTGCTCTGGCAAGCCGCTAACCTGTCCTCTATGAACTTCTCTACCGTGATGTTCTGTTCATTTACCAGCCGAAGACGCTGGCGGAAGCAAAATAAACCTATTCAACGCTTGACCGTGTTGGTGGCAAAGGCCGGGGGGCGCGCGTCATCTGTCGTAATCCGGAGAAAGAGCCTGTCAGCCCTGTCCCACGGTGGCAAAGGTGGCTATTGCGGCCGCTCCCATAACCACGAAGGTGAACCAGACAATTGCGCTGGAGAGCCACCCACTTCTGTACTCTCCCATTATTTCTCGGCTGCTCGCGATCCTCGCAATCAAGAAGATAAGAGGGACCGCAACAACGCCGTTTATGACCGCGGTGTACACAAGCGCTTTCACCGGATCTATGCCGACGAAGTTGATCCCGAGCCCTATCACGGTGGCGACGATGATCACCCCGTAGAATCCGTGAGCGCGGCTCACCTTAAGATTCAGTCCTTCCTCCCAGCTCGCCGCCTCGGACACCGCATACGACGCCGAGCCGGACAGGACGGGGACCGCCAGCAACCCCAGCCCGATTATGCCAATTGAGAATATCAGCTTCGCTAAGAATCCTGAGTTGGGAAAGGTCTGCACGAGAGGCTCCAATGCTTTCGCCGCATCTGCAGCAGTGTTGATGTTCGTGATTCCGTGAGTGTGGAGTGTTGTCGCAGTAACTACGATGATCGCCCACGTCGCCACTTCCGACGCAAGCATCCCCGCGAAATTGTCGATCCTCATAGAACGGATATAATCCCACCCGATATTAGGTTTGCTGCTGCGGAGGACCAGGTGCCGTTCTTTCTCTTCCTCGACTTCTTCCGAGGCTTCCCAAAAGAACATATATGGGGAGATAGTTGTTCCAAGAACACCAGTAATGATGAACAGGAAAGCAAACGAAAACTCCACCTGAGGGACGAACGTGGCGCGTAAGATTTCCTCCCACGGCTCATTCACGATGAACGCCGTTAGAACGTAGGCAAAGAGGGAAAGGGACAGCCACTTCAGAATCCGGGCGTAGAACCGATAAGAGCTGAAGACCTCCAAAAGGAGAATGACGCCGGCGAAGACGATAGTCAGAACCGAGAAGGGGATGGGGAGAATGAGCCGTGAGGCTTCCGCCATCGCTCCAAGATCTGCGCCAAGATTAATGGTATTTGCCACGACCACAAGCAGCACAACTGCGTAGACTACTGGCTTGCCATAATGCTGCTTACAGACCGCAACGATGCCTTTGCCTGTGACGGCTCCGATTCTGGCACAGGCCTCTTGGACGGCCGTCATGAGAGGAAGCATGAATAGCGCAGTCCAGAGCTGGCCGTAGCCGAACTGAGCGCCAGTCTGGGAATACGTGGCAATTCCGGAAGGATCGTCGTCTGCAGCGCCGGTAATCAAGCCGGGCCCCAAAATGCGCAAGAATCGACTGAAACTTCGACGGAGCCGGACCATTCGCTCTTCCAAGGCTGGAGCCCCTTACAGATAGAGAAGACTAGTTGACGGTAGCTGTGTTCAGGACATCAAGCCTGGATTCACGAAGACTACCTGGTCGCATCCCAGGACTCGCGTTGGGCTTAGGGCTGGCTTGCACCGGAGCGGGAATCCCGTCCCCTTGCAAGCCAGCCCGTATTGGGGGTGTAGTCAATGGCCAACGAGCTGCGTAAACGAGCCCGCCATTGTCAAAAACCGGAAGATAAGCAGCAGGAACATCAGGACCAGATACCCGCGCAGGGCAATCAGAGAGAACTTGCCGACCTTTGACATATGGATTGGCGGCAGTCCCTCGGGCCGGCACTTCTCCTCCGGCTTATCAAACAGCGGGTGCACCACCTCGAAAAGGCATTTTCCCTCGTGATTCATTGCGATTGCCATTTCATTCATCTCCTTTCAACAGAAATAGTTATGTTGTCGGTATTACCCCGGGCAGGAGGACCTGCACCGCAAGTGTTGCCGAAAGGCCAAACAGAACGAAGATCACAGTCCAGTTGATGACGTTATTCCATGGTTTATTCGCAAACCGCTCTCCCAGCAGCGCTCTGTCGTTAAGTAAGAGCTGCAGGAAGATGATCGCCACCGGGAGCATTAATCCAGCCAGCACCTGTACGCTCACGATCACCAGTTGAAGCGGCAGATTGGGAATCAGGACGATCCCAGCGGCCACGAGCACGCTACCGATGTAGAAGCTGTAGAAACCCTTTTGCTCTTTAAATGGCCGGTGCAGACTGTGACTCCATCCCTTTACTTCGGAGTAGGCCCAGGAACTAGACAACGATATCACCGTCGTTCCCAGAACCGCAGCATTTACCATTAAGAGAAGGATGCCGTACTTCATGGCATCGCCGGCGAAGGGCACGAGGGCCTCGGCCATCTGTGCCGGGTCGCTGTAGGTAATATTGTTGGTGAACAGAACGTTGCCGACGATCATCATGCATCCGGCTACCAGTATAGCCATCGTGGCGCCGATAAACGTATCCAATCGGGAGAACTTCAGGTCAGAGAAACGCAGGCGCTTGTCCGCCACACAGCTCTGCTCGAAGAAAAGCTGCCATGGCGCGATAGTTGTTCCTACGATGGCGATTATCAAGAAGACCAAGTTCCCGCTTAGCCCGCCTGGCGGCAGGCTCGGTACGGCGACATGACCGAACACTGCTCCAAAAGTCGCTCCTGCAGGTCCGCGCAAAACAATGACGAAAGCCAGCCAGGCGATGTCCAGCAAGCACAGAAAGATGGCGACCCTCTCCCATCGCAAATAGCTGCCGGTGATGACCATTATGATGAGACCAATTGCTGCGATTGGCACCGAGATGTATGGCGAGACTCCGAAGCCGCTGAGGGCCAGGGAAATAGCCGCAAACTCGGTTACCAGCGTCAGAAAGTTGACCAGCTCGAGATCGAACAGTGAGAAGTGCCCCCACCATTTGCCGAACCGCTGGTAGATCATGGCTGCATGGCCCCGACCGGTAGCGATGCCCAGACGGGTTACCATCTCTTGAACGAAGTATGTTACCGGCAAGAGAAGGAGGAGTATCCAGAGCAGGTGGAAGCCATACTGGGCTCCCGCCTGGGTGTATGTGGATACCGCCCCCGCGTCGTTATCGGCCTGCATCACGATGAGGCCGGGACCAAACACCATTAAGTAAGTCAGGATGTTGCGAGCGAACGGAGATTTGACCGTGCGGGCCCGGGTGGTCCAGGTCTCTCCGCCTGTCGCTTTCAAGATTTTGTTCTCCATCTTCACACCTCCTCGCCATCCAGTCTGTTCGTTCGCTCCACTGAAGCACGCTTCAGGGATATGATCACTAGAGGTCGTGTATTGCCCGGATGGCAGGGCAAAGAAAAACCACCTTGCAGGCTAGCCTCCAAGGTGGCGATCAGGTGTGGAAGGAGAACAAGCCGCGTGCTACGGCGCGCTATGCGGCTTCCGCGGAATAGGAATCAGCGAGTGAAAGTCATGCAGCATCCTGCCCACGGGCGCAGTCCAAACCTGGTCGGGCAACTCGCTCGGCCAGCCACTCTGTGTTCTGCTACTCGGAGGTTGATCCGCCTGCATGTAATCACCCCCTTCCTACACTCTGGCCGCATGTCTGACCGGAAGAATGCCGGCCGCCGCCAAAGGGCAAAAAGAAACCTCCCCGTCGTTCCAGGGAGGCTCGCGTCCACTTAGATGAGTTACAGCTTGTGCTGCAACCCGCCCCCCTAGTTGAGCTTTGGCACTGCGCAGCGTAGGGGCAAATGCCCCAGCCACCTTGTGCAGAGCCTTAATCCGGCCCTACCTGGCCTACCCATTGGCGTCTCTCGACGTTTCGGAGCAGTGGCCTGTGTCACGCGCAGACGCCTCGCCTAACGAGGTGCCTTATTGCAATTGCATAGTAACACTGTCAGCCTGAGAAGTCAATAGCAGAAACGCCCAATTTGAAATATGGGTCCGGGTTGTGGTAGAAACTGCAGATGGCGGCCTCGCAAATGGCGGGAGTGGGAGTTTGCAGGCCGTCCTTGTCCCTGTGCCGGCGGGATTTCGGGAACCTGCAGAGATCACAGGTCCCGCCATTCGTTATGGTTACTGCAGCCGGAAGTTCCAGGCAGCGCTTCCACTGTGGTCAGTTGGATGTCCTTGAGACTGAGATTCGCAGACGCGCGTTCCAGATGAAGAATCGCAACCTACAGCACATAGGCGCACTACTCGCATATGCCCTGCTTTCAGTGGCGTTGACGTACCCGGTCATCACTCAGATAGGCTCGGCGCTACCCGGCCCTCCTGGCGACAATTGGCAGTATCTCTGGAACCTGTGGTGGATGCGCGAGGTCGTGTCCACTCCGGGGAACACGCTCTTTCACACTGATTTTCTCTACTATCCGACCGGAGTGAGTCTCTATTTCGATACGCTCACCATCTTTGATGCCTTCATCACTCTGCCTCTACAGCTGATTTTCAATGCCTTCGTGGCCTACAATGTGGCGATACTCGCGGCGTTTTCCCTTTCCGGTTGGGGCGCCTACCTGTTGTCCAGGTACTTAATCGAGGAGTTTGGCGGTGAGAATCTCGCGGAAAAGGTGGGAACACAGGGCATATGGCTGGCCGCCTTTGTTGCCGGATTCATCTTTACCTACAGCCCGTATCATTTCGCCCATTTACTGGGACATCTCAACTTGGTGGCCATGCAGTGGCTGCCATTCTACGTTTTGTCTTCTTTGCGGTCGGTATATCGGCGGCAGTGGCGCTATGTACCGGTAGCCGGAGTATTCTTGGCGCTCACCGCTCTGGCTGACTGGTACTACGTGATGTACCTGCTGATCTTTACTTTCATCCTCCTGCTGTACCGCGCGTTCGCCGCGTCCAGCAGGCTGCGGACGCTCTGCGGGGACCTGGCTCTCATCGGGCCGGCTGTCGTTCTCTCGGCGTTGCTTGTCTCACCTCTCCTGGTTCCGATGCTTCGGGAAGCGCTAACCACGAATAGCGCGGTGCAGCCACCATCGCAGACTGTCAACCAGTCACCAGATTTGCTGGCCTTTCTGGCTCCCAGCCCCTTTCATCCCCTGTGGGGGCAATTTGTCAAGCAATGGACTAGTATCTATGGCGGCTCGATCCTGGAGAAAGTGGTCAATATGGGGTACGTACCATTGGCTCTGGCCGTCATCGGCATCAGGCGGCGATGGAGTCAGACCAAGTTCTGGGCCCTGGTTGCTTCCGTGTTCTTCGTTCTCTCCTTAGGCCCGCTCCTACACTTCGCCGGTAGCACGACGTTCACGGCCTTCAAGGTCAACATCCCTCTGCCATACATCCTCTTCTACTATCTGCCGTTTGTGAAAGACTCGCGCTCGGTGTCCCGTTTTGACGTGATCGTTATGCTTGCTGTGGGGGTTATGGCAGCCTGGGGGCTTGTGGTTCTGATGCAGCACCTTGCCATGAGACATCAGAGCGTTATCCGCCGCTTCCGCGTCGCCATCCCCATTCTGGCATTACTGGTGATTGGATTCGAGTTCCTGGCCGTTCCCTACGCAACGTCGTCCCCGGATGTTTCGCCCATCTACTACCAGATTGCTCAGGAAAAGGGGGACTTCGCGGTCTTCGATTTGCCCTTCAGTTTTCTCCAGTCCCGCTACCTCCTCTACCAGACGGTGCATGGGAAGAAGATAATCGGAGGGTACATCTCCAGAGGACAGCCCTACCCCTTTATCGAAAACACGCCGGCCGTACAGCAGCTTGTATCCCTTGAGTTGAACCCGGATATCAACAGCATTGATCTTGGAAGCATGGGGCAGAACGTTCTGGACTACTATGGAATCGGCTATGTCATTGTTCATAAGGGGCCGGAAAAGCCGGAAAAGGTTGCCAAGGACAAAGAGATTGCGGCCCAGATATTCGGCCGCCCGCCGGACTACGAAGATGCTCAGGTGATCGCCTACAAGGTGGCCGGGAAAGGAAGAGCCCTATTCGCGAATATGGGTACCGGTTGGTACAGCAAAGAGCTTGCGAAGGGGGAGTACGCCCGTTGGATGGCCAGCAAGGCTTCATTGGAGATCGTGAGCTCCACGAACGGGAGCGCGACAGTAAGATTCCGGGCTTGCAGTTTTCAGAAGGAGCGAAGGATTCAGGTATTCGCTGGCAATGAGCTTGTGGGCGAGTTCACTGTGCAACCTGGTGACCCCCAGGACTTCACGACAGATCAGTTTCACGTGGATCGAGGCTCCACCACACTGAGAATACAGGCAGTACAGCCGCCGGAGTCACCAAAGACTCTGGGCCAGGGCAATGATGTCCGGCCCCTGTCTGTTCAGGTTTCTAGTGTCGAGGTATCAGACTAGAGGGAAGGATACTATTGCATTCAGGATTATTCGGAGAAATCAGGAAGGCCGCCGGCAGCTACAGTGGTTCGCGCTCTGGCCCTTCCTCTTGCCAGCCGAAAGCGACGACGAACAGGAACCACGAGTAAGACTGCTAGAGGGACCAGACTGAACGCCGATAGGTAGTCAGACCATCGTCTCAAGGGAGTATCCTCGAAGCGCAGTTCTACCCGGTGCTTGCCGGCGGGCACTGGAGCCGACACCTGACCTGTCTGCTTTTGTGCAGTAGTAGGAACCCTTTGGTCATCGACATAAACCTGCCAGCCGGGGAAGTAGAGCACATCGAAGACAACCTGGCTTTGCTTTTGCAGACCGATCAGCCAGGCCTTGTTGTCAAACCCATTAGCCGTAGATGATAGGGTGGTGAGCCCTCCTTTGGCGCTTAGCTCGGGTTGTCCCTGAGGCTTGGGCTGGGGGGAACTCGGTTGCACCGAGATTGGCAAGAATTGCCCCTTCAACCGCATATCGGCCGCTGCAGCCAGGTTGTGTTCCCTGTCATCATGATCAATCTCCCTGGTGTCCCATTGGGGCTGTAGGGGAAGCATAGATGTGGAGATTACTATCAGGCAGGTAACTCCAACCGCCATGGCAACCCCCAACCGGCGCTGCCAACCGGCAGACAGCTTCTCCAATCGATTGGCGAGAAGGGAGAAGGCTCCGCCGATGATCACTGCGAGGCAAATCCCCACCAGGTCCAGTAATCGCCAGGGGTACTGGATGAAGGCGACCAGAGGCACAGATTCCCAGAATGGGGCCGAACCCTCGGTCTGCAGGAAAACAAGCGCGGGAAACAACAGGGTGAAGAATGGGAAAGCTGTTCGTAGCCATCCTCTGCGAAAAGCGGCAATCAAGGCGAGCGCCGCTACCGACCCGACTAGGAAATAGATGCCAGTGGGATGGTGATGCCCGTTACCAGCGTAGAGATCCCCAATGTGAAGGGAATAAATCCATTCACCGGGCATGTAATACGCTTGGAAGCCCCAGGGATTTGCCTTGCCTCTCGGCGGCAGCCCACCCCAGATGAGGCCCCTTTCCATGATCGCTGGTAGCCAGTAGAACGCGCTGATCCCCGCCCCTAGCCCTAGGCCCAGGATTCCATAACCGCATTGCTGCAAGGACGTCCGTAAGGCGCGGCCCCGGCCGTTTGCCGGTGATCCTTTGAGAATCATGAAACCCAGATAGGCCACCAGAAACGGAAAGGCGAAGAGAGCCGTTACATTGTGCCCGAGTAGAAGGAGGCCGGACAACAGCGCTGCCGGCGCGGCAAAGACAGACTTCTTCTCTGCCACCAACTTATGGAACGACCATAAGGTGGCTGGTATTAGGCAGATGGCTAGGGATTCAGCCAACTCGCCACGGATGCTGATGTCCGCCACCAAATAGGGGAAGTATCCGAATATGATTGCGGATACAATGGCGCCAGACTTCCCAACCAGCGTCCGTGCAAACAGGTACATCCCCGTCATCCCGGCTATGATTCCTATCGCCAAAGTCGCCTTCATGGCTTCCACCAGTCCCATACCGGCGAGGTGGAACGCCTCGGCTACGTACCATGCCAAAGGGGAATAGTAATTGAATGCCGGACCGCCCCATCCATAAGCCTGGTCGGGCGCCCAGCGGCTGTAGAAGACCCCCTGACCGAACAATTTATCAAGTTCGCTCAGCCAGAAGAGATGCGTTGGCTGATCGCTGTTGGCGAGCACACCTGGATACAGCAGGGGACCGATGGCGAAGGTCGAAAGGACCACGACAAGCGCCAGGTCGCGCCGCCCGCTGGAAGGCCGGGTGAGTAGCCAGA
>JAMCWQ010000045.1:6600-23270 GCA_023480825.1 Chloroflexota bacterium | reverse complement strand
AGGATTTCTCCCCCTTCGGCGCGGACCTCGGTGCCGGCCTGCTCATCGGGCGGGCGGCTTATCAGCGCCATCCTCGATACCGCCGCGATGCTCGGCAATGCTTCTCCCCGGAATCCAAGGGTGAGCACTGCCTCGAGGTCCTCGTCGGAGCTGATCTTGCTCGTGGCGTAGCGCTGGAGGGATAACGGCGCGTCAGCCGCTGTCATGCCCACGCCATCATCGATGACGCGGATTAGTTGCTGGCCGCCGCCTTGAATCTCCACCGTGATGCGCGTCGCCCCGGCGTCGATCGAGTTCTCCAGCAGCTCCTTCACGACGGAAGCCGGCCGTTGGATCACCTCACCCGCGGCGATCTTTACCGCTATGCTCTTGTCCAGTACCTTAATCGCCATCTTGTGGACCTTGCTCCCCTTGGCTCCGGTCGAGCCAATCTTCTACAGCGCGCAGGACAATATCGAGGACCTCTTGCGCGGTCAGGTGGTCAGTGTTGACATAAATATAGCAGTTATCCTGGGCGTTTGCAAGGCGTTTTCGCTCATCAGAAAGGTATATATCGCTCCAAGTCACGTCCAGCCGGTGTCTTACCGTTTCTGCCGCGGCATCGAGACAGATGAGGCAATCGGGGTCCCTCCGCTTCCAGAGATAGGGGACGTAAGAATGCTCCTGAGCGCAAGTGTGGGCATTGTAGCCAAGGGCGGTCAAGGAGTCGGCCAAGGTGGTCTTCCCCGACCCGCACACTCCCACGATGATGATGTTCTTCGGCCTCTCTCCTGTGTCTTCCATCTCGGCAGTGCTTCTCAGTCTAGGGGAATGCGGACGGACATCTCTCGAATGGTGTCCTCCTCACCAGATTCTACCACGGCCATCACCACGATGCTCATGTCGTCCGCGGGCCGTCCCTGATCCAAAGCGATTGCCAGTTTGAGCAACTCTTTGGCCAGCCCCTCACAGTCTGGAGAGTCTTTGGCCACCAAATCGAGAATGGACGCCGGCAGATCGATCTGGCGGCCGTAGCTTCTACCGGCGTGCATGATCCCATCGGTGAAGACGATCACGCACAAGCCCCGTTGGGCCTCCAACTCTGTTATTGCCGGCTTGGTGCGGTGGTGGATGCCGATGGGGTCGGATGGGTCGTCGATCGTGGCTATCTGGCCTTCGTGAAGAACCAGCGCCGGGCAATGGCTGTTGCGGGAGACCACGATGGACTTGGTGCTGAGGTCGGCGGACAGGAGGTTCAAGGTGGCGGAGACCTGGCCGTGGCGGAAGGCGTGCAGATAGTCGTGGGTGGCGCGGGCTGCGGCGCCATCGCGAGCGCCCTCCTTCAGCATGGTAATCGCCTTGCTGGTAACCATATTGGATATCACCTTGGCGGCACGTCCGCTGCCCTGGCCATCGGCCATCACCACGGAGATGCCGCCGCGGGGGCGCTCGATAACCTCTATTGTGTCGCCGCCTTCCTGGACCGCATAGCGGTTCGCCTTGGCGGCGGCCACGCGAATTTCCAACATGCTAGCCCCTCCGCTTCCCGTGACTGAGCCATGGCCTACCTGAGTTCGTCACAGCCATTGACTTGCCCCTCCAGTTACTTTTTGTCTTGAAGGCTACTTACTCTGCAGAGCCACGGTAGGTCTACTGCGTTCAGTAATCTTTGGTCCGCGGTCCAAAGGTTGCACTGTAGGGCGTCTGCCAGAGCAAGATAGTAGCTGTCATAGGCTGAGCCGCGGTGGAGACGCAATGTCCAATCGAGAGCGAGCCGACTCTGGGAATCATCAGGAGGTACCAATCTGATTCTGAGTGCCATCAACTGCGTGAGGGTGAGGTGGCTCTCGTCAGGTGTCAACTGCCCGAAGAGTACAGCCTTACACAGTGCGGAGGTGGTCTCATAAGCCCACAACGACGGAGCCACTAATTCGGTACCTTCGGTTACCAGTCGACCTATCAGTGCCTTGCATTCCTCTTGGATGGGGTTTGGAAGGACTAGTTTTAGGGCCACGCTGGCATCAATCACTGCTACGGACCCAGTCGCTTCGCTCATCCAACTCTTCCCTTTCCTGGCGTAGCAATTCGTCTACGTCAATGTCATATCCCTTACGCCTCTCAAGGATTGCAGCCGAGATCTTGCTGGTTTGTGCAAGCCATTGCCTCCATTGCTCGACTGCAACTGTAGCGCGCTTCTCCTGGAGGTCACGATAATCGGAGATGCTAACCAGCACAGCCTTGGGTCTGCCCCGCGAAGTGAATATGATCCGTTCGTCTCCATAAGCCACCCGGTTGACTAGTTCGGAGATGTCTCGCTTCACTTGCCCAATGCTTACAGAAGTCTCTTTCATCGGGTCGTCCTCTCTGTGAATTATCATGAATTAGATGATATTGCAACTCCTGGTTCTTGTCAAGACATCTGGAGCCTAGATGTGGGCCAGTGTTTTCACTCGCAAACAGGCGAAACACGCGGCTTCTTGCCGATTCGGCTTCTTCGGATTAGAATAAAAGATGGACCTGGTCGTGGTTGTAGTCGTGCCCCCACTAACCGCCGCATTTCCAGGCGAGTCCGGTCTCGCGACCATGGTCTAGAGGGAGTATGACCGGTAAATAGTTCGATGGCAGGCTTTGGCGAAAGATCCCTGAGACGGAGTGCACTAAGAAGCCATCCCGCGAACATGTCAGCCCACTACCATGGCTCCGCACTTCGCAGTCGTTTCAACTTGTCGCTGGACGAGGAGGCTAGAGACCAAGACAGATGATCAGGAATGGCAATGGCGAAAGGGAGTAGAAACAGAGGAGGATAAAGATGTCCACAGAGGAGAAACCATTCGTTCACCCGTACATCCCCAACTCCGCACCCGAGGTAAGGGAGGAGATGCTCAAAACAATCGGCGTCGGCTCGGACGTCGATCTCTACCGGGAGGTCCCCGACGACCTGAGACTGCACCGGAAGCTAGATATTCCGGCGCCGTTCGTGTCGGAATTCGACCTTCGGAAACACATCGAGGGCTTGCTGGCAAAAAACAAGAACTGCAACGACTACGTGAACTTCCTTGGCGCCGGCTGCTGGCAACATTTCGTTCCGGCGGTGTGCGACGAGATCAATGGCCGGGGTGAGTTTGTGACAGCCTACGCCGGCCATGCCTACACGGATCATGGGAAGTACCAGGCAACCTTCGAAGCGCAGAGCATGATTGGCGAACTCATCGGCATGGATGCAATCAGCTTCCCTACGTATGACTGGTCGACGGCCGCCGGTAGCTCTTTGCTCATGGCGGCGAGAATTGCGGGCCGCAAAGAGGTCCTCGTCCCCAGGAACCTCAACCCCGACAAGAAGATGCAGATGAACAACTTCTGCCGGGCGGCGGTGGACATCGTGCCGGTGGAATTCGACCCTAAGACCGGCCTAATGGACTTGAACGACCTGAAGAGCAAGATCTCGGCAAAGACCGCTTGCGTCTACTTTGAGAACCCCAGCTATCTTGGCGTCATTGAAGCCAATGGCGCTGAGATCTCGAGGATAGCCCACGAGAACGGGGCACAGAGCGTGGTAGGTGTGGACACGATTTCCTTGGGCGTGCTGGCCCCGCCTAGCGATTACGGGGCGGACATCGTCTGTGGCGAGTTGCAGCCCCTGGGAATGCACATGCAATATGGCGGTGGCCTTTCCGGCTTCGTGGCCAGCCGGGATGAAGTAGAGTATCTAGAGCAATCTCCGAGCTTCCTCGTCGCCATCACCAAGACGCAATGCGAAGGCGAATGGGGCTATGGCTGGGCACAGTGGGAGAACACCTCCTACGTACAACGGGACCAGGCCAAGGACTTCACCGGCACGACGACGGCCCTCTGGGTCCTGACCGCCGGCGTCTATCTCGCCCTCATGGGACCGCAGGGCATGCGGGAAGTAGGCGAGACGATAATCTCAAAGGCGCAGTACGCGATGGGGAAACTGGCCGGTGTTAAGGGCGTGACCATGCCGTTGGCCGGCACTCCGTTCAAGGAGTTCGTCGTCAACTTCGACGGCGCCGGCAAGACTGTCAAGGAGATCAACAAGGCGCTGCTGGGCAAGGGGATCTTCGGCGGCAAGGACTTGTCCAAAGAGTATCCGCAGTTCGGCCAAAGCGCCCTCTACTGCGTAACCGAGGTCATCTCCAAAGACGATATCGATAAGTTGGCGGAGTCTCTGCAGGAGGTGGTGAAGTGAAAGACGGAAGCAAATTGCTCAGAGAGAACTTCCACGGTATGCGATGGAACGAACCCCTTATCATGGAGATGGGAACCAAGGGAGAGAGGGGAGTCCTTCCACCACAACTTGAAGAAGGGATAAAGTCAGTTGTCGGCGATCCCATGGCCAAGGTGCCAGCGGGAATGCGCCGTAAGGAACCGCCAAAACTTCCGGAGATTTCGCAGCCCCATGTCCTTCGCCACTACATGCGCCTATCTCAAGAGGTGATGGGATGCGATGTCAACATCGATCTCGGACTAGGCACTTGCACCATGAAGTACAGCCCCAAGGTAAACGAGCAACTGGTGCGGTTGCCGGGGATGTCTGATATCCATCCCTTGGAAGATGAAGAAGCAGTCCAAGGCATGCTGGAAATAATCTACAACTTTGGACAGATCATCAAGGAAGTCTCGGGAATGGACGCCTTTGTGTTCCAAGGTGGAGGGGGCGCACAGGGCGTTTTCACCAACGCCTCTATCATCCGGGCTTATCATAAGTCAAGGGGAGAGGCTGAGAAGAGGAATGAGGTCATTACCACCATCTTCTCCCATCCGGTGAATGCCGCCACGCCACACGTCAGCGGCTACAAGATTATCACGCTTTACCCGGACCCCAGCGGGTATCCTGACTTGGACGCCCTCAAGGCTGCCCTGTCCGAGCATACCGCGGGCCTAATGATGACGAACCCGGAGGACACCGGTATCTATAATCCTCGCGTACGCGAGTATACGGATGCCGTGCACTCGGTGGGAGGGGTGTGCGCCTACGATCAGGCGAATGCCAATGGCGTGCTGGGCATCGCCCGGGCCAGAGAGGCTGGCTTCGATCTGGCGCAGTTCAATCTGCACAAGACCTTCTCCTCGCCGCATGGCGGTATGGGACCGGGTTGCAGCGCGGTCGCCGTGAGACAGGAGTTCGCTCGTTTCCTTCCGTTGCCGACGGTGCAGTTCGACGGGAAGAAGTACTATCTAGACTATGACATGCCGGACAGCATTGGGAAGGTGAGGGCTTTCTTGGGGAATATGCAGGTGGTTTTGCGGTCGTACGCCTGGGCGATGAGCCTTGGTCCGGAGGGGATACTGAGAGCCGCCCGCACAGCTGTTCTCAACAACAACTATCTGGCAAGCAAGCTCCTGAAGGTCCGGGGAGTCTCGGCTCCTTATGCGGAAGGCAAGTACCGGTTACAGGAGGTACGGTATAGCTGGGAAAACCTCAAGAAGGAGACCGGGATTGGGACCGAGGACGTGGACAACCGGGTAGTCGATTTCGGCGTGAATAGCTACTTCACCAGCCACGAGCCGTGGATTGTGCCGGAGCCTTTCACCCTCGAGCCGACGGAGTCCTACTCCAAAGCGGACCTCGACGAGTACGCCGCGATAATCGAGCGAGTCTCCAGCGAGGCCTATTCCAATCCTGAGGTGATCAAATCGGCGCCTCACAACAGCTCGATACCCAAGATGGACGAAGCTCTGCTTCACGATGTGAAAAACATCGCAACCACCTGGAGGGCTTGGGTCAAGAAGGGGCTATAGTTGGACTAATGCCGGTGGGCCCGGGCTGGACAGCCTGGGTCCGCCGTGGCGGGTTCCGGCGTCCTCCTGATAAGGGCTGACAAGGGGCGTTAAAGGTAACGTAGGGTGTCCTTCACGGAAGGATGAACCGCCCGAACGATGGCCCGAATAGGCCGGCCGCGAGCGGCATTGCCGGTGGGGTATGGCTCTGACATCTCCAGGAGGTCTTGGCGCATATCGCCCCATAAATGCCGTCGTTCCGCCTCCTATCCCCCTAACCCCACAAAGGGGGAATGGCGAAACAATGGGCTTAAGCCCATTGTTGGATCTAACCGAGCGGGTGCCGTAGCGCTTATGTCCGGTGTAAGCCCACCAACGGGCAGCCCATGGTCTTGAGTTGACGTTACGGGAGTAGGATCATGATCTCTAGGACAGACGTCGATCATTTTGGTTTCACGGTGTCGAATATGGAGCGGTCGCTGGAGTTCTACCGGGACATTCTGGGGTTCCAGGTCATTGGCGAAGCGGCTATCTCCGCCGATGAAGAATGGGCCGCAAGGATCGTGGGACACTACGGCCAGCCGGGAGCGGTGTATCGCATAGTGTACCTTGATGCCGGCGGGGAGAAGATCGAGCTAGAGGAGTATACCTACCCCGAAGGCCGGCCGATGGACCGCCGGGTCTGGGACGTGGGGCATGCTCATATCTGCTTCCAGGTCGACGACGTACACCGGATCTACGATGAGTTGACGGCTAGAGGGATCGCATCCAAATCTGAGGTGCAAGAGGCCCGGCTGAACGGCAAGTTGGTCAGCTACTCGGTCTATGTCTTGGACCCCGACGGTATCTCCATCGAGTTGTCGCAGATTGTGGAGTAGTAGCTCCCTCCCTGCGTTCGGGGAGGGATGGGGTGGGGATGGTGGGCCTAGATAACGGGGCCCGACCAGCATCCCACTTTTGGTCCCCCCGTACACGGGGGGAAAGACAACGGCTGGCCGGGCAGACTTCGAGCCATCAGCGTTGGCTCTCTGCGATGACGGGAAGTGCTATAATCCCGCTGCCAATATCATTGTTTTTAGTGGGAAGGAGTCTATAGATGTCCGAAACTGAGAGGAAGCCGATTGCACCGTACATGGCTATCGGGCTGTCCACGGTTATTCATGGCATAGCGGAGCGAAAGCATATCATCCGCAACCTGGAAACCATCGAGGATGCCATTCACGCCGCCGTTTCCATGGTTAACATAAATATGCCGGTGAAGATCATCGCACTGGCGGAAGGGGCCCTTACCGGATTCACCGACGAGATTTTCGATCTCCCGCATGTGCTGGCGGCCAAGGAGTTGTTCATCGATATTCCCGGGGAGGAGACGGAGTACCTGGGGCGCCTGGCGAAGCTCTATGACACTTATATCATCGCCCAGTGCAAGGCCCGCTGGCCGGAGGTGATGCCGGACCGGTTCTTCAATACACTGTTCATCATTTCTCCTAAAGGCGAGGTGGTGCACAAAGCGGCCAAGAATCATATTTGGTGCCGGGAGCGCTCTTGCACTCCTCACGACGTCTACGACCGCTGGGTGGAGCTGTATGGGGATGGAATCGAAGCCTTCTACCCCGTTCTGAAGACCGACGATATCGGCAATATTGGCACCATCTGCTGCAGCGATGGCGAGTATCCGGAAGTGGTGCGGGCGCTGACCTTCAATGGAGCCGAAGTGGTGTACCGCCCGAGTGAGGCGATGCCGATGACCGGCAACTCTTACCCTGGTGGCGGTGGTTGGATGGTGCAGAACCGCGGCCACGCCAATTTCAACACCGTCTACATGCTCTGCCCCAACGCCGGCCCGGTCTACCTGCATGCCATGTCCAGGCATCCGATCGACATAGCCGGCGGGAATGCCCACATTGTGGACTACCAGGGCAATATCATGTCCTACTCGGCCTCCGGCAACAACACCATGGTTGCGGCCATCTTCGACATCGAGGCGCTGCGGCAGTACCGGACGATGAACCTGAACAGCAACTGGCTGAAGGACCTGCGGGTCGAGTTATTCAAGAGGATGTACGAGCAGCCGATTCACCCGAAGAACCTGTGGTTGGAGCAGGATCCTTGGCGGCACGAGCAGGTGGACGAGGTCTACCGGGAAAACATCGGCTGCCTTGTGAAGCGCGGCACCTACACCCTGCCAGCCAACAGCTTCCCTGGTTGCCGGTTCCAGCCGAGTTCGGACGTCCCGGCTAGCGAGTGCTGGGACGAGCTGAAGAAGGCCTGGTGGGGTGTCTGGGACGAAGAGAAGTGAGGAATTAGGCGCCAGCGGACAGTAGGCAGTGGCCAGAACTAAGTGCCAAAAACTCTGTAGGGCCCGGCTTGTCGGGCCGCCGGCCGCCGGGACGGCAGAGAACCGGGAAAGAATGGTGTAGGGATACGGCGTGCCGTGTCCGAAGTGTTTGTCGCTTCCGGCGGGCGGTTCACGAACCGCCCCACCAATACCGCATTAGAAGGGCACAAACGTAGCGCCGGGGCTCGTCCCCGGCTTCTCCTGCCCCATTCACCAAGGCCGGCCCTCTTAATCACCGGCACGAAAGTGCGCCCTCTACCTGGCCGGTTGGCTAGAGAATTACCTGGCCAACCGGCCAGGTGACTTACTCTACTACCGTCCAGGGCAGTGATTCATCTTCTCAGGCATAATTACCTCATGAAGGAAGCAGACTCAAGTTCCCTGGGCTATGCCCACAGTATCCGTGTCCTGCTGGGAGACGATCAGCCGGAAGTGCTTTCTGCGCTTCGTTTGCTTCTGGAGCAGGAGCCGGGTCTCACTGTGGTGGGCGAGGCGACCGATCATCAGCGGCTCTTGGAGCAGGCGGAAACGCTAGATTCCAACTTGCTGATTCTTGACTGGGAGCTGCCGGACCATCAGGCCTTTGGTCTCCTCCCCACATTGCACTCGCGATTCCCAAACCTTCATGTGGTGGCACTCAGCAGCCGGCCGGAGGCTCGCGAAGCAGCGCTGCTCTCCGGCGCCGACAGCTTCGTTTTCAAAGGTGATCCCCCGGAGTGCCTGCTGGAAGTGGTGCGCCGCCTCCGCTGAATGCTTAAGGGCCAAGGAAAGGGATAAACCCTTGCCCCTTGGCCCTTGCTCTGTTCCTTCCGACCCGCGGAAAGCGGGCCTCTCTAGTCAGCGTGCCTATTCAGGCGGAATCTGGGTGAACTGAGCATCCAGCGGTACGGCGCTGTGAGCCCGGTAGGCTTTGGAGACGTAGTAGCCTATCAAGGGCACTATGAACATGATCGAGACCGTGATCAGCTCCGTCCATGGGGTCAACCCCTGCAAGAAGGGCTGGAGGATGAAGATCTCCACCGCTACGCAGAGTATCGCCGTGTAGCCACCCATGATGGCGATGACCGGTACGCCAAGGAACTTGGCCTTGACCAGAGGTGCGGCCATGTCGAACATGTTCTTTCGCCTCAAGGGGAAGAGCACGCCGGTGATGCCAAGTAGAATCCAGATGACAAAGAAAGCCATCACCCAGTAGGCGCCAAAGGCCATGAACTGCGAGTGCCAGATGTAGAGATTGAGGAAGATCTCGCCGATGGTGCAGTAGACGATAATCGTCAGCACCGGGGAATGGTACCGTTTGTCCAGCTCGGCGAACCTGGCCGGGAGGATGCGGTCGAAGGACCAGGCGAAGATGTTGCGCAAGCACCCGTAGCCCATGCCGACCGGCGTTGCCCACGTGGAGATCCAGAACATGAAGAGGAAGAACATTAGGAAGGGCACATTGTTGGTCATGAAGCCGAGCAACAAGGTGAAGATCGGCTCTTGCCCCTTCATGATGGCCGGGTAGGATTCCGGGGCACTGTGCAGTATCTGGTTCATGGCGCTCATGAAGTCGCCGCCGATGGCGGAGTAGAGCAACTGGGAGCCGAAGATCCAGGAGACCATGAGCACCAACAGAGCGCCGACGAGGGCGAAGAACTGGGACTTGCGCACGTCCCTGATCTCACCGGCGATATTGGACGAGAAGGTCCAGCCGAGGGTGTTCAACGCGGCGTACGTCAAGCCTGCCATCAACGTCGGCATAGCGAGGTAGCTGATTACAAAGCCTTTGTCAGATGCCATTTTCAATACATCGTTGTAGCTGACATCACTGAGCGCGTTCCAACCGGCGATGAACCCGGCCTGCCCGCCGGCGGCTATCACTTCTATGAGAGCCCAAATGAGGCCCACTGCCGTGATGGCCACGACTGCCCAGGAGTACCGCATGACCCATTTCGTGCCTCTGATCCAGAGGTAGGCCAGCATGACCATCGAAATGGTGCCTACGATTGTCCGTCCCCATTGTGAGTAGAAGAAGTCAGATACGCCGACGGCCCATTGGTGACCTGGCTGGAGGGCAATGCCGGCGAATCCTCCGGCGAGCCCGTATAAGGTGGCCCAGTCCGTGTTTAGGCCTAGTGTGGTACCCACTAGAAGGGTGATGACGGCACTACCCATAAATCCGATGGCTGGATGTAAGGTACGGGTAATATAGATGTACTCGCCGCCGGACCGGGGCATGGCCATGGAGAAGAACCAATAGAGGATGGATATCGGCAGCATCAACAGAACGAAAATTATGGCGATGGGGTAGTTGACGCCGGGATAGAGGTACATGGCCCACATCATGAAGATGAAGTTGTTCGTGAGCCCGGGGTTCATACTAGAGAACATCAGAGCATCCAGGGGACTGACCAACCTGGTCAATCCTGAAGAGCGCCGGACAAATACTCCTTCCACGCCTGCCGGTCGTGGAACTGCTGCGTCACTCATCTTTACGCCTCCAATCATTGCCAGTGTGCACGGCTAATCAGATCAATTGACGATGAAAAGTGGAAGATGCGGAGACGACCAAGTGAAACGAACAGGGCGCAACGATGGTTAGCTGGAGTCCAAATGAATCACCTCCCTTCGGATCCGACGAGGAGTCCGGTTCCGGATAAGTGCAGGTGTGGCGCCACCAGTCCTAGTGCCTAAACCGTGTCCCGATGACTATCGCAAAGAGATATAGACCCTTGAAAATGAGATGCTGAGTGGCTGGGGGGAAGCCGCCAACAACAATATATGCGAGCCTGCGCTGGTTGTCAATGGTATTGTAGGCTCGTTTTTTATCGCGCACCGCCGAAGCTAGCGCCCGCCATACATTTGCTCGTAGTAGCGAGCGTACTCGCCGGATTTGATCTTCTCCCACCACCAGCGGTTGTCCAGGTACCATTTGACCGTTTCCGCCATGGCATTCTGGAAGCTATGGGCGGGAGACCAGCCAAGCGCCTGCAGCTTGCCGCAATCGAGGGCGTAGCGCCGGTCATGTCCGGGCCTGTCTTTGACGTAGGTAATCAAGTCAGAAGACTTTTCCAGCAACTCGAGAATCAGTCGCGTGATCTCCATGTTGGTGTGCTCGTTGCCGCCGCCAACGTTATAGATCTCACCAGCCTCGCCGTTGTGGAGCACGAAGTCAATCCCAGCGCAATGGTCGAGAACGTAGATCCAGTCCCGCCTGTTGAGGCCATCTCCATATACCGGCAGAGGCACTTCGTCCAAGGCATTAGTGACAAAGAGAGGGATCAGCTTCTCCGGGTATTGGTAGGGCCCGTAGGTGTTGGAGCCGCGGGTAATGACCACGGGCAGGCCGTAAGTAGTGTGGTAGGCTCTGGCCATCAGCTCGCCCCCCGCCTTGCTGGCCGAGTAGGGGCTGCTGGGGTGGAGAGAGTCCTGCTCATTGGAGAAGCCTTCCAGCACACTACCGTATACTTCGTCAGTGCTGACCTGGAGGAACCGTTCGACGCCGAAGCGCCGCGCCGCTTCTAGCAACACGTGTGTTCCGTAGACATCCGTGGTGATAAAGCTTCCCGGGTCCACGATGCTGCGGTCGACGTGCGTCTCAGCGGCGAAGTTGACGACGTAGTTGCAGCCGCTCATCGCCTCGTTCACCACTTCCGGGTCGCAGATATCACCTTTGATGAAGCGGTAACGGGGATTGTCGCTTAGGTCCTTTAGATTGTCCATGTTCCCGGCATAGGTCAGCTTGTCCAGGATGACGGCTTCATAGTGCGGGTGCTCGCCGAGCACGTAGTGAGCGTAGTTGCTGCCGATGAATCCGGCTCCGCCAGTAATGAGAACTCGCTTCAAGAAAACCTCCGGGTTAGAGAATTCCGACTTTGCTGTTGTCGCCAAGCATCAATTTGAAGGCCTTGGGCTTGATAGGGGACTTCGTGATTTCCACATTGCGGCCGATCAGGCTGTCCTCGATCCGCCCTTCGATGTCCAGTATCTGGCTATTCTCCAGCACAATGCTGTGTTCAATTTCGCTATTGGTGACCGTGCAGCCGAAATGGATAGAGGTAAACGGTCCCACAAAAGAGTTCATGATTATCGTGTTCTCACCGATGATGGCGGGACCACGTATTACGCTGTTGACAACCTCGGCGCCTTTTTCGATGACCACTTTTCCGAACACCTTCGATTCGCCATCGACGTGGCCTTGTATAGAGTAGCTCATGTCTTCCAGCAGCAGGCGGTTGGCTTCGAGGATGTCGCTCATCTTGCCGGTATCCACCCACCACCCTTTGAGGATGTAGTGGCCCACCTTCAGCCCGGCGTCGATCAACTGCTGGATCGTATCCGTGATCTCCAGTTCGCCGCGCCACGACGGTTTGATTCGCTCGATGGCATCGAAGACGTGGTGGTCGAACATGTAGATGCCGATTGCCACCAGATCGCTCTTGGGCTCCTTGGGTTTTTCTACAAGGCGGATAACGCGGCCGTTCTCGATCTCTACCACTCCGCACTCCTCGGGGTTTGGCACGCTCGTGAGAAGGATCTGACAGTTCAGGCCGTCGACCTCGAAGCGGTTCACCAGCGGGGAGATGCTCTCCTGAATAAAGTTGTCGCCAAGGAACATCACGAAGCGATCATCGCCGAGAAACCCGCGAGCTACCTTGATGGCATGAGCAAGTCCTAATGGTTGGTCCTGCTCGATATAGGTGACCTTTGCTCCCCAATGGGACCCATCGCCAACGGCGGCTTTCACTTCTTCCTTGGTGTCCCCGACGATAATGCCGAGGTCGGTTATTCCCGCATCCACAAGGTTCTCGATAGCGTAGAAGAGCACGGGTTTATTGGCAATAGGCACCAACTGCTTGGCGCTGGTGTAGGTGATCGGGCGTAGCCTTGTTCCCTTGCCGCCGCTAAGAATCAGTCCTTTCAAATGCGCATCTCCTAGTCGAATTCGCAACGTTGCGGCCGTCAATCACGCGGCTGCTTGCTAGGTGCCTCCTCAAGGAATGGCCGGCTAGCTGCCGAAGATGTTCCCATCATACGTGGTGGTGGCGTAAATGGTCAAATGCCACCGCTTTCCGGCCGGGCACATTATAGCGCGTCTGTGCGGCGAATGCATCTGAAGCCGCCCTGGGGCCGGCAATGAAAGGGCCCCGGCACCGCCGGGGCCCTTTTTCAAGGCATTTCACTCGTCCTAAGTGGTCCTTACCACGGCCGACAGGCTCCATAATAATGGGCGGCGTAGTAGCTGCTCCAGAGTGCGCTGATCTTCAGCGGGACACCGAAAGTCACTGCCTCGATGAAGTTCCCGCCCCCAACGTAGATGCCCACGTGCGAGAGCCCGGCCTTGTACGTATTCTGGAAGAAGACTATGTCGCCCGGCATCAGGTTGTTCCGGTCTATCCTGCGGCCTGCAGCTAGCTGTCCATAGATGTCACGGGGTATCGGTACTCCAGCCTGCTTGTAGACATAATAGACGAAGCCGCTGCAATCAAAGCCGGCCGGCGTCGTGCCGCCCCAAACGTAAGGGGTCCCGATGTAGCGCTTGGCGATCTCCACGATCTTCTCTCCCGCCGACCCGTCGGTGGGAGCAGGCGCTGCCGTCGGCTCTGGAGTGGGCGTTGCAGTTGGCTCGGGTGCGGGAGTCTCTTCAGGCGTAGGCTGCGGGGCCGGGGTCGCCTCGGGTGCTGGAGCGGGCTCGGGTGTGCTTTCAGGCGCAGCAGCCACGGCCGGTTGTGGCTCCGGAGTCTGAGAAGACTCAGGGCTTGGTGCCGACTGGCCCGCCGGCTCGGATGCCGCCGGACCCGCTGGCTTGCCACCGGGAATCACCAACTTCATGCCGGCGCTGATCATTGATGGATCGGCTATGCCGTTGTACACCCACACTATCAGCGATGGTCTGAGCGTCTACACCGAATTCTTGGGCGATGCCTTGAAGCGTGTCCCCTTCTTGAACAGTGTAAATTACTCCATCGGTTGGCGGAACAATCAGTTCTTGGCCAACTCTCAGCATAGCGTCCTCGGTGAGATTGTTGGCCCAGAGTATCGTCTCAACTGACACTCCGTTGGCAGCGGCGATCCCGGAAAGCGTGTCCCCTGGCTGCACCACGTAGGTCTTTATGTCATGCCCCCCTTGGGGCGCCGGAGTAGGGCTTGGCTGGGCCGTTGGAGTGGGGCTTGCTGGCTGGGTGGGGCTCACCGAGGGTTGCGCCTCTACTTCTGTGGGAATCGTCAGTTCACGCCCCAAGGCGAGAATGTCGTCCTCGGACATGCTGTTGGCTGCCAATAGAGCATCTACGGATACGCCGTTGTCTGCAGCGATGCTCCAAATGGTGTCCCCGGGTTGCACTACATAGGTTTTAGTCGTTTGTTGCTGTTGCGCGGTAGGGGACGGAGTGGGCTGTGCCTCAGGGGTCGGGCTGGCCGTTGGCTGTGATTGTCCCTGTATGGGAATCGTCAACTCCCGCCCGAGGGGGAGGATGTCATCCGGGCCGATGTTGTTTGCCGAGAGTATGAGGTCGACCGATACGCCATTTGCCGCGGCTATATCCCAGATCGTATCACCGTCTTGCACTGTATAAGTTGTCGCAACCTTCTGCTCCTCAAGCAGATCCGTCGAGGTGACGACTTGGCTCAAGGTAGCGGGGGTGGCTCCAACAGGCACTGGCAATGGACTCGACGCTGCGCGCTGTAGGGCCAAACCTGTAAGGCCAGGCCACTCCATGCCGGTGGAGGCAACCTCTGTCCCGGCGTCTTGCCCGGTCCCACTGGGCTGGGTTTCCGCAGGTACATAGGGCACCCGTTGCCGGCCGCCACGCGAGCTGGCGGAACGCGCGGCGCTGGTGACGGCTGGGCCGGCTTCAGACGCTGCGGCGGTAGGAGCCGGAGAGTTGGTTGCCGAAGGCTTCGTTTTGCCAGATATCACCTGCGAAGCCACTTTGGTGTCACCGCCACTATTTAGCGACCAGATGCCGAACAGCGCTAGGGCGGCGATCAAGAAGGTGGCTACGAGAAGGCGCGGAACAAGGCGACGAAACTTAGGCTCTCTCTGTGCTGCGGACCGGTAGGATTTGAGACTCGCCAGCACACGGCGCTGTGCCGTGCCTGGCGCGGTCTTGGAAACAAACCGCTGTGGTCTAATCAGCTGGCTCGCTGGTTCGGAGAAGCGCTCAGCGGGGTCTCGCCTTGGGTTTGCTGTGTCGCTTGCCTCCGAGGGACTCACAGGGTGCTGTGACGCTTGCTGCATTGGATCACCTCGTCGGTTCAGGTTGGGCTGCCCGGCGTTTTCGGCAGGATACCATCCATCAGCAGACTTGTCAACCCCCCAAGAGTCATGGGAGCTATTGCTCACATCTTGTGATCAGTGGAAACAGCGAATAGATGGCCGGTCTTCCAACGGACTGAAAATCGCCCAGGCACGGAAGATGCTATCTTGCCTTCATGATGCTCGCACCATGCAGTGTGAGCCAGCTTTTGGTATCACTTGTGGGCTGTACCTACTAGTCGTTATTCGCCCGGCTCTGCAGTGATCTACCAGGAGTTCCGGAAGGAGCGGTAGATAACGAAGACAGTTGTGCTAACAGGGGTGGTGCTCTTCGTCCTCTTGGCGGGCCTTCCAGCGTGCTTGGCAGAATACAACGGGACTACTGAGCCGGCGGGCGCCTCGAGGATAGTTCAAGGCGCTCCCGCGCACCAGATAGCGCCGACCGGCCGTTCGGTTGCTGAGCCAAAAGGCAACGGAGGGACGGCAGCGGCAAGCCCAGTCGCGGCCGCGGCGGCCACGCCTGCTCTGGCAGCGCCGGCAACCGCCTCGCCGTCGCCTGAACCGGCGGCGTCAGCAATCCCCATGACTTGCCTTGTAAAGCCAGGAGATACACTGTTGGGCATTGCCAGTAGGTTCGGGGTGACGGTCGAGGAACTGGCCAGGTTGAATCATATTGCCAATCCGGATCTCATTTTCGTAGGCCAGGAATTGCTTGTGCCCGCGGCTACCGGCGGGCAATCTGCCGGGCAGGTTCCTCCGGAGACTCCCGTCGGAGTTCCCATATTGATGTACCACCATGTGCGGCTCTTGCCAGCCAATGCAAACAGCATTGAACGCGGGCTGACAGTGCTGCCGTACAGTTTCCTGCAAGAGCTTGATTACCTGGTCTCCCAGAGATACACGACCGTTGGTCTACAGGACCTCCTGGATGCGTCAGCGGGGAAGAAGAGCTTACCTGCAAAGCCGGTGATTCTCACGTTTGACGATGGGTATGAAGACGCTTATTCCCTGGTTTTCCCGGCCTTGCGCCAACGCGGCTGCACTGCGACCTTCTTCGTCCTTTCCGGGCTAGTTGGCTCACCCGGGTACTTGAGTTGGGACCAGGTCAAGGCCATGAGCGACGCCGGGATGGAAATGGAAGCCCATGGTGTGATTCACCTGGACCTGACCAGATTGTCAGCTTCGGGAGCCGCGGAACAGATGCGGCTCTCCAAAGAGCAGATTGAAACTCACACTGGCAAGCGGGTCGATTTCTACTGTTATCCTTCCGGCCGGTACAACGCTTCGACCGTACATTTGCTCGAGAGTAACGGTTACGTGGCGGCTGTCACTACAGATCGTGGCATCGCGAGCGCGAGCTATAACCCGTTCCGC
>JAMCWQ010000045.1:0-6590 GCA_023480825.1 Chloroflexota bacterium | reverse complement strand
GGGAGGAATGACGCTTCGGTCCTTTGCGGCGCAATTGGGCTCCGGCCGCTAAGGGGCGCGCAACCGGAGTCCGGCTTTGATTGGTTACCTCTGTTAAGCACTTCTAGTACCAAGTTACTATTCCCCTTGGCTTGAGCCCTCATTAGAATGGTTACAGTGAGTTACTCCTTCGCGGGAAAGACGTCATGGGCGCCTGATGGAGTTGGAGATGCAGCAACTGGCTGCGGCAGGGTTCCCTGGTCAACCTGCTGAACGGGGCGGCCGTATTCGGCCTGCTCTTCTCAGCCTGGCTTTCTGCTACCTGGTCGTACTCGGCGGAACGGGTTATAGCTCTGCCATCTTCAGCTTGCATGTTGTTGCCCGTGTCGCAACCTTTGCGGTTCTGGGCGGCTGGCTGGTGTGGAAGCTGAGACGTGGAGAGGGGTTGCCCCGGACGAGCCTGGACGTACCGCTTGTCTTCATGCTGCTTTTTCTCACCCTATCGACGGCTCTATCCAGAGAGCCACGACTGAGTCTGGACAGGGCAGTCTTACTTGGCAGCTTCGCCTTGTCCTATTATCTGTTCGTGGACCTGCGCCGCAGGGGCTGGAGGGAGGAATGGTTCTGGAAAGCGCTTCTGTCCGCAGGGATGCTGGTTGTGGTCCTCGGACTGGCCGAGGTCGCCGGCTGGTACTTCGGCCTTACTCCCTTCTTGGGGCATTCCGTGTCCTGGACTTCTTTGGCGGCGGAGTATGGGGCGATACCGCCGGCCGGTTTCCGGCTTTTTGCCACCATGTGGAACCCAAACGTCCTGGCCGGTTATCTGGTGCTGGCTGCTCCCTTGCTCCTGGCCACGATGATAAATGAAAAGCGGTCTCTGGGGCGCGTAGCTGCAATTTTGTTGGCCGGTTGCGTGGGCGTGGTGTCGTTCTTCACTTCCTCTCGTGGAGGATGGCTGGGCATTGCGATTGGTGTGATGTGCCTGGCCGCTCTCCTGGCGCTGCCGCGTTATGTGCCAGCACTCTTCCACCCTAAACAAGAATCAACCGGTCCGGCGTCCCGTAATACGTTGCGCAGAGTACCGCCCGGGAAGATCGCCGCTGCAGTTGTCGGACTATTGCTCATTGTTGCGAGCCTCGTGGGAGTGCTGGCATGTTGGCCGGGACGCACGGGCACGATATCATTGCGGCTGGAAATGTGGCAGGTGGCATGGCAGTCGGGACTGGCTCATCCCCTGTGTGGCGAGGGGCCGGGTACCTTCCCGCTGGCGCTGCTGCCTCATCTGGCCGAGGTCAACGGCCTATCCGATCTAATGCCGCACGCCCATAATGCCCTGCTCAACTTGTTCGCGGAATCCGGAGTTGGCGCGGTGCTGGCAGCCGTGGCCATGGTGGCGGCAGTGGTATGGCAGGGACTCCGCTACTACGCCAACCACGGTTCCAAGCGGGAGCGGGTATGGGCGGCGGCGGGAATTTCGGCGTTGTTGGGGTTAGCAGCCCACAACATGGTAGACGATCTGACGGCTATTCCGGCCATTATGGTTCCGGCGATCGTAATCGCGGCGATGATAATGAGCCGCCATAGGGCCTCGCACGCATTCTCTTTGTCGAGTTTGTCTGCGGGAGGGGAAGCTAACCCCCCTACCCCCCTTGTCAGGGGGGCATTCACTCTTCCCGTCAGGCGGGCATTCACTCTTCCCGCCAGACGGGCATTCACTCTTCATGGTGTCCTTATAACGTCTGTGGTTGTGCTTGGCGTTGCAGTGGCATGTTTCACGGGATACGAGGCATACGCCCGCTATTTCTACGAAGAAGGTGTAGGCGCTGGCCGAGCCGGCGACTGGGATCGGGCGGCCACGATGTTCGACCGGGCGGCCTCGCTGGATCCCGCGATGAGCATCTACCAGTTCCAACGCGGCGTAGCGTACGCCTGGCTCTCCGCCATGTCATCGGCAGCCGGCGACAGTACTAGCTCCGGAAGCTATCTGAGCAGAGCCTTACAGGCCATGGAGACGGGGATGAAGCGGGAGCCGGATTGCGCCTTGAATGTGGCCAATATGGCCGCCGTTCATTGGGCGCTTGGCGACAGGGAACCGGCGATCACAGAGATGCAGCGAGCAGTAGCGCTCGAGCCGAAAAACTCTCTGTTCTGGTACCGGCTTGGCTCGTACTACGAGACTGGCGGCAAAGCGGAGGAAGCGGCGGTGGCCTACTCCAAGGCGGTGCAGCTGGATCCGTCGCTGTTCGAGCCGGGGGGGTGGCGCCTGAGCGGGTTTCGGAGGCAGAACGAGCAGGCGATTCTCGGCATGGCGCTACGGGGTTCCGGCAGCCGAGCCGGAGAGGTCTATGCCGGTTATGTGCTGGCGATGGCGCCGGAAGGCGGAGCGAGCCCTGCAGATATCGAGAGAGCAGTTGCTCTGGGAGGGCTGTCGCCCGATACGAGGGCGAGGTTGGCAGTGGCGCTGAGCAATGGGGGTGAGAACGAGCAAGGCTTGGTCATGTTATCCGAATCCGGGGCGCAGTCGCCCGGTTCCGCAGTGGTGATAGCGGCCAAAGGAGAGATGTCGGCTCTCAATGGTGACTGGCAAAGAGCGGAGCGCTTCGCCAAATTGGCCGCCTTTATCGATGACACTCCGGAAGCCAACCACTTGCTTGGGGAAGTGTGGCTGGAGGAGGCTAAGAACCTTGAGGCGGCAGCCGCCCTGCGCGCGTCATTGCCCTCATGGCCCTATGAATGGGCTGAGAGCTACGGATCGCTGGTGTATGGTGTAAACGCTCCGGGCATCGACGTGACGCCCCAACTGGTAGGACAAGACCGCATGGCGGTGCAGGCCGGCCGGTATAGTGAGTATGCGGGCTTGCTAAGGCGCCTGGGATTTGACAAGCAAGCCCAGGCCGTAGACAACGAGGTTGCCGCCTGGGCGCCCTTTGCCAAGCTGTTAGTCCGTTCCGGCTCCGCCGAGACCGCATCGGAAGGTTGGGAACCTTGAGACCCGGAAACGCGCAAGAGATAGGGATGAGCGCCAGGCATGGGAACATTGAGCCATTCCTACCTACACCCGGTGTAGGAGCGACAGCAAAGAGATGAGAGGCTTCTTGGCGCTGCGCGCAATTCGACTAAAGTCGACCCTACCAGATTCGACCCTACCTGATTCAGGGCGGCAACTGGTCCAGACCATGGAAAAGACGGAAAGAGGCGATAGCCGGCGACCGCAAGCAGGCCAAATGGAGAAACGGGATGTGCCGGAGGCCGTCATTGACGGCTTGCTGTGGGCGCTGCCCTGGGCCTTCATCGTCTTATTGCTGGCCTCACTGCCCTATCTCGCCGGCTTGCTTCTCGCACCCCGGGATGCCGTGTTTACGGGCCTGATAATCAACCCGGCGGATGGCAATTCGTACCTGGCCAAGATGGCGGAAGGGGCAAGTGGTGCCTGGCTCTTCCACTTACCTTTCACTTCGGAGCCGCATAACGGCGCCTTTCTGTTCCCTTTCTACCTCGCGCTGGGCAGGCTCTGCTCGCTGGTAGGTATCCCATTGATTGCCGGGTACCATGCAGCCAGACTATTTGGAGGGTTGGTTCTGCTCCTTGTTGGGTATCAATTCCTTGGTTTCTTCCTGCCCGGTCGGCGGCAAAAGCGTATAGCCTACCTTCTGCTCTGCTTTGCCTCCGGGCAAGGATGGATCTTCATGCTGGCAGTGATTCCATCAACTGATCTCTGGCTACCGGAGTCCAACGCATTCTATTCGATCTTAGTGAACCCGCACTTCCCGCTGGCTGTGGCGGCAGAGATGGGCTCGTTCTTGTTCTTGGCCAGGTTCCTAGAATCGGGCAGGACCCGTTTCGCGTTGGCCAGCGGCTCTTGCGGCCTTGTGCTCACCCTCCTACAGCCCTTCATGGCCCTCAGCCTGTGTCTCATAGCCGGCATCTACACGATCATTCGCTGGTGGTACCGGGCGAGGGACATTTGGGCCGACCTCCGTGGGTTGGCAGTTGTCTTGGTGATGACTGTCGCATCCGCCGGTTATGCCGTCGTGGCCACTTCAGCTGATCCGGTGCTCTCCGCCTGGATGGCCCAGAACCTGACACCCTCGCCCGGGGTCTTGGAGTTTGTATCTGGGTATGGCGCTTTGGGCCTTCTCGGATTCTGGGGAGGAGTCGTTGCCATGCGGTCGCGTCAGGGAATCGAGCGGGAACGGATTCTGCTGCTGATAGTGTGGGTGGTTGTGACTGCCGTTCTTCTCTATGCTCCACTGTCGCTCCAGAGAAGGCTGTCTGAAGGACTTCAGGTACCCTTGGTGATTCTGGCGGCGATTGGTCTCTCCAGACTGTCTGGGTTTCCGAGGCTGCCGCGCCGGCTGCTAGGAGCGGTGGCGGTTGTCATGCTTGTGCCGACCAATCTCGCCCTGGTAGTTATGGCCACCGGAACCGTTGCGGAGCACCAGTATCCGGAGTACATCGGCCGGGATGAACTGGCAGCCATGGAGTGGCTTCATGACAACACAAGGCCGGCCGATGTGGTGCTGGCATCGAGCGAAATGGGCAATACCATTCCGGCCAGGGCCGGGAACACGGTCTACTATGGACACCTAATGGAGACAATCGATTCTGAGAGCAAGCTGGAGCAGGTCGAGGCCTTCTACGGTGGGGGCATGACGGCTGGCGAAGCGGCGCAGTTCCTCGATCGAACGGGGGTACGATATGTATTCTGGAGCGAGTACGAGCGCGAGCTAGGTGGCAGGCATCCCGATTCCATTGCGGGCGTCTCGCCCGCGTTCACGAGCGGCGATGTGACCGTATTCCGGGTGACCAAATGACAGAGATGCGTGCGACGGGACGGTCAGAAGTCATACCGGTCGCTCTGATGGCCGTGGCGGCGCTGGCGCTCAGCAGCTTGCCGTACCTCGCGGCTTACCTATTTCCACCTGCCGGCACCGCATTCAGCGGTTTTGTCTATAACGTGCAGGACATGAACTCGTACCTCGCAAAGATGGCGCAAGGGGCTCATGGGGACTGGCTTTTCCACTTACCCTTTACAGCACAGCCACATGAAGGGACCTTCATCAATGTACTGTTCCTACTACTGGGACGGCTATCGGCGTTGGCCGGGCTGCCACTCATTCTCACGTTTCATGTCGCGAGGCTTGTCTTTGGCGCAGCAATGCTCGCGTCTGGGTATGTCTTCATTCGCTACTTCGTGGCCGGCCGGCGGGCGCGACTGGTGGCTTTTGCCCTGTTGAGTTTTTCGAGCGGTGCGGGTTGGCTGCTGCTCGTGACTGGGCCCCCACCTGGTTTCACCAGCATGCCGATTGATTTTTGGGTGCCGGACGCCTTTACGTTCCTTGTGCTATTTTCTTTCCCACACATGGCTCTAAGCGAGGCCCTGCTGTTTTGGGCCTTTCTTTTCGCTCTGCAATCTCTCCAGATGAACAGCCTCCGGCGGTCGATCTCTGCAGGGGTGGCGCTGGCTCTGTCCGGACTCGTGCACCCCTACTGCATTCCTATTGCCGGCGTCGCCTTGGGAGCCTACATTTTGTTGCTCTGGGCTTGGGGCGACCAACAGGGGGCCAGGCGAGAGAGGGCGCGAGTCCTACTCCAACACCTGAAGCTCCTGGCCGTGGCGATGGCGATCTGCTTGCCGGTCTTTGCCTATAACGCCTGGGCTTTTCAGGCTAACCCGGTGCTAGCCAATTGGTCGAAGCAGAACATCTTTCCCTCTCCCACCCCTCCTCAATTGCTGGTGGCATTTGGCCTGCTAGGGGTATTTGCCGCCTGTGCCGGATACCGGATACTCAAGGAAAGGGACACTAGGCTCTCGTTTCTCGTCGTCTGGGTGGTCTCCGCTTTTGTGCTCGCCTACTTGCCGGTCACGATCCAGCGGAGGCTACTCGAGGGAGTGCACGTTCCCTTATCGATATTGGCGGCGCTGGGCCTGGTGGCCCTGGTCGAGCGTAGGGGCTTGTTCAAGCCGGGCCAACAGAAAGTGAGGCAGGCTTATTCGCTCACTCTCATTTCTCTCATCCTCCTGATGTCTGCCAGCAACCTAATTCTGATAGGCGGCAGCGTTACACAGTTGGGCCAGAAATCGTCGTGGGTGTTCCCCCCATTGTGGCAAATTGATGCGGCGGACTGGCTCCGGACAAACAGCAAGTACGGGGATGTTGTGCTCTCCAGCTTGGAGACGGGCAACTATCTGGTGGCTCAATCGGGGGACGGGGTTGTGCTGGGCCACAACGTGGAGACGGTCGACTACGTCGAGACGGAGAAAGCTGTGCGGGAGTTCTACGATCCCGCGACCTCGGACGATTGGCGCCGGGCAATGATCAAGAGTTTCGGCGTCTCCTACGTCTATTACGGGCCTCTGGAGAGGCAACTGGGGGCCTTCGATCCGGCGCGGTCGTCTCTCTTCACGCGAGTATACGAGAACGGTGAAGTATCCATCTACAGCGTGAGTTTGTCTCCTCAGGCGGGTAGCCGGTAGCCGGTTTCCAGTAGACAGGGGGCAAGAGTGAACCTGTAGATAGGATGGAAGGGCTGACCTTGCTGTAGAATCGTGGGTTAGGGGAGAGATCCCATACCACATACAGCATCATATAAGGAGGTCAGCCCATGAG
>JAMCWQ010000076.1:620-5195 GCA_023480825.1 Chloroflexota bacterium | reverse complement strand
TCGGCGGCCAAGAAGAGAGAACCGGTGGCGCAGACCAGATCTCCAGGTCCCGCTGCCTCCCTCGCAAGCTCGAGGGCTTGTGAGGGATCGCCCGCTTGCGTCACGTTGGTGGAATGTTTAGAGGCTTCGGCGGCGAGTGTCTCCGTCGCCGCGGCGCGCGGATGGTTGGATTTGGTCACGATAGTCAGTGCGGCTTGAGGGACAAGCGCTTCCATGATGCCCGGGATGTCTTTGTCGGATGAGGTGCCGACGATCAGGATGAGCCGGCGGTATCCCAACTCGTTGCGAAGCGCCGCGGCCAGCTTCCGGGCGGAATCGGCATTGTGTGCCCCATCCACCACGATGCGCGGGTTCTCGGACACGATTTCCAGCCGGGCGGGCCATTCCACGGAGGCGAGCCCCTTGCGGATCGCCTCGCCGCTAACTGCAAAGCCGCATGGCCCGATCAGCCGGATCACGCCGAGGGCGGTTGCCGCGTTGATCTGCTGGTGGGCGCCGAGCAGGGGGATCCAGATATCGACAGTTTCGGGGCCGGCGCCGGCCCGGGGGAAATCCGGTGCGAAGGAGACCGCCAGCCACTGGCCGTAAGCACCGCGGGGGTTAGGGAGCTGCTCCGCCGGTTGGCTGATCAGTACGTCCTTCCCCACCGTGAAGAGCCGGGCGCCGGCATTGTGAGCCGCTTGCTCGATGACCTGCTGCGCCTCGGGCGTCTGCGGCACGGTAAGGATGGTGCCGCCCGGCTTAATGATGCCGGCCTTTTCGCTGGCAATCTCGGCGACCGTTCCGCCAAGTATGGCCACGTGGTCGAGGCTGATGGAGGTAATAACTGATACCAACGGTGTGACCACGTTTGTGGAGTCAAGCCGGCCGCCCAGCCCGACCTCGAGGACGGCTATCTCGATCTGTTCTTCCTTGAAGTATTGGAAAGCGAGCGCGGTGGCCAGTTCGTAGGTGGTTAGGCCGCTCCAATCTCCATGCTCCACTAACCGGCTGATCCTAGTAGTGATCGCGGCCAGGCGGTCTTTGTCGATAAGCTTGCCCACCACCTTGATTCTCTCGCGGAAGGTGTGCAAGTGCGGCTGGGTATAGAGCCCGGTTCGGTAGCCGGCTTGCCTGAGCACCGCCTCGGTCATCACCGCCGTCGAGCCTTTCCCCTTCGTGCCGGCTATCAGAACCGACGGGTACGCTTGCTGCGGATTGCCCAGCGCCTCGAGAATTCTCTCGATGCGCTCCAGCTGGAAATGGCCGGCGGCGAACGCCCCGGCCTTCATCTTCTCGGTGTTGGCAAAGCTGTAGAGGTACTCCAGAGCCTCTTCGTAATTCATCTTGTTCTATTATTGTCCTTCTAGCGCCGGCGGGACGCGGTAGATGCTCATGTTCTGAAAACCGGCGTCTGTTACGTAGTCCGCCTGCACGCGGTGGAGCAGATATGGCTCCATTGATTTAGCCAGAGACGGATACCAGTCCGGGAAGATCGCCAAATACTCCGCCCCTTGACTGCGCACGAATTCCAGCAACTTCGACTGGTCCCGAGTGTAGGCGATGGCTTGGGGTGTGATGAGGCCAGCGATGTCCACAATCTCGCGCCCGGAGAAGTAGCCCATGGCCCCGATGTCATGCGTTGCCACTTTCGCGTTGGATGGGGTGTTCTCCCGCAGCCAGGCCGCCGTGGTCAGGTGCTCGTCGTCGATAAATTTTACCTCATCGCCGTAGATTCCTGCACCACGAATCCACAGCAGGAGAGCAGCGGCGGCAATCAAGATGGGCCACACCGCCGCAGCTTTGGACATCTTCACTTTCCGGAGACCGGAGAGCATGTTTGCCGTGCCGTGCAAGCCATAGATGCAAAGAAAGGGAATCAACGGCATTAGGTAACGTCCGTGCTGGTAGGCCACAGGCAGGCGGATAGCGTAGAGACCGAAGACCGCCACCATCCAGACGGCCGGCAGTAGGATCAGGTCAAGACGAGGCGTGATCTGTTGCCCCACAGTGACCGGAGCCTCACGACGAGTAGTTGCCGCCCGCCGGATTCGGCGGGTGATCATCACCAGACCAAAGGCGATGCCGGGTGTCAGTGCCAAGAGGGGACCGAGGAACAGCGTCCAAGGCGCCATCAATATGTACGTTAGGGTCACCTGGAGATCGAGACTAGGTGAGTAGTATTGTGATTTGGCGTAGAAGGTGGTGGGCATGATCGTGCCGGACATGTGGGTAGTTGAAGGCGGCGTAGCCGATCCCCGCGAGGATCAGGAATCCTGCTAGAACAAGCCCCGGCGCCAGCGTGGATTCGCCCTGTAGGGCCGCATGGCGATGCGCGCGCCGGTGGCTGGGGGGGGTCAAGCCTTGCCTATGGACGAAACCCCCTAAATCCCCCTTATCAGGGGGACTTTCTAGCGTTCCCCCCTGATAAGGGGGGGTAGGGCTTTCCCCATACAGATACCCCCCCCTTATCCCGCTTATCAGGGGGACTTGTCCACCTCCCCTCTTGATAAGGGGGGCTAGGGGGGCTGGTTGCCCAACTGCCCGCTTTTGCCACCACACCTGCCAGAGGCTATGGGCGATGAGCACAAGGAAGATGCCCAGGCCTTCAGGACGAAGGAAGGTGGCGGCCGCCGCCGCCAAACCGGTTGCCGGCCAAATCCAGCGCGCCGGGCGGGATTGGCCACGGGCATAGAGCAGGAACGCCAGGCAGCACAGTAAGGTGAACAGCGGTGTCTCCATCCCCGATAGCGCGCTCCAGCCGGAACGCCACTCCAGAACGTAGAATACGGCCGCAACCAGAGCTAGAACCTTCTGTGCCGGATAGAAGGTAGCGGCCAGTTCATACACAACCAAGGCGGTGAGCAGCAGCGAGACCAGCCCGAGGGCATAGGTAAACCAGAGATAGCCGCCGGGCGTGAAATAGCCGATTGCTAAGAGCACGGTCCAAAGTGGAGCCGTGGAACCGGACATCGGCTGGTGCAGGTTGAAGGTGTACTCGCCGTGGAGGGCGATATTTCGGGCTATGGTCTGGTGGATCCAGGAGTCGTCGAGGGGAAAGCCAAGGCCGGCGCGCCCAGCGGCTGCGCTGAGGTACATGACGCCCGTCACCAACACCAGAGCCGGAAGTATTATCTTCGGGCTTAGCGCCTGGATAATCCCGGTTCGGGTTCTACTAATAGCTTGTTCAACCACTTTCGATCACCATAGTTGCGGGCCAGTCCAGCCGGCGCCGCAAGCAGCCTCTCGAATTCAGCGTTGGTTATCTTTCTGGCCCTCTGAATCCGTGTGCGGGTGCGTAGCAGGGCGGGGGCCTCGCGCAAGGCATCAATCCGCCCGCGTATTATCTCGACCCGGTGCGTGGCGAGGGCGTAGGCTATGGCCCCCATGTCATAGAGTAGAATGGACGGCCCATGGCGGACCAGGGAATGAGCAGGCATGTCTTTGAAGATGGTCCGCACCCTGTTTCGCGCCAGGTGGTAGCTCTTGAACGGCGATTCCTGCCCGCTTGTTGCCGAGTAGCGGTGCGTGGCGAATGCGTTGGGAATCAGCAAGCATCGCCGGCCCCGCAGTCTAGCCCGCCAGGCCAGGTCGGCATCTTCCAGATAGGCGAAGTAGCTCTCGTCGAACAGCCCAACATCGTCCAGCATCTTACGGCGATAAACCGCTGCTCCGGCGGAAGGCCCGAAGACCTCGTACGGGTTCTGCTTTGCCAATTCCCCATATGCCTGCCCGATGAGCCGGTCGGTGATCACCCCATCTCTCCGGACCTCGATTCCAGCGGAGGCAATTATATCCGGCCGGGAGGAGAAGGTGATGGTGGAGGCGATCATCCCGAAAGCCGGGTAAGCGCCGGCGGCCAGAACCATCTGCTTGATCCATTGGGGGCTTAGCACCATGTCATTGTTTATCGTGGCAATCAAGTCTCCATGGGCTTGCCGGATGCCGGCATTGGCACCGCCCGCGAACCCGAGGTTCCTGCCGGTCTCCACCAAGATGGCCCCGGGGTGATGCTCGCGGACATAATCCGCGGACCCATCCCGCGACCCGTTGTCCACGACGATGATCTCGTCCGCGGGGTATTCCTGCCGCTCCAGGGAGGACAGGCAATCGGGAAGGAACTCCAAGCCATTCCAATTTACGACTATGACCGATATCCGGTCGCCCATGCTTGCCACCTAGTCATTTGCCTGCGTTATTCTACCCTATCAGTAGTGGATTTCGTAAATTTGGGCATCCTGAATCTGGGTGACTACACGACGCTCTTCCGATCTTAGAGGAGCAGATCCGGGTAGCTTTGTTCCTCGTACAGCGCGGTCAGCGCGTCCGGGCGAGCCTCCTCCAGCACCAGGTACTTGGCCCCATACTTTGCGGCAAGGGCGATATCGGTCTCGACGGGATCATTGGAGAGGACAATCGAACGCTGGCCGGTTGCATAGTAGTAGCCCGGAGGGTCGACGATCATGACAGTCTGAGAGGCCAATCCCTTGTCCTCGAACCATTGCCCGATAGCCTGGTACTTGTCCAAGTGCTCGTCCCACGTAGAGGACATGCGGGCCGTAAACCCGATGGACAGTAGAACAGAGGCGTGCAAGT
>JAMCWQ010000076.1:0-610 GCA_023480825.1 Chloroflexota bacterium | reverse complement strand
GGTGGCCTGATTCCCTTCGTGGTCGGCGACGACCGCGCCGACCACGAAGGGAATCAGGCCACCGGAGGAGTGCATCACGCTTCCCCGCGGGCTGGGAAAAGTGAAAAGAAGGGACATGGCGAGGTAGAGAACGACTGCGTAGCAAAGAAACGGGAGATACTCCATCCTTCGCCAAAGGGGGATGGAGTGGCGGTTGGCGTTCCGGTACAGCATCCCGATGACGAAGAGTGGAGCCAGGGCAAAGAAGGTGGGCCGGCCGATGAGCAGCAAATTGCTGGCCAAAGCCGAGATCTTGGACATAATCAGCGGCCTCAGCCCCCAAGTTGGAGAGAAATTGGCCATATTTAAATAGTAGTTCAGGTTGAGTGTGCGGGAATAGTTGAAGATATCGTTGTACTCCCGTAGGAAGATGGTCTTGGAAGCGCCGGGCGGCAGAGGAGTACCGGCTACCAGCCAGTCGCGCACCAGCCAAGGGCTGATGCCAACGGCGAACGTGGCAACCATGATCGTCAGCCCTTGAAGCAGCCGCTTCCATCTTCCATCCGGGGCTTCGAGGCCGGGCGTGGGCTTTGCCCAGGCCGCCAGGGCTCCAGCAGCTATCACCGCCGGC
>JAMCWQ010000004.1:13531-23799 GCA_023480825.1 Chloroflexota bacterium | reverse complement strand
CTTTCGAAACATATCTTTTCTAGCGCCCACACAATGATGGTGAGAGGCACGACTCTGAACAGTACTCCGCGGTGCCTGAGGGAGAGCACCATGCCGCTGACTATGTCCCGAGCGAACACCAGCAACTGCAGGGTGGCCCGCCTGAGCCCTTTGACGTCATCGGGCACGACGCGCTTACCGGCGACAAAGTGATTGACATCTGCTGACCGTCGGAAGAAGAGGAGTAGTACGGTAATGGCCAGAGCCAATGCGGCGGCGAAACCGATTGCCCCGATCTTAACAATGTAAGACACAGGAGACACTAAGGATACGAGCAGGGCCCCGAGAATTATTGCCGAAAGGTCGAGGGCAATTTCTGCTCCGATGGTGCCCAGAGCAAAGTCGCGATCAACATCGCAGTCCCTTACCAGAGGGGTTATCCTTGGGAAAGACCCTATCGCGTTGGCAGTGATGTTGCCAGCAGCAAAGCCAATCAAGGTTGCTTTCATCAGCTTGTAATAGCTCAGAGTCCGCATCGGCGATAGTAGATAGCGCCAGCGCAACGCACGCACGAGAAACTCCGACATGCCGGCCAATAGGCCCAGGAGGAGTAGCCACGGGGATGACTGTGAGATCGCCTGTATGACCGCTAGAAAAGATATGTTTCGAAAGGCAAAGTAAAGGAGGACTATTGCGACGATTACGCTAATTGTTCGTATTAAGGTCTTCAAGACTCAGCCTGTCTCCCCCGCGTGTGTCGGTGCGTTCTCAATGCTGGCTGGATAGACTGGTTGCGCATGCGGGTTTGGGACGATTCCCCCGAAAACGCGACTACCATATCAAAAAGCCTTATTGGCAAGGCAATGCTTGTTAATGGCCGGCCATAGTGGTACAATGATCCTAGTGGCTGGTAGTAGTGCCTGCCTCGTTAGCGGTTGCTTGTACCGTAACACAGCGACATTACTTCAGTCAACACTTGTTCAAGCTGCGCGTCGCCTCCAGGTCTCTGTGCCGCTGGCCCAGCCATGAGCCGGCTAGACCGGGTAGGTTTATCCCAGATTATGCCGTGAGGGCTTGACGAGGGTAGTGCAACTGCCCGGCAGACAGTGAATTCGATTTTGTTACTGTTGTGTTAGAAAGTTGGTAAAGGTAAGGAGATGACCGTAGTACCTGTAGCTGCAGATGTTCTTCTGTCACACAAGGAAGAAATCATCGAGGCCTGGATCCATGAGGTTCGAACCAGCCCTGCTACCACAATTCACAAGGTGCTGCCGGACCGCAAAATCAAGGCGAACCTCGGTTTCCTGCTGGATGTCATAGCTGAGTCCCTGAGGAGAGATGGGCCTGCTATGGAGTACCGGCTGGACGATGGGGCGAATAGGGAAGCCAGGCACCTCGCAGAGCTCAGGGAAGAGCAAGGGTTCAGTATCTCAGAGGTATTAGAGGACTATTCGGTCTTACGCCGGCAAATCATGAGTCTTTTCCAGCGCGATCTCAAGGTGTCCACCCCGGAAGCATTCGAAGTTGACGCCAGAGTGGATGTGGTGCTTGACAGGGCCCTGAAGACAACAGTGGAGACATTCCACAGCATAGAGACCGGCGACTTGCAGGAGCTGGCGGCTACCGATGCCCTGACTAGCCTGTACAACCATGGCTACTTCTGGCAACGTCTGGATCAAGAATTGCAGCGGGCAAAGCGCTATCACCATCCTCTCTCCATGATGATGCTGGACATCGATCATTTCAAGACCTATAACGATGCCTATGGCCATCTATATGGCGACCTGGCGCTCAAGGAGATTGCCATAATCCTGCGCGGTGACCGCCGGAGGTCCGACGTCGTGGCCCGGTACGGCGGGGAGGAATTCGGCCTGATCCTCCCTGAGACCAGAATTGAGTCGGCGCACCTCGTGGCCGAGAAGATCCGGCAGACAATCGAGGCTCACCCCTTTAAGAGGCGTGGAGGAGCGCAGACCTCTCTAACCGTAAGTATCGGTTGCGCCGGGTTTGATGAGGACCAGGTTACCGATGCCAAGCAACTGGTGGAGAAGACGGACCGGGCGCTCTACACTGCCAAGGGGCGGGGGCGGAACCAGGTTTGCAGCTATAGGATTCGTCCTGTGCAGGAAGCCGTAGCTGCGAGTTAAACAATGGTGTTATGCCTATTTGCCGCGGCCGTTCGAGTACGAGCGGCCGTTTCCATTGTAATGCCCGTTACCGCCATTGCCGCCATTACCGTTGACGGCATTATCCGGAGTATCATCCGGGGACTGCTCGGCTCGCAGTGATTCTGTTCCCAGAAGGTCGATGATTTCGGCCTCCAGTTCCTCGCAGTAGCTGACGTCCAGCCCATACGGCTGCAAACAGGTGTATCCCGAACCATTGGGTACATACAGGTTCACATAGCTTTCGCCTGGATGGCGGCGCAGTATTTTGTCTAGTTCTTGCATCTTGCGGATATCTTCGTTCAGGTCTTCGCTATTCGTGAGGTAGATCTTCAGCAGATACTTCATTAGAGCAGGCCCCCGCGAGCGTGCTGCGCTGTTGTTGCTTTCCTGGACACTAAGAAGACGTGGCGCGCGGGAAGGTTCCGCTTGTGGTGGCTCCTCGGCGCCAATCACGCGAATCGACTGGCATATTAGCTGTATGCTGTCGTTACGAACATCAACCTTCGCCTCTGCCGTCACCACGTTGTCCTCTTGCAGCAAATCTTTGTTTCGCTCGTAGCACTCGGGGAAGGCAACCAGCTCCACCGTACCCTCCATGTCCTCGAGGGTGGCGATGACCATCGTCTGCCCCTTCTTCGTAGGTATGCTTCTCATCGAGGTCAGCATTCCGGCAACACAGACTTGCTGGCCGGTCATGTCGGGGGTGAGATCGGCAATACTAATGATGTTAGCCCCGGACAGCGAGTCGAGAGCATGGGCAACAGGGTGAGCGGAGACGTAGAGGCCTAGCGCCTCCTTCTCCCAAGCAAGCAGGACCTTGCCGGAAACGGGCTGGGCAGAGGACACCTTGGCAGGCTCTGGCAAGGGCTGCTCGAAGACGTCGAACAGGCTGCTCTGACCGGCATCGCGCGCCCTTTGGGTCTTCTGCCCGCAGCCGATCGCTTGTTCGAGCCTGTCCAGGAGTTCGGCCCGGTCCCCGAGGCAATCCATGGCCCCGGCCTTGATAAGACTCTCCACCATTCTCCTGTTGACCTGGTGCCAGTCCACTAATTCGCAGAAGTGCTCGAGCGATTGGAAGGCTTTACCCGGGGTCTGTTCCCGGGCGCTAATGATTGCCTCGATGGCATTGAGGCCCACGTTCTTGACGGCGGCCATGCCAAAGCGGACCGAATCGACCCACTGGGCAATTCCCTTCTCTCGCCTTTCCACTGTGAAGTCGACCATGCTTTTGTTTACATCGGGTTGCAGAACCTCGATACCCATCCGGCGGCATTCTGCTACCGCGACGGCCACCTTCTCGGAATTAGATTGCTCCGAAGTAAGAACAGCCGTCATGTACTCGACCGGATAATTGGCTTTCAGATAGGACGTCTGGCAGGCGATCACGGCATAGGCGGCGCTATGGGCCTTGTTGAACCCATACCCGGCGAATCGTTCGATCAGATCGAATATTTCTTGCGCAAGCTTTGGCTTGATGCCCCTCTCGGTTGCGCCGCTGACGAAACGAGTGCCTTGCTTTTTCATTTCTTCGGGCAATTTCTTGCCCATGGCTTTGCGCAGGGCATCAGCTTCGCTCATGCTATACCCGGCAAGGACGTTGGCGATGCGCATGACCTGTTCCTGGTAGAGAGCGACGCCGTATGTCTCCTTGAGGATTGGTTCCATGTCGGGATGCATGTATTCGATGGGCAGTTGCCCGTGCTTGCGCTGGATGTAATCCGGCGCCATCGCCATTGGCCCCGGCCGGATAAGCGCCATGAGGGCGGTAACGTCATCGAAGCAGTTGGGCTTGACATCGATAGTCATCCGCTTCGTCATTCCGCCTTCAAGCTGGAAGATGCCTACCGTGTTGCCATCGCAGAGAATCTTGTAGATGCTTGGGTCTTCGAGCGGGATCTTGTCGAGGTCCAGATGGATGCCGCGGTTCTGCTCGATTAGATCAATCGTCCTATGCATGATGGTAAGGGTGGATAGCCCCAGGAAGTCCATCTTCAAGAGGCCGATTTTCTCCAGGATGTGCATCTGGTACTGGGTGACAATTTCACCGCGGCTCGCTTTCGCCAGCGGCACGTGGTCGGCAAGAGGATTGCGGGAGATGACCACGCCGGCCGCGTGAGTGGAAGCGTGGCGAGCGCCACCCTCTAGCTTCCTGGCCACATCTATTACTTGCTTGATCTCTTGCTGCCCGTTGTACATCGCCATGAGCTCGGGCACAGTCTCCAGAGCCTTCTCAATTTCCGTGTTCTGGGGAATGAGTTTGGCCACCTGGTCGACCATCCCGTAGGGAAGGCCAAGAGCGCGTCCCACGTCACGCACGGCGGCTCTAGCGGCCATCGTTCCGAACGTAATTATCTGGGCGACGTGGTCGCTGCCATATTTCTCGGTGACGTAGCGAATCACCTCGTCGCGCCCGTCGTCGGCAAAGTCCATGTCGATATCGGGCATAGAGATGCGGTCTGGATTTAGGAAGCGCTCGAAGATCAGGTTGTGCCTTAGCGGGTCTATCGAGGTAATGCCCAGGCAATAGGCCACGATACTGCCGGCCGCCGATCCCCGGCCTGGCCCCACGGGTACGGAATGCTTGCGGGCATATTCCACGAAATCCCATACCACCAGGAAATAGGACGGGAAACCCATTCTCTCGATGACATTCAACTCGTGCTGGAGCCGCTCCTCGATTTCCGGAGTGATCACCGGGTAACGCTCTTGCAGTCCGGTCCGGCAAAGCTTTTCGAGATACGTTGCCGGCGTGTCGCCTTCGGGCACGGGGAAATGCGGCAAATAGAACTCGCCGAACCGGAGCTCCAGGTTGCATTGGTCGGCAATTTTTTGGCTGTTCTCAGCCTGGGCATTACCTCGATGGCTTCCGGAACATCAGCGAAGAGGGCGGCCATCTCCTCCGGGCTGCGAAGGTAGAAGTTGGTGCTCTCAAGACGCATGCGCTTGGGATCGTCCATCGTGTTGCCGGTTTGGATGCAGAGCAGCACTTCTTGGGCGTAGGCATCCTCCGGAAGTACGTAATGGATGTCGTTGGTGGCAACCAACGGTAGCGCCAGTTCCCGCGCGAGAGCGATCAGTTTCTTGTTGACCTCTTGCTGTTCCGGGAGTCCATGGTCCATTAGCTCCACGTAGAAATTGCCATGGCCAAAGATAGAATCGAGTTCCAGAGCAGCCTCGCGGGCCGCGGCCTCATTTCCGCTTGCGAGTAAGGCGGCCAACTGGCCGTTGAGGCAGGCCGAGAGCGCGATCAGTCCCTCGCTATATTGGCGGAGAAGAGTGAAATCGACCCGTGGTTTGTAATAGAATCCGTTAACGCTGGCCTCGGAAACGAGGCGGATGAGGTTGCGATATCCGGTGTCATTCTTGGCCAGGAGGACGAGATGGTAGATGTCCCGGTCCTTTTTGTCGATGCCGCTGGGGGCCACATAGGTCTCACAGCCGATAATCGGCTTGATCCCCTGCTTGCGCGCGGCATCATAGAAGTCCAGAGCGCCGTACATGGAACCATGGTCGGTAATGGCCAGCGCCGTCATCCCGAGTTCCTTTGTCCGGCGTATGAGGTCGCTAATGCGGGCCAGCCCGTCGAGCAGGCTCATTTCGGTATGCACGTGCAGGTGGGTGAAGCCAGGCACGATGGACTCCTTGGTGTATCTTCGGTTGCCCGCCGATTATAACACAGGGTGGCGGGCCTGGCGGTAGAGTCTTTCTTAATATTATTTCGCGCCTCTAGCCTTGCGCTGGTTTGCTCCTGCTGTCTGATCGTGGCGGCATGGAAGCGAAGTTCAGCAAGTACCGGCAAGACCCGTGGGATAGCACGAAGTGCGCACCCTTAACGCTGACCCCCATCGCTTCCAACTCCTGCAAGCTGAAGCTATTGCCGACAAAGCGGGCGATCAAGTCCTCCGGCACCTTATCCAACGGCACCGCACCGTCGAGGGCAGAGCTACCTAAGGGTTGGATCGAGGCCACCTTCATCTTCTCAACCATCGCGTATGTTCCCCTTTCTCACCTGGGATGTCTTCGTCATACGGGCAAAAACCATGCCACAAGTGGGGCAGGGGCGATGGTGAGGGGAGGGAGGACAGGGTTTGCGAGCGGGCAAAAGGGAGGGATGCAGAACCGTCATTCCGAAGGAGCGGCGGGACTGGGTTCATGCCTGGGTAAGGATGCGAGAGCGACTGAGGAATCCGTGTCTGGTGGAGAAGGAGTTACGGATTCTTCGGGCCCGCCTGTAATTCGGAAGTGGTCCTGAAGTAGGCGCAGGCGGGCCCGAAGAATGACAGTGATCGTTCCCCTTCTCCCAGTCCTTCTCTGAAGGACGAAGGGGCCAGGGGATGAGAGGGCCTGACCACCAAAGATGCGGCGGGCCGCAATCCTTCCGAGGAAGGACGCCCTACTTGCCGGCCTGACGGCGGCTGGCGTCCCAACAAATCGGGACCTACAATACTATTCCGGCCGCTGGCTGCTGGAAGCTGGCTGCCCTCTTATATCCTCGCTCCCGATTCCTTTATCAGGTTGCCGAGGATGAAGAACATGTTTGCCGGGCGCTCTGCCATGCGACGCATGAGATAAGGATACCAATGGGTGCCGTACGGCAGGTATATTCGAACGTTCCAGTTGTCGCGCAGCAACTGCTCCTGCAGGTCCCGGCGTACACCGTAAAGCATTTGGAATTCGTTGCGCTTCGTGTCGACTGCCTGCCTTGTCGTGAACTGCTTTATGTGGTCCATCATCTTCGGGTCGTGTGTCGCAAAGCCATGAGGTCCATCGTCAAGGATGAGCATTTCCGCTAGTTTCTTGTAGTTGGCGTCCACATCGGCCTTGCGCTGGAAGGCGATACTCTCCGGTTCGAGGTAGGCACCCTTGCAGAGGCGGATGGAAGCATCACGCGCCAGTAGGTCACGCAGGTCCGCTTGGGTCCGGTAGAGGTATGCCTGCTGGACGACGCCGATGTTGCAGTACTGGTCCCTGACTTTTCTAAACACGCTGAGCGTCTTGTCGGTGTAGGGGGAATCCTCCATTTCGAAGCGAATGAAGTTCTCCGTAGCTTTGGCCTTTTCGAGGATGCGGATCATGTTCTCTGTGCAGAGCTTCTCGCTAATCACCAGGCCGAGGTTGCTTGGTTTCACAGAGACGTTAGACCTGATCCCGCTCTCGGCAATGGTGTCCAGGAGTTGTACGTAGGCAGTAGTGGCTTCATCAGCCTGGCCAGCGGTATCAACATGCTCCCCCAGCCGGTTGAGGCTGGTGCGGAATCCCCTGGCTTCCAGTCTCTTCGCCACCTTCACTACATCCTCGACGGTCTCCCCGGCAACGAAGCGGCGCGAGGCGTGCTGAGCGACTGCCAGCTTCATTACCATGTTGTATGCCGTTTGACTTTTGGAAAGATAAATGAGGAACGATCTCAGCATTTGATCCACCTACCTCCGGTAGTCCTCTTTGCCTAGGAGAAGGCCAGTGGAGGACACTCTCCATTGAATATCGAACATACTTCCACTCGCGGGCTGCATTGATGTATATATCACATTGGGGTGCTATCCGCAATGTGCAGATTGCCCAGTCTGTCTGCCATATAAGCGGGAAAGCGCGGCTGAAGACTAGAATTCGGGCCGGTACGGGCAGCGCAGTCGCGTTCCCTAGGGTTTTACTCTGAGGATAGCAATGTTAGCCAGCGGCTGTGGACCGCTTTTAGGCATAAGAAAGCGGGCCCTGCTGCTCAGAAACTTCAAGTTTCTGCCGCCAAAAAATTGGTCCGAGGCCCCTGGGATACTAAGAATGACAGTTCTTGGATTGTCTTTATCCATTAGTGGCCCGCAGAGCATGGTCCGCACCAACCTAAGGAACTATTGTACATGACGGCAAGCTCTGTTTAGCCATGGTCCTATAGCACTATAGAGCTATTGACACCCAAGATTGGGCCCAATATAGTATGGCCAGGCTCAGTGATTCGTATCCTACGAAATTCACTTTTTTTTAACATGCTTTTGTGAAATATCGCACATTTCAGGTTTCGAAATGCCGTGAGCAACGGTTAGTTTGTGCCGTGTGGCGGTTGGCCGTTTTCCGCTTGCCGGCAAAAGGAGGTCATTGGATGGCTACACAGGTGGGGGCTCGAGATATGGGGCGTCTGAGCGACGTCTTTCTGGAGGAGATCAGCCGCATGCCCGGAGGGGATAAGATAATGGCCTGCCAACAATGCGGTACATGCAGCGGCTCTTGCCCAACTGCTTATGCAATGGACTACACGCCCCGCCAGATCATTGGCTGGCTGCGCGCCGGAGAGTTAGAGAAGGTCCTGAATAGTAACACGATGTGGATGTGCGCGTCGTGCTATTCGTGCACGGTCCGTTGTCCGGCCGGGATCAAGGTTACCGACGCGATGTATGAGTTGAAGCGCTTGGCGATCAAATACGGATTTACGCCTAGAGGGGTGACGGGCAACACGTTGGCTACAGTGTTCCAGAAGAATGTCGACAAGTACGGGCGAAGCCCGGAAATGGAGCTTCTGGCGCGCTACTACCTGTCAACCAACCCCTTCGGGATGCTGAAGATGGCCGGCTTGGGGCTGAAGTTGTTCAGGAATAAGCGCATATCGTTGGCCCCGGAGAAGATTCGCGGGCGGGACGAGATCCAGAAAATGCTGCAGTATGTCAGGGAGAAGGGGGAGTGGTGATGGACTACCTGTACTATCCCGGATGCTCGCTGTCCACATCGGGCAAGGCTTACGATGTGTCGGGACGCGCCGTGGCGCGACTCTTGGCGGTCAACCTGGTCGAGCTGGATGACTGGAACTGCTGCGGCACGACCCCCTATTTCTCGGCTCAGGGCTTGGGGGCTTTCTCTATAGCGGCCCGCAACCTGGCGATTGCCGAGAAGCAGGGCGATGGGAAGATGGACCTCGTGACGATGTGCAACTCCTGCTACATGACCCTCAGCAAGACCAATCATTACTTTGCCGAAGACGAGCGCATGAGGAAGGACATCGGAGCAGTTCTTGGCGCTGCCGGCCGCTCTTACGGCGGCGGGGTAAAGGTCCGGCATCTCCTGGACGTCCTGACCAATGATGTGGGGCTTGAGGCTGTGAAAGCGAAGGTCACCCGGGAGCTGAACGGGCTCAAGGTGGCGGCATATTACGGCTGCCAGATGAGCCGGCCGGGGGCTGAATTCGATGATCCGGAATACCCGATGACCATGGACCGGTTGCTCTCGGTGCTGGGAGCCGACCCGGTCGAATTCCCGATGAAGGCCAAGTGCTGCGGCGGCATGCTCATGACTACCAGCCAGGACGTGGCGCTGAAGATGGTTCGGGATGTCCTATCGGATGCTATGGAAAATGGCGCGGAGTGCATTGCGACCGCTTGCCCGCTATGCCAAATCAACCTGGAGGCTTACCAGGGAGATATCAACAGTAAGTTCGGCACTAACTTCATGATGCCGGTGGTCTATTTCACCCAGTTGGCCGGAATGGCTATGGGGCTTACCAGACGAGAGATAGACCTCGGGCGTGAGTTGGTGCCCAACACGGTTAGTTTCTTTAGAGACTACGTGGCCGCCTGATAGAGAGTGGGTATATGGTCCTAGAGTTCGCTAGTGCCTCTGAAAGGCAAGGAGATAGGCAATGACCGAAAAGAAGATCGGAGTTTACATCTGCCACTGCGGCACGAATATTTCCAAGACAGTCAACGTGGAAGAGGTTGCGAAGTTTGCCAGTTCTCTCCCGGGTGTGGCTGTGGCGCGCGATTACAAATACATGTGCTCTGACCCCGGGCAGGACATAGTCAAAAAGGATATTAAGGAACTAGGCCTTACTGAGGTTGTGGTTGCCTCCTGCTCTCCACTGATGCATGAGCACACTTTCCGCCGGGCTTGCGATGAGGCCGGCCTGAACCAGTTCATGTTCCAAATGGCCAACATCCGTGAGCAGGACTCCTGGGTAACGGAGGACGTGGCTAAGGCCACTGAGAAGGCTAAGAGGTTGGTGGGAGCCGCCGTGCGGCGCGTCGCCTTGCACGAACCTCTCGATATCAACACGGTCCCCGTCAACCAGACTACGCTCGTGGTTGGAGGCGGAATTGCTGGCATCGAGGCGGCCCTGAATATAGCCCAGTCCGGGGAGCAGGT
>JAMCWQ010000004.1:12067-13521 GCA_023480825.1 Chloroflexota bacterium | reverse complement strand
GGCCGGCGGCGACACCGACGAGGTGCGGCTGGCGTCGTTCCGCGAGCACGGCGCCTCCACGGGTGTCGGCACCGCGAGAGCCAAATCGGTGGTGGCCTGCGCCGTGTTCGGCGTGCCGTTCCCGCTCGCCGCCGTGCCGGCGACCCACCCCGTGCGGCCCGGGACCGTCATCATCGGGGGCGGCGTCGCCGGCATCCAGGCCGCGCTGGAGATCGCCGACGCCGGCAAGCAGGTCTACCTGGTGGAGCGTACGGGCACCATCGGCGGCCACATGGCGATGTTCGACAAGACCTTCCCGACGCTGGACTGCGCCGCCTGCATCCTGACGCCGAAGATGGTCTCCGTGGGACAGAATTCCAATATCCAGTTGCTGTCCTACAGCGAGGTGGAAGACGTTTCCGGTTACGTTGGCAATTTCAAGGTGAGAATTCGCCGCAAAGCCAGATACGTAAATGAGGAGTTGTGCACGGGCTGCGGGCTTTGCCAGGAGAAATGCCCGAGCAAAGTGCCGAGTGAGTTCGAGGAAATGCTCGGCACGCGCAAGGCCATCTACACGCCGTTCCCCCAGGCCGTGCCCAACAAGCCGATCATCGACACCGCCAACTGCCGCTACTTCCAGACAGGCAAGTGCCGGATTTGTGAGAAGCTATGCCCACGGGAAGCAGTTGACTATGAGCAGACGGACCAGATCGTCGAGGCCGAGGTGGGAGCCATAATCCTGGCGACGGGTTTCGACCTGTTCGACTGCGCTGAAATGCCCACCCTTGGCTACCCGAAGTATGACAACGTCATCACCAGCCTGCAATTCGAGCGCTTGTGCCACGCCAGCGGCCCAACGGGAGGAAAGATTCTGAAGAAGGACGGCACGGAGCCGGAGAGCGTGGCGATTCTCCACTGCGTCGGCAGCCGTGATGAAAACCACTCCGAGTACTGTTCTCGAGTGTGCTGCATGTATTCGCTCAAGTTCTCCCACCTGGTGCACGAGAAGACCAACGCCAGAATCTACGAGTTCTACATTGATATGCGAGCCTTCGGCAAAGGGTACGAAGAGTTCTACAAGCGAATTATGAAAGAAGGCACCACGTTCATTCGCGGCAAAGGCGCCGAAGTGACTAACGTTGCCGAACGGCCGGAGGAAAGAGGCAAGCTGATTGTCAAAGCGGAAGACACGCTACTGGGCGCCGTCCGGAGAGTGCCGGTAGACATGGTTGTCCTATCGGCCGGACTCAGGCCTGCCCAGGATGCGGCAGATGTGGCGAGGACCTTCTCCATTAGTCGCAGCCAGGACGGGTTCTTCATGGAGCGGCATCCAAAACTGGCGCCGGTGGCAACGGCCGCAGATGGCGTCTTCATTGCCGGAACCTGCCAGGGGCCTAAGGATATTCCGGACACCGTGGCTCAGGGAGCCGCGGCTGCCGCAGCCGCCCTATCCCTCATTGACTTGGGCAAAGTCA
>JAMCWQ010000004.1:0-12057 GCA_023480825.1 Chloroflexota bacterium | reverse complement strand
CCCTGTATAAGTGCACCACCGGCACAGGAATCCAACTATTTGCGGCTCAAAACCGTTATCGCTCATGGAACTCACTCCTCGCCTCGAAAATCATGCACAACGGCCGCAGATGGCGTCTTCATTGCCGGAACCTGCCAGGGGCCTAAGGATATTCCGGACACCGTGGCTCAGGGAGCCGCGGCTGCCGCAGCCGCCCTATCCCTCATTGACTTGGGCAAAGTCAATATCGAGCCCATCACTTCGGTGATAGATGAAGACGCTTGTGCCGGCTGCAAAGTCTGCATATCGCTTTGCCCTTACACGGCCATCCATTTCGATGCAGATAAGCATGTGTCTGTTGTAGAGCAGGCCGTGTGTAAGGGGTGTGGCACTTGTGTGGCTGCTTGCCCGTCCGGCGCGGCCAGGCAGAATGGCTATACCAACGAGCAGATATTTGCCGAGATCGAAGGTGCTCTGGGGCTCTTCCCGGAGCAGCAACAGCCTGCTGAAGCCGAGATTCCGGATGGCGCACCGGTACCTGCCTAGTAGGGCGATCGGCCGTTGTGCATGATTTTCGAGGCGAGGAGTGAGTTCCATGAGCGATAACGGTTTTGAGCCGCAAATAGTTGGATTCCTGTGCCGGTGGTGCACTTATACAGGGGCGGACCTGGCAGGCACGAGCCGGATCAAGTATCCTCCGAACGTCATCCCGATCAAGGTGATGTGCTCCGGCAGGGTTGATCCGAGCTTCGTTCTGAAAGCTCTGGCCGATGGTGCCGATGGCGTGCTCATCAGTGGCTGCCACCCGGGCGATTGCCATTACAGCAGCGGAAACTACAATGCCCTGAAGCGCTTCCACTTGCTGCAGAGCACCCTTGAGCAGTTCGGCATCGAAAAGGAGAGAGTGAAGTTGACCTGGGTGTCCGCTTCCGAAGGCGACCTGTTTGCCAGTGTCGTAAAGGATATCACCGCCACAGTGAGTGAACTTGGCCCCTTGAACTGGAAGAGCGTTGCCAGTGGGGTTGGAGAGGAGAAGGCATCATGAGTGAGAAGCCGAAGCTTGCCCTCTACTGGGCTGCCAGTTGTGGCGGATGCGAGATTGCCGTCCTGGACCTGAGTGAGAAGATACTGGACGTCGCCAATGCCTTCGACATCGTCTTCTGGCCGGTGGCTATGGACTTCAAGACCAAGGATGTCGAGGCCATGGAGGACAAGAGCATCGACGTCTGCCTCTTCAACGGCGCCATCCGGACCTCAGACAACGAGTATATGGCGAAGCTGCTACGCCAGAAATCGAAGGTTCTGGTGGCCTTTGGCTCTTGTTCCTATGGCGGGGGCATACCGGCACTGGCCAATTTGAAGACGTTGCGCGGGATAATGGAACGCGTCTACCTCGAGTCTCCCTCTACGGTGAATCCGGAGAAGATTTTCCCAAAGACGCATTACCAGGTACCGGAAGGGGAAATCGAGCTGCCGGAGCTATACGAGGATGTGAGAACACTGCCGCAGACGGTTGATGTCGAGTACTTTGTACCGGGTTGCGCTCCCAATCCGGATCGCATATGGGATGTCGTGCAAGCAGTGGTATCCGGCGCCCTTCCGCCGGCTGGCTCCGTAGTTGGAGCCTTCGAAAAGACCGTCTGCGATGAATGCCATTTCAACAAGGAAGAGAAGAAGGTCAAGAAGTTTGTCCGCCCGCATCAGGTGATCCCGGACACCAATCGCTGCTTGCTTGAGCAAGGTATCTTGTGCCTGGGAGTGGCGACACGAGGGGGATGCGGCGCCAAATGTACGAATGTGAACATGCCTTGCCGGGGCTGCTACGGCCCAGCTGAGGGAGTGGCAGACCAAGGAGCCAAGTTCCTGAGTGCTGTTGCATCGATGGTGGATAGCCAGGACGAGGCGGAAATCAAGGAGATCTTGAAGGGTGTGGTCGACCCGGTAGGGACGGCGTACCGCTTCCATCTGGCGGCTTCACTGCTCCATAAGGCGCGATCCCAAGAGATAGCCGGCGAGAAGGCCCTGGCGGCTGCCAAACACTAATGGCTGTTCTTTTAGGTGGGGAGGATTATCGTAATGAATAAAATAAGCATAGACCCCATTACGAGGCTTGAGGGCCACGGTAAGATTGAGATATTCCTTAACGAAGAAGGCGAAGTAGCGAACGCTTACTTCCAGGTGCCGGAGCTAAGGGGATTTGAGAAATTCGCTGAGGGCCGGCCGGTTGAGGAGATGGCGCGCATCACCACCCGCATCTGTGGGGTGTGCCCGGAGGCGCATCACATGGCTGCCTCCAAAGCAGCTGATGCAGTGTATCATGTCGAACCGCCCCCGGCGGGCAAGAAGCTGCGGGAGTTGCTGTACAGTGCCTTCTTTACGGGCGATCACACTACTCATTTCTACGCGCTAGGCGGTCCGGACTTCGTGGTCGGGCCGGATGCCCCGGCGGCTGAGCGAAACATCCTTGGCGTCATCAAAAAAGTTGGCCTCGACGCCGGTGGGAAGGTGATTAAGTTGCGGCGCGATGCCCAGCGGACTGTGTCTATTATCGGGGGCAAAGCAGTGCATCCGGTGTGCGGCCTTCCAGGTGGGGTTAGCAAGGCGCTTACCGAGGAGGAGCGGCAGGAGATCGAGGGGTACGCGAAGGATGCGGTCGAATTTGCCAAATTCTCGATCAAGGTCGTTGACGATATAGTCCTGGCCAATAAGGCCTACGTTGATCTCATAATGAGTGATGCGTATACCCAAAGGACTTACTACATGGGCATGGTGGACGCCAACAACAAGGTGAACTTCTACGATGGCAAAGTGCGCGTGGTCGATCCAGAGGGTAAGGAATTTGTGAAGTATGCCCCGAGTGAGTATCAGGATGTAGTTGCCGAGATGGTGGAGCCCTGGAGCTATCTGAAGTTCCCATATCTCAAGAAGGTGGGCTGGAAGGGACTCGTGGGTGGTATGGATAGCGGTGTCTACTGCGCTACCCCGCTGTCCCGCCTGAACGCCGCCGACGGTATGGCTACACCGCTCGCCCAGGCGGAGTACGAGCGCTTCTACCAGACGCTTGGTGGCAAGCCTGTCCACAATACGTTGGCTTGTCACTGGGCACGGGTGATTGAATTGCTCTACGCGGCCGAGCGTTGGTTGGAGCTTGCTCAGGACCCGCAGATAACCGATCCTAACGTCCGGACTATACCGACAGCTACTCCGACGGAGGGAGTCGGTATCGTGGAGGCTCCACGGGGCACTCTCACCCATCACTACATAACCGACGAGAACGGAATCGTGCAGAAGGCCAACCTTATCGTCGGTACCACCAACAACAACGCTCCCATCTCTATGTCTATCAAGAGTGCAGCTCAGGGAGTTATAAAAAAGGGCCAACCGGTAACAGATGGTTTGCTTAACATGGTCGAGATGGCCTTCCGGTCCTATGACCCTTGTTTCGGTTGCGCCACCCATTCCCTGCCGGGCCAGATGCCCTTGGAGGTCATAATCCGCGATGCAAGCGGAACGGAAATCCAGCGGCTGAAGCAGAACTGCTAGGAGACCGCGCGTGGTGAAGACGCTTGTGCTGGGGTTGGGTAACCCGATTCTCTCCGATGACGGTGTGGGAATCGAGATTGTGAATCGCCTGAAGAGCCTGGTCCGCGATGACGATGTGGTCATTGAGGAAGCCAGCATCGGAGGAATCAGGCTGGTGGACATGATGGCCGGGTACGACCGGGCGATAGTAGTGGATGCCATCAAGACCAGGGGCGGAGTACCTGGCCAGGTATACCGCCTGGAGGTCGAGGACCTTGCCGGAACCCTACATGCATCGTCGCCGCACGACCTCAATTTCTACACGGCGCTGGAGCTGGGCCGGACAATGGGCATGCAGATGCCCGGCGAGGTGGCCGTGTTCGCCGTGGAAGTAGACAATATCGATACATTTCATGAGGGATGCTGCCCGGAAGTGGAAAGGGCCATCCCGGAGGTGATGGACGCCGTTCTGCAAGAACTACAGTCCTAAATCTGACATCTCCCAGTCCTACCCCACTCTACTTTCCTGACCTGGCCAGCCATAGAGGCCAGGCGAGGAAAAGCCGGTTCAAAGTAACCGGCTTTTCCTTTTTGTTTGCCATTGCCAAATCTTACAGCCTGTGAGATAATGGGTCCTGAAGAACCCGTTCTAGGGAACCCCAGTCAGGAGGGCCGTCTTGAAGGAAAATGCGATGGAACAGGCTCAGGGATTGAACCGGCCAGGAAGGTCGCGGGCCGGCAAAAATCAAGGATTACTCAGCTCCCGAAATGCCAAATTCTTTGCCGGTGGCGCCATCGTGGTTTTGGCGCTGGCAGTGTTGTTGTACAGCAGCATGCAGGGGAGCACAGTCTACTATCTTACTGTGTCGGAGTTGAAGGCCAAGTCCACTGCTGGAGCCGCTGAGGACGTGCGCGTCGCGGGCAAGGCGGTTGATGGAACAATTAAGTGGGACGCGGCAACCCAGACTGCCAACTTCGAGGTTGCCGATCAGAACGGCGACAAGATGCCGGTCATCTACAAGGGAATAGTCCCGGACACATTCAAAGGGGGGGCGGATGTGGTCGTCGAGGGCAAACTAGACTCCCAAGGCGTCTTCCAAGCCCATACCCTTCTGTCCAAATGCCCGTCTAAATATGAACCTGCCCAGTAGGATCTGTTGAAAGCAGTTTGTCTCAACTGCAGCATGCGCGGAGGTAGATAAGCATGTCTGAGGTCGGCTATATTGCCCTAATAGTCGGGATCGTCGTTTCGGCATATGCAGTGTTTGCCCTGGTTATCGGGGGATGGAAGGGGTATCCGGAGCTTCTGGCGAGCGGCAAGAACGCCGCTCTGGCAGTGGCCGGGCTTGTGGTTCTCGGCAGCGCCATCCTTTTCTACTCGCTGTTGGTGCACGATTTTTCCCTTACGTATGTCTATGATTACACCAGCAGTGATCTCTCTCCCCTCTACACTATCTCGGCGTTTTGGGCCGGGCAGGAGGGTTCTCTCCTCTTCTGGGCGCTCTTGCTTTCCATATTCATTTTCATAGTCTCATGGCAGTTCCGTGAGCGGCAGAAGGAGCTGATGCCTTACGTTCTAGCCATAATGACCGGTCTTGCCGGTTTCTTCATTGCCATGTCCACTCTGGTCACCAATGTCTTTGCCAAGGAGGCGACTGTGCCCACGCAGGGTTACGGCCTCAATCCTCTGCTTCAGAATCCGGGTATGATGTTCCATCCGCCAACACTATACCTGGGTTACGTTGGTGTGACTGTTCCTTTCGCCTTCGGGATTGCGGCGCTCATAACCGGGCGTCTCAATGACAAGTGGATACGGGATACAAGAAGCTGGATTCTCCTCGCCTGGTTCTTCCTGACCCTTGGGAACATCATTGGCGGCCAGTGGGCTTACACCGAGCTTGGTTGGGGTGGATATTGGGCCTGGGACCCGGTGGAGAACTCTTCACTAATGCCATGGCTGACCCTCACAGCTTTTATGCACTCAGTGATGATCCAGCAAAGGCGGGGAATGTTCAAGGTCTGGAACATTGCACTCATAGTTATTACCTTTGGACTGTCCCTGTTCGGAACCTATCTGGTGCGTAGCGGTGTGCTGTCCTCCGTGCATTCCTTTGCCCCGAGCTCACTCGGGACCTACTTTATGCTGTTGATCATCGGCGTTGTGATCCTTTCGGTGATCCTCGTGGTGGACCGCTTTCCCATGCTGCGGGGCGAGAGCGATTTCGGATCGGTGGTGTCGCGCGAGAGTAGCTTCCTGCTGAACAACCTGGTCCTTGCCGGCTCGGCCTTTGCAGTGTTCTGGGGCACCGTCTATCCCTTAATCGCCCAAGCACTCCAGGGGAAGACGGTGAGTGTCGATGCTACGTTCTTCAACACCTTCAACGGCCCTATCTTCCTTGTGCTGGTTGTGCTGATGGGCGTTTGCCCACTCATTGCCTGGCAGAAGGCAAGCGCCGACAAGTTGCTCCGAAAGATCGGCTTTCCCGCGGTGGTTGGCGTGGTCGCCGGTGTGGTTGCTTACGTCCTAGGGGCGCGGGAGATATACGCTGCGACCATACCGATAATGGCCTGTGGTTTCGTGGCGGCCACATTGCTCTACGAGTTCGGCCGGGGTGTCTGGGCAAATTCGCGGCGCCTGGGCACCGCCAATTTGCTTCGAGCAGCCGGCAATATGGTCGCCCGCAATAAGCCCCGCTATGGTGGCTATCTCGTGCATATGGGGATAATCCTGCTGGTTGTCGGGGTTATCGGGTCGACAACTTACAAGGTCGAGAAAGACGTGACCCTGTCCAAGGGGCAAACCACCACTATCGGCGGCTATACCTTGAAGTACGAAGGCCTCTCGCAGGTTCAGACTACCGCCAACGAGGCCTATGAGGCCAAGGTAGTTGTCTACAACCAGGCCGGACAGCAGATTGACACGATGCTGCCCAAGAAGGAGATGTACCAGAACCAGGACCAGCCGTACACGGAGGTCGCCATACGTTCGACCTTGAGCGAGGACCTGTATTTGATTCTGGGGGGCTGGGACACAAACGGCGCCTCGGCCACATTCAAGGTGCTGATCAACCCGTTGATCATGTGGATATGGATCGGCGGTGTCGTGCTTTCGCTGGGGGCTTTAATCTCCATGTGGCCGGGCAGACAAGAAGCACGCCGCCTCGAGAGCCGCTTCGCTCGCGAGCTTGCCGCAAGGAAAGAGGCGCCGAGGCAGCCGGCGCTTAGTGAAAGTTAGAGAGGGCAACAAATGGCGATTGTGTTTGGCTTTGGCCTGCTGGTGGCGGCCGCGGTAATCGGCTTCGTTTCTTTCCCGTTACTCATCGAATCGCCGAATCGCCGTTCTGCACGGGTGCCTTCCGGGGCGGATTTGGATGATCTGTTAGCGGAGAAGGACGCGACTTACGCCGCCATCAAGGAGCTGGAGTTCGATCACGACACTGGAAATCTATCCGATTCTGATTTCGAGGAATTGAGAGAGCAGCAGAAGGGCCATGCTATCGGTCTGCTGAAACGCATCGAAAGCGCTGAGGAAAACATGTCGCGGGCCGAACGTCGCTCGGACACGAGGCGAGTGGAGAGGCCCAAGGCCCAAACCAGTGCGAGGGCGGCTGTGGCGAAGACAGGGCCCAGGAGCGACCAGCAGACGGCCAGGCGCTACTGCACGAAGTGCGGCAAGCAATACCAGCCGGGAGACCGGTTTTGCGGCGGCTGTGGGGCCGAGTTGTCTTAGATGAGTACCGAGTTGTTGGAGACCCCAGAAGAGCAGGGCGTCGACTACGCGATCGAAGTGGAGGGTCTGACAAAGGCCTTTGGCAGCTTCTACGCTCTGAAGGGCGTGGACCTGAGGGTCCCGAGGGGGGAATTCCTTACCCTTCTGGGACCCAACGGCGCCGGAAAAACCACTCTGATCAAGATTCTGGCCACCCTCAGCCAGCCAACTGCCGGGTTTGTCAGTGTGGCCGGGGTAGACATGAAAACACGCTCCGTGGAGGTGCGCTCCGTTCTGGGCGTGATCTCGCATCAGATTTACCTTTATGATGATCTCACGGCCGAGGAGAACCTGCGGTTCTACGGGAAGATGTTCGGGGTCGCTAATTTGGAGAGCCGGATAGAGGGACTGCTACGGAGAGTCGGGCTATACAAACGCCGCCACGACTCTGTCCGCACCTACTCTCGTGGTATGCAGCAGCGTCTATCCATTGCCAGAGCACTCATTCACGATCCGGAGATACTGTTGCTCGACGAGCCGGACACCGGACTGGACCAGCATTCTGCGGACATGTTGGGGGAGATGCTGCGTGACCTGAACGTGCCTGGAAGGTCCATAATCATGACCACACACCATCTGGAGCGCGGAATCGAGATGTGTGATCGGGTGGCGATCCTGTCCGGCGGGAGAATAGTGTTCGACCGGAGAAGGGAGCTGTTGGACGTTGGGGACTTTCGGAGGACCTACTACGAGTTCACCGGAGCAAAAGGCTAGCAGGTTGAGCCGATCTGCCGAACCCACCAGGACCCGGTCTGCACCGGGCGGAATGTCGCGCTACTTCCAGGACGTGGGGGCTATCATCTGGAAGGATGTGATATCGGAGCTGCGCACCAAGGAAATGCTCAGCTCTATGGTGGTGTTTGCGGTCCTCGTCATTCTCATTTTCAACTTTGCCTTGGAAGTGAGTGGTGTAGCGCCCGATTTGATCGTGCCGGGCGTACTCTGGGTGGCAATCACTTTTGCGGGTATCCTCGGCCTGAACCGGTCCATGGCGAGCGAGAAGGACAAGGGATGTCTGGAGGGGCTGATGCTCTGCCCGGTTGATCGAAGCGCCATATTCCTCGGCAAGATGCTCGGGAATGTAATCTTCATGCTTATCGTTGAGGTCGTGGTCGTTCCTGTTCTGTCAGTGCTGTTCAACCTACCTATTCTCATGCCGTGGCTCATTTTGATCGTGGTGCTGGGAACCTTTGGCTTCGCCACTGTGGGCACACTACTCTCCACTGTAGCGGTCAACACCAGAACCCGTGAAGTAATGCTGCCGGTGCTGCTCTTCCCGATAATCGTGCCGCTCATAATAGCGTCAGTCAAGGCCACGAGGGCCATAATAATCGGGCAGGCCTGGGCGGATATACTTCCTTGGCTGCAGCTACTCGGGGCTTTTGACGTGATATTTCTCGTGGTTTGCCTGCTGGTCTTCCAGTTTGTAATCCAGGAATGACAAGGAGTTCCGCATATGGGAGAGGGGAGTTTTCGAATCAGTAGGGTCTTGGGGTGGGCAACTCTCGTGTTCATGGTTGCCGGTCTCTATGCCGCATTCATCTATGCGCCTCGTGAAGTGACAATGGGGGACGTGCAGCGAATATTCTACTTCCACCTGGCAGCTGCCTGGTTGATGATGCTGGCCTTTGGCGTCGTCTTCGCCGGCAGCATCCTTTACCTCGTGAAGAAGGACCGGAAATGGGATATCATAGCCGCCGCCTCAGCGGAAATCGCCGTTGTCTTTTCCTTCGTGGTGATGACTACTGGTCCCATATGGGCCAAGTCTGCTTGGGGCGCGTGGTGGACTTGGGACCCGCGGCTCACCTCCACCCTGGTGTTGTGGATCGTCTTCATTGGCTATTTGATGCTCCGCGGCTCCATCACCGACCGGTCTAGGCGGGCTTCGATATCGTCGGTATACGGTATAGTTGGCTTTGTCGACGTCCCGATTGTCTTTATGTCCATCCGCTGGTGGCGGACAATCCATCCTCAGTTGTTCAACGGGCTAGATATGCAGATGGCGCCGCCCATGATTCTCACCCTAATGGTCTGCCTCGTCGCTTTCAGCTTGCTGTACGTGTTCTTCCTTCTCCAGCGGATCAGGCTCGAGACGATGCGCGACGAAGTGGAGCTACTTAAGCAAGATATTAGTTATTAATTCGCCACCGGATGGGAGGAATAGGAACCGATGGAAGCACTAACATACCTGTTTGCAGCCTACTCGATCATCTTTCTCATTATCTTTGTCTACGCGTACAGTATCGGTAGCCGCCAGAAGGCGCTATGGCGAGAGCTACAGTCCCTTAAGGACACGATAGAAGAAGAGAAGCAAACCACTACTGCTCAGAAGACTGAGTCGCCAAAATCCAGCTTTGCAGAGATTGAAGGATAACTGCCTGTCCTCACTCTCCCCACTATTCTTTGTTAATCGCCCGGTACAATCGGTAGACTGGAGGAACAACTGTGTTGCCGATCGCCCCCCGTGGGAAGCCGACGCTTAAGACGTGCTGCCCTCGCTATCGCCTCTCTTGTGCCCCACACCGCGTTTGGCGCCCGGCAGCTCAGCCTGACGATAAAGAATATGACTGTCTCGGTGTGGCCGGAGTACGATGACCCCAGGCTGCTTGTCCTGTATGAAGGCCAATTCACTGTGGACCAAACATTTCCCCAGAAGGTACGGTTCTACGTACCCAAAGGCGTGACGATCAATATGGTCTGCGGTGTTAAGGACACCGGCGAGCATCTATGCCAAATGCTAGGATGGCCGGCGGGAGCTCCAAGGCGGCCAAGCCGAAGATGAAAGGCAATGCCGGAGGAGTCTCCCCGGAGAGCGCCATGAAGACGGAGTACTGCACCCAGTGCGGAGAGCCGCTGGCTCCCGGTAGCTACTTCTGTGGAGCGTGCGGGGCTAAGGTGAAAAAGACTTAGTCGATATCCTCTTCGGCATCTACCACCCGCGGTCCTGTCTTCTGGCTGGTGAACTCGATGACGGCGAGAGCGCCGAAAGCAGCAGTCAGAAGGCCAAAGAAGGCGGCGTAGGAGATCACCGACATGGCGCTGATGACCGTCGAGGCAATATCGGCGAAATCGCCGGTTTGCATGAAGAATTTGTCGTAGAGCGCCGCGAGGATTAAGTACACGGCCAGCGATGCCAGCGCGAAGCCAAACCTCCCCAGGGCATTGCGCAAAGCCATGAACCCGACGGGTAGAAGCCGTTCCGTGAAGGAATAGAGCAGGGCAAAGAAAGCGACCAGGGTGGCCAGGAGGTGACCGATGGCCGCGTGGGAACTGTGAAGTGGTATGACACCGATGATGGAGTTGATGAACGCCAGAAAAACAGTCGCTGCTGCGATGAGGCCCCAAAGACTACTTACAAAGTCGGCAAAACCGCGGACATCGCTGACGATTCTCACTTGTGTCATCCGTTGATACTCCTTGCGGCATTTGGAACAGGTGGGGTCAATAACCGGATATTACTACAGCGAACATAAGGCGTCAATAGTCGCTGTTGCGTAGCCAGAAGAGCGGTATAATTATGTCACAGGAGGGCCGCCACCGAGGCGGTCCGCGGTTTATATCAATGGAGATTAGTCATGGGATCGGACTTGGAGAGATACGCCCGGCAAATGATACTGCCTTTCATCGGCGAAGATGGGCAGAGAAGGTTGCTCGCCGGGCGCGTAGCGGTAATCGGCTGTGGCGCTCTCGGCACTGTCATTGCCAACAGCCTGGTGAGGGCGGGTGTCGGGTTCACCCGGATTGTCGACCGCGACTTCGTGGAGTTGAACAACCTACAGCGCCAGATTCTCTTCGATGAGGCTGATGTCGAACAGAGACTGCCGAAGGCCATTGCCGCCGCGCGGAAGCTGGCCGTGGCAAACTCCAGCGTGGAGATCGAGCCTATCGTCGCCGATGCCAACTACGCGAACATCGAGGGGTTCATTAGGGATGTCGACGTGGTACTGGATGGAACGGACAACTTCGAGACTCGCTACTTGATAAACGACGCCTGCGTGAAACTGGGCAAACCCTGGGTATATGGGGGAGTGCTGGCCACCTATGGCTTGACGATGACAATAGTGCCTGGGGTTACTCCTTGTTTGCGGTGTGTCTTCCCGGAAGCGCCGCCACCCGGGACCACGCCCACTTGTGACACGGCTGGAGTTCTTGGAATGGCAGTGAGTGTTGTGGCCTCTCTCCAGAGCGCAGAAGCCCTGAAGTTGCTTGTCAAGAGCGGGGAAGTGAACCGCGGTATGCTGTGGGTGGACGTCTGGGAGAGCACTTTTGATCGTTTATCGGCGGTGCGTCCCGAGCAGGGTTGCCCGGCCTGCTCTGAAGGCAGGTTCGACTTCCTGGTCGGATCGGCCGGAGCGGTGGCAACTTCTCTCTGTGGCCGGAATGCCATACAGATTACTGTGCCCACAACACGGAAGGTGTCTTTCCCGCTGCTAGCCGAGCGGCTGCAAAACGCGGGTAAGGTGAGCTACAACGAGTTCATGCTGCGGCTGCAAGTTGACGGCTTTGAGATAACCGTCTTCCCTGATGCTCGTGCCATCATTAAGGGCACGACAGATGAGAGCGTGGCGAAAACGATGTATGCAAAGTATATTGGTGTCTAGGAAAAGCACAGGTGGCAAATATGCTGAGAGGTGATGGAAATGGTTGCGCCGGCCATCTATCTAGATAACGCGTCAACTACTTGGCCCAAGCCGGAGTCTGTATACCTGGCAATGGACGATTTCATGCGCACAAAGGCGGCGAACCCCGGACGAACCAGCAACCGCATGGCTTTGCGCAATGCCCTG
>JAMCWQ010000105.1:16116-23985 GCA_023480825.1 Chloroflexota bacterium | reverse complement strand
TAGTAGCAGTATCCTGGGGCACTTCCCGATCCAACCTCCACTGCAGCGACATGCCTTAACCTCCCCACCAAGATGTCTGACGTTTCCCTATTCTAAGTTGTTAACGTACAAAAATCTACAGAATCTCACGAACCGCCCCTACATCGGCCGCCGCGGCCCATGCGGATAAATTCGCACCTACAATATGTATGCTATACTGTGTCGGCTGCTTTTTAGGGATTCGTCGAGGGGCACGCATGAAACCCTGGAGAACCGGCAGAGCGTTACTGGCACTAGTTCTAGCCATCATCCTCCTTGTCTCCTTCGGCCTAAGGCTATGGGGGATAGTATGGAGTCTGCCCTACGTGGACCACCCCGACGAAGGGGTAATAGTTGATCATGCCATTCGCTTCCTAAAGACCGGAAACCTCGACCCAGCGTTTTTCAACTGGCCTTCGCTGTGCATGTACTTCACCGCCGGCGTTTACTGGTTGCATTTCCTCGTAGAATGGCTCCAAGGCCTGCAGACCACGCCCTCACAACTACCAGATTCCACCTTCATCTTCACCGCCGCACCTGATCTCTATATATGGGGCCGGGCGACAACCGCCGTGCTCGGCACTGCTCTGGTGGCGGTGACTTACCTTATCGGATCCCGTCATTTTGGGAAGAACGTGGGGCTCATCGCTGCCGGCCTGGCAGCCGTTTCGCCACTGCTGATAGAAAACTCTCACTACATCACCCCCGATATTCCAGTTGCACTCCTTGTGGCGCTAGCGCTGATGCTTGCTCTGGAGGGCTTACGCGCCGGGACGAACGCTCCTCTGTTGTGGTCGGGTCTGTTCGTCGGCCTGGCTGCTTCCGCGAAGTACAACGGCATCGTGGTTGGGGTTGCAATCGTCGTAGTCTGGCTCTTGCGGGCGATCCCGGCCGGCACCGGCTTACGTATTCTTGCGCTGGTGCGCTCCTTTTCCCTGCGTGCTTTGCGCACGCCCTCGATTGTGGCTGTGCCGGTCCTGGCCGTCGCCGGGTTTCTGGCCTTCACCCCCTTTGCGGTCTTGGACTGGCCCAAATTCAGCCACGACATGTTGTTTCATATTGGGATATACGAGGGAGAGCGGTACTTACCGATGGCTGATGTCCCGATCTGGCTGAATTACCTGGTGAGCCTGTTTGGCCGCGGCGAGTGGCCGGTTCTGCTGTCTGCTACTGGAGGGGTGGCTCTGCTACTTTGGCGGCGCTCACGGCCGGCTCTCGTCCTGTTGGTTTTCGCTATGGTGTACTTCGTGTTCTTCAATCAATTCCCATCCTTCTTCCTTAGAAACATGGTTCCGCTAATTCCCGTGCTGGCCGTGCTTGGTGCGGTCTTTATCGAATTCCTGCTGGTGAAGGCCGGCGGTCTTTTCAACAAGGGAGCGCTGGTGGTCGCCTGCCTTGTCTTGCCTACTCTGCTCGTTCCATCGCTCTACCGAAGCTTTGTCGAAGACCGCTACATGTCCCAGAAAGACACCCGGACCATGGCTACCGAGTGGATAGAAGCGGCGGTGGCGCAGGGGGGCCGGGTCGCCGCCGAGCTTCACCCTCTGCAGTGGGTTGGGGTGGACCACGTCCTCGATGATGGCCAGCCGCTGAACTCCCGCAAGTTGGAGTGGTATGCGGACCACGGGTACTCGTATTTGGTCATGAGCTCCCAGGCCCATCCCGATGACAGAAATGCCATTAAGAATTATCCTAAAGGGTTGGAGCAGGTGGCGGCGTTCCCTGGCGATGATTATGGCGGCATGGGGCCGGATATATTCATTTATGCTACCGGGGCGAAACCTGACGACCTGAAAATGCAGCAGCGGATCGAGGCGGCCTTTGGGACTCAGATCGAGCTGGTCGGCTACGATGCCGGTGAATTGGCTTCTCTCGGTGGCCGCGTAAAACAGGCGGCGAAGACCGCGGAGCCTGTGTCAGTCACGAGGGGGAAGGTGCTGGGTTTGAACCTCTATTGGCTGGCTTTGCAGGACCCGGAGAAAGACTGGACGGTCTTTGCACATCTTGTGACGGCGGAGGGCGGGAAGATTGCCCAACGGGACACGTTTCCCCAGGACTGGAATACTCTGAGCCTGACAAGCAGCTGGAAGAAGGGAATGATAGTATCCGGCTCCTTCAACATTCCGGTTCCCGCTGATGCGCCTCCCGGTGTCTATGAATTGGAAATCGGACTATACTCTGCCTCAACCGGGGAGCGGCTTTCGATAACCGCTCCCGCCGGGATGACCGGTGACTCCTTGCTGCTCTTCAAAGTGCAGGTGAAATGAGAGCAGACTTGCATTTCAATCCGGTGTTTGGTAGGTGCGACTTACGGTGGTTTACTAAGTATTGTCGATTTGGTGCCGTGTACGGTGCCTTGTGCCCTCCCGAATAGCTGCGGGCGGGGACAAGCCGCCGCCCCTACGTTAACCGTCGCTAATTTCTAATCGACCATCAGTCGCACTTATCGTTGCTGTGCTCCCTCAACGGCTCGATATTCCTGTTTTCATAGTAGATTCCCATTGTCACCTGTCACAGGATGCAGCCCTCTGCGTTTTATGTATACTTATTGTGGGTAACTAGTACTGACGGGAGGGCTGCGAGATGAAGAGGGAGAATATCGAATCGAGTATCATCCGGTCGATTGGTTACGATGAGGAGAAAGGCGTATTGGAGGTGGAGTTCCGGAGCGGCAGCGTCTACGACTACGATAAGGTTCCACGCCAAGAGTACGACGAGATGATGAAAGCCCCTTCGCATGGAGGATACTTCAACACGCATATCCGAGACGCCTATCCTCACACGAAGGAGAAATGACAAAGTGGAACGGTGACGTTTCGACTTCTGCAACTCTACTTAGCGCTTCGTGTAATGCGACTGATGAACCTTAGCTAATTAAGCGAGCGTTTGGTAGGTGCGACTTGTGTCATTTACCAAATACCGCCGGTTTGGCAACGTAGGGAAGGGTCTTGCGCCCTTCCGAACAGCAGCGTCTGGGCACGATCCTTCCGCAGAAGGACGACCTACATCAACCGTCGTTAATTTGTAAATGACCATCAGTCGCATTGGCTGCTGCAGTGGCCCAGGTAGGGGTTGTTCGTGAACCACATGCTGTGCAACGATTGGATGAGAGGCGGGGAGCCCACAGCCGCGGCGCTACGTTTACCCCGTTGGAAAGCCCCAACCCCCCTAGCCCCCCTTATCAGGGGGGAACGTCCGGCCGGCCTGGCGGCCGGCAATTCGACTTATGGTCATTTACTAAATAATGCCTGGTTTGACACGTAGGGGCGGTTGTCCTTCCGTGGAAGGACCGCCCGCAGCTATCCGGGAGGGCACAAGGCACCTCCCCTACGATAACCGTCATTAATTTGTAAACGACCATCAGTCGAACCTACCTGTTTATTTACCTAAACCTCATAATCGGGACCCACAGACTTTCCGCGGGACTTTTTTCTGCAACCCCTTGACTTACCGCCGGACTGCGAATATACTTAGATTAGCTAATAATTTAGATACCAATGTATCCACTGGTTGATACGGTGGTGGAGAGGCGTTAATGGAAACGAGCACTGTTTCGACAGCTCAAAGGCTCATGAGGGCGTTCATGCGGCTTAATAGAGTCGCCTGGCACCAAAATCCCATCGCCGGCCACACCTTGAGCGAGATAAAGGTACTCTTCTGCGTTAAACACGGCGCAAGAGCAGATTCCCCCGGGATGAAGGTGTCGGAAATCAGCAGAATTCTCGACGTAACTTCACCAACTGTCACCCAGTTGCTGAAAGGGCTGGAGGAGGACGGGCTGGTGACGAGAAGAATTGACCGCACCGACCGCCGCGCTGTTGTTATCACTCTTACGGAGAAGGGTGACATGGTCACTAAGGAGGCCGTGGGAGATTTCTTGGCGTCTTTCGAGCGCCTTATCGATTACCTTGGAGAAGAGCAGAGCAACCAGCTTGCCGACCTGCTGTCCAAGGTGTTCCATTATTACGATGAGAACGGAGCGAATGTGAGCCACAGTCTGTGGCGAGGAGTTGTTGAAGTATGATCAAATTGTTGCGATTTCTCAAGCCCTTTCGACTTTATGTGGCTATCGTCATAATACTGTCATTCCTGCAGGCCATCGCCAATCTTCTTCTTCCTACACTAATGGCGGATATCGTGGATAGCGGTATTGTGAAGGGCGATACACAATATATCCTCAGGGTTGGCGCCATCATGCTCGCGGTCACCGTGGGGGGCATGATTTGCGCAATCGCCTCGAGTTTCTTCTCATCGCGAGCCGGAACCGGATTCGGCAAAGCGATTCGCAGGGCCATCTTTTCCCATGTGCAAGACTTTTCATTGCACGAGTTCGATAAGGTGAGCACGGCCTCGCTTATTACACGCACCACTAACGACACAACCCAGGTGCAAATGGTTATGGTCATGGGGCTTGGCATGATGATTGGGGCGCCGCTCATGGCCATCGGCGGGGTCGTTCTGGCCGTCTCTCAGGATGGGGCGCTGGCCTGGCTTCTGGCCGGGGTGGTTCCAATTGTCTTCGCCGTCCTCTACGTGCTCATGGGCAAAGCGGTGCCGCTGTTCAAATCCATGCAAGCGAAACTCGACAAATTGAACCACGTGCTGGACGAAGGACTCACCGGTGTTCGCGTCATTCGAGCTTTCAACCGGATGGACCATGAGAACCAGCGCTTTGACGAGGCAAATCTTGATGTAACAAACACTGCCCTCACAGTAAACCGCATCATGGCCGTCCTGTGGCCTGCCATGATGTTGATCTTCAATCTCTCGTCCATCGTGATGTTCTGGTTCGGGGCCATCCGGATCAACAATGGGCAAATGCAGATTGGCAACCTGCTTGCATTCTTGCAATATGCCATGATGATCATGTTCTCAGTGCTGATGGTCTCGTTTATGTTTGTCATAGTCCCGCGGGCTTCGGCTGCCGCCGCCAGGATCAACGAGGTGCTGGGAATAGCGCCCGATATCCATGATCCCGTGCAGCCGAAGAGTGCTGATGCCATCAAGGGACACGTGGCGTTCGAAGACGTCACGTTCAGCTACCCCGGCGCTGAAGAACCTGCTTTGAGCAACGTTTCCTTCCATGCCAAGCCCGGCGAGGTGACGGCGATCATCGGCGGGACCGGATCCGGCAAATCCACTCTGGTGAGCTTGATCCCCCGGTTCTACGACGTGGACAGTGGCAAAATTTTGATCGACGGTGTGGATCTCCGGGAGATGACGCAGGAGGCTCTGCGGTCGAAGATCGGCTTTGTGCCGCAGAAGGCGGTGTTGTTTGCCGGGACGGTAGCGGAAAACATCCGTTACGGGAAAGAAGAGGCCTCTGATGAAGAGGTGAAGCGGGCGGCGGAAATCTCCCAGGCAAGCGAATTCATTTCCGGTATGGCTGGAGGGTTTGATGCTGAGATCGCCCAGGTAGGTACGAACGTATCGGGTGGGCAGAAGCAGCGGCTCTCCATTGCCCGTGCCCTGGTGCGGAAGCCGGAGATCTATGTCTTCGACGACAGCTTCTCGGCGCTGGACTTCAAAACCGATGCCAAGCTACGAGAAGCCTTGAAGAAGGAGACTGGCGATGCCACAGTACTCATCGTCGCCCAGAGAGTGGGCACTGTAATGGATGCGGACCGGATCATCGTCCTGGATGAGGGACGCATCGCCGGGATCGGTAATCATCGTGAGCTAATGAAATCCTCCGAGGTCTATCGGGAGATAGTGTCCTCGCAGCTTTCTTTGGAGGAAATCGCATGAGCGAGACTCGTACTCAGAATAGCCCCCGGGCGCGAGGGCCTATGGCCTTTGGCCCACATGGCATGGGCATGCCCGTGCAAAAGGCCAAGGACTTCCGGGGCACGCTCAAGCGCCTGGCCCGCTACTTCGTGCCGGAAAAGTACAACCTGGTGGTGGTGCTGATAGCAGCAATAATGAGCACCATCTTCAACATTGTCGGCCCCAAGATCTTGGGTTTGGCGACCACCAAGCTCTTCGATGGCGTGACGATGAAGCTCCAGGGGGTGGCGGGCGCCTCCATCGATTTTGCCTACATCATGAATATCCTGATCATCCTCGGTGTGCTGTATGTCTCCAGCTCTTTGTTCGGCTACGTGCAGCAGTATGTCATGGCCGGCGTAGCGCAGAGAACGGTGTATACACTCCGGAAGCAGGTGGAAGCAAAGCTGGACCGCTTGCCGCTGAAGTTCTTTGACTCGCGCACTCATGGCGAGATAATGAGCCGCGCCGTCAATGATTTGGATAACATCAGCAACACGCTGCAGCAGAACATGACCCAGTTGATCACCTCTGTGGTCACTGTGGTTGGTGTCATTGCGATAATGGTGTCTATCAACATTTGGCTGACTCTGGTGGTTCTCATCACCCTGCCGCTCAGCATGGTTGTCGCCATGGTGATTGCGAAGCGCTCTCAGACGTACTTCAAGCGCCAGCAGGATGCTCTCGGTGAGCTCAATGGCCATGTCGAAGAGATGTACACCGGCCACGTAATCGTGAAAGCGTTCGGACACGAAAAGGAAGCGGTCGACAAATTCGAGGAGCTCAACGACAAGCTCTACAATGCCGGCTGGAGGGCGCAGTTTGTTTCCGGCATCATCATGCCGCTCATGATGTCCATAGGCAACCTTGGCTATGTGTTCGTCGCGGCGGTCGGCGGGATAATGGTGATCCAGAGGTCCATCGCCATCGGCGATGTGCAGGCATTTATTCAGTACGCGAGGCAGTTCAACCAGCCAATCACCCAGCTAGCCAGCATCTCGAATACCATCCAGCTTACGATAGCTTCGGCGGAGCGTGTCTTCGAGATTATGGACGAGCAAGAGCAGTTGCCCGATCCGGTCGGCGCCCCGGTGATGGCTTTCCCCTTGGGGGCGGTGGCATTCGATCATGTCCGTTTTGGCTACAAGGAGGACGTGCCGCTGATGCAGGACATGAACATCGACGTCAGGCCCGGGCAGACGATTGCGATTGTCGGCCCGACGGGCGCCGGCAAGACAACACTGGTCAATCTCTTAATGCGTTTCTATGAGATCAATGGCGGGCACATAACGGTCGACGGCGTGGACATCACCCATCTCAAACGTGCCGACCTAAGACAATTGTTCGGCATGGTCTTGCAGGACACCTGGCTCTTTAATGGGACCATTAGGGATAACATCGCCTACGGTCGCAAGAATGCTACTGATGAGGAGATTGTGCGGGCGGCCAAAGCGGCACGTGCCGATCACTTCATTAGAGCCCTTCCCGATGGCTACAGCACCGTCCTGAGCAATGAAGCCAGCAATCTCTCGCAGGGTGAGAAGCAGCTTCTGACGATTGCCCGGGCATTGCTAGCTGACCCGCCCATCCTCATTCTGGACGAGGCAACCTCCAGCGTAGATACGAGGACGGAGGTAAGCATTCAGAAAGCGATGACTGAGCTGATGAAGGGGAGAACGAGCTTTGTCATTGCTCACCGGCTGTCAACGATCCGGGATGCGGATCTGATTCTTGTAATGAATGAAGGCAGCATCATCGAGAAGGGTACTCACAAGGAGCTTATGGCGCAGGGTGGCTTCTACGCCGATCTTTACAACAGCCAGTTCACGGGCCGGACCCTAGAAGCGGAAGCGGTGTAGAGGTGGGGGCCGCAACCGTAGTGGCCAGCTGCTGTGTCGGACATTGGGCAGGGCCCGTTCATGTAGTGGCCGGCCGCTGTGCCGGCCTTCCCCGAACTTGCTGGCGCACAGGGCCGTGCGCCACTACATCTTTTCTTTAGCTGGGGACGAGCCCCAGCGCCACGTTTCTAAGCAAGATAAGAGCCGGGGACAAGCCCCGGCGCTACGGTTTTGGCCTATTGCCGGC
>JAMCWQ010000105.1:0-16106 GCA_023480825.1 Chloroflexota bacterium | reverse complement strand
GCCTGGCGGCCGTCCTTCCGCAGAAGGACGATAAATCGGGACCTACAGGATTCCTGCCCCTTTGCCCCCTCCAACCGGCTACTCGTCCTTCTATCCTTCCGGCTCTAGGAGCATCAGGGGATGGCCGTATTCCACCGGCTGGCCGTTGCTGGCGAGAATCTTCACAATCGTGCCGCCATGCTCTGACTCTATCTCGTTCATCATCTTCATGGCTTCGATGACGCCGACGATCTGTCCCTTGGCGATTCGCTCACCTTCGCGCACCATGGGCGGCTCGTTCGGTCCGGTAGATTGGTAGAACGTCCCAACCATCGGGGCGGTGATTGTTATCAGATGCTCCGGCACTTCCTCTTCGGTGTGAATGTGCACTTCTTCGACGTGGGTGCGTTTGACATCATGGGCGGCCGGTCCCCTCTTCAGGGAAAACTTGCGGTCCCCATCTTCTATGTGCAGTTCTGTGATATCGCTGTTGCGCACCAGATCGATTATCTGCTTGAGGTCGTGGGCCAGCGGTGTCTTGCGCTTGCCGGAGGTGGTTTCTTGGTTTTCCGAATCGGCCACTTTGGTGACTCTCCCCCTTCTTCCTTGCTGTCTTCGCTAGCTGACTCGCTCGAGATATTCGCCGGTGCGAGTATCCACCTTGATAACGTCACCTTCGTTCACGAACAGGGGGACATTGACCACTAAACCGGTCTCCACAGTAGCCGGCTTGTTGCCGCCAGTTGCAGTGTCTCCCTTGAAGCCTGGCTCGGTTTGCACGACCTTAAGGTTGACTGCCGTCGGCATCTCGACATCCAGAGGCTCGTCACCATACATCCGAAGGTCGATCGTGTCGTTCTCCCGGATGTAGTTTACGGCGTCGCCGAGAACGTCCGAAGAGAGGACCGGCTGTTCGTAGGTGTTAACATCCATGAAGTGATACTGGTCGCCATCCTTGTAGAGGAACTGCACCGTTCGCCGTTCCAGGCGCACCTGCTCGAACTTCTCGCCGGCCTGGAATGTGCGTTGCACAGTGGCTCCGGTGCGCAGGTTTCTCAGGGTGACGCGCACGAAGGCGCTGCCTCGTCCCAATTTCACGTGTTGAAAATCGATAACCTTGAAAATCTCGCTATCAACCTCTATGGTGATCCCCTTTCGAAGATCGCTTGTAGAGATCATACAGGAAATACCTCCTTTGGGGCTTGTGACAATATCTCAATTCCGCTTTCTCGGACCACCACCGTGTCTTCTATCCGGACGCCTCCCCACCCGGGGATGTAGATGCCGGGTTCCACTGTGATCACCATACCCTCTTCGAGGACTGCCGGCGAGTCCTTGCCGATGCGGGGGACCTCATGAACGGCGAGACCAACGCCATGCCCCAGGCTATGGTTGAACTCCGCGCCGAAGCCGGCATCCTCGATCACCCTGCGGGCAAAGGCATCCGCTTCGCTTGCCGTCTGTCCGGCCTGTATGGAGCTTTCGGCGGCAAGTTGCGCTCTAAGGACTATATCATAAATGCGTCGAAACTGCTCGCTCGTTTGGCCGATGCATATCGTGCGGGTCAGATCAGCGCAGTATCCTTCATAACGAGCTCCCATGTCGATAACCACCGGCTCGCCAGCTTTGATCGGCTTGCCGGAGGGAATGGCATGGGGCAAGGCAGCATTGGGCCCCGCTCCCACTACCATGTCGAAGGCCAACGCTTCAGCGCCTAGCTCGCGCATGGCTTTCTCCAGCTCCCATGCCAGCACAGCTTCCGTCGTTCCTTCCGTGAGCCCGGTGGTTACTTCTACGAACGCCCGGTCTGTGATCTCGACAGCCTTATGTATGAGGGTGATCTCTTCCGGGTCCTTCCTCACGCGCAACTCCTCCACCGCGTTTTCGGTGGCGATCAGCTTTATGTCTTTCCCTGCTGCCTGCTCCAGCGCCCGGAAAGCGGCAGCCGTGAGGGAATCTGGTTCGAAGCCAAGCGTCTTGACCCCTGCGCCCCGGGCGGCGTTTGCGATGGCCACGTAGGGTTCGCGCTCGTAGACGACCAACTCCAACCCTGATGTTTCGATCTTCGCCTGCTCGGCGAGAATTGGATTGGTGAATAGGTAGACTCCCTGCCCTGTTGCCAGGACCTGGCCCGCGGATGAGGACAGGTCGGTTTCCCTTGCTTTGAAGCCGGTCAGATACTGGCGGTTGTATGGATTGGAGACTAGTATAGCGTCCAATCCTTTGGCTGGCAGCGAACGGCAGAGCAATTCGATTCTCGAATCCATTCTCTCCTCTACCTATTTACAGATAAGCCGGCCGGTTGGAACCACCAACAGAACTCGGCTGGCTGTCTTGGGTATGTTTCAGATTTGACCGATGCCTGGGCCCAGTCTACTGCTGCAACTCCTGTGCCAGATAGTCGAGAGCTAGGAGGTAGCCGCGCCAGCCCAGGCCGGCGATTTGGCCGCGAGCCAGCGGTGCGACCACCGACTTGCTTCTCCACTCCTCACGGGCGTGGATGTTCGTTAGATGCACTTCGATGATTGGCACGCTTAGCATAGCCAGAGCATCGCGCAGCGACAGCCCGTAGTGCGTGAGGGCGCCTGGATTTATTATCACGCCGTCGATTTGGCCAAGCCTTTGCTGCACCAAATCGACCAGTTCTCCCTCGTGATTGGACTGGAAGGTTTCCACGGCGCAGCCCAGTTTGGCGGCAGCTTGCTCCAGCGCCGCATCGATTTCCGCGAGTGTCGTCTTGCCGTAGACGGCCGGCTCGCGCTTCCCCAGCATGTTTAGGTTTGGTCCGTGTAGGACCAGTATGCGCCGTTCCGGCATAACGTCAGCCCTCCCTAATTGATCCACCCTTTGTCTCTTACAGTCTGGTTGCCGAGCAGGCCGAGCTCGACTTCGTATGGCGTGCCCTTGAACTCCGGGTGGTACTCGAAGCGCGCCCGCTCGAAGTACTGGACGGTGTAGGTCTCGGTGTCTTCGGGGTTTACTTCGCTGATCTCTTCACTTATCGGGTAGCCGAAGACCGCCAGCCCGCCGTTGTTGTCCCAGTAGTACTTGAACCCATAGGAGAGCGAATGCCCGGTCTCGGCGAAATACCGTCTATCGGCAGTGCTGGTGAAGGGTACAGATTTGTCAAAGCTTCGTCCTTGCACCGCCTGGTTTCCTAGCAGCCCCAACTCCACCTCGTAAGGGGTCCCCTGGAACTCCGGGTGGTACTCGAACCGGGCCCGCTCGAAGTACTGCACGGTGTAGCCACCCTCCGTGAACTCCTCCGTTCGCGGGTATCCGAACATACTCAAGCCGCCGTTGTTGCGCCAGTAGTACAGGAACCCGGAACTAAGGGAGTGGCCGGTTTCCGGGAAATAGAGGCGGGTAGAAGTGCTGGTGAATGGCTGGATAGGCGTGGCCGGATTGATAGTATCGCTGACGAATTCCCACACCGACGAGTCCTCATGGCCAAGCCTCCAAGTTCCAAAGCCGGCCAGCCCCATGTCCTTCGCGACTTGTAGCTTAGCATTGAAGCTGTCCTGGTTCTCGAACCAGACCTCGTGCTGCTCACCGTCCTTGACATAAGTCATGGTGGCCGACTGCAGAGCCGCGTCATAGCGAATGGCGCCGTTGTACTGCTGTGCGACAGCCATGGTATCACTATACTTCATGGACTTGGCTGGAGGCCCCTTGGCCTTGTTCCAGTCGTAACCGTAGAAGGGTATGCCCAAAATAACCTTGTTCGCACCCATTTGAGAGACGGCAAAGCTTGCGACACTGCGCACCCAGTCGATTGGGGCCACCGGGCCAGGTTGGGAACTGCCGCTGCTTGTATAGTCATAGGCCATTATCACGCCGTAGTCCAAGTATTGGCTCAGATCCGCGTAGTCGTAGCCTCCGGCCCAGCCGGATGTTGCATCATGAGTTTTGGCGGCGATGGCCATCGTTACGAGCTTCCCCATTGGTTGGAAGCGAGCGTGCAACTTTGCCATGAACTGCGTTAGTAGGCCGCGGTCGCCGCTATTGACTGCTTCGAAATCGATATGGATGCCGTCGTAACCCTTGCTGACCACCAAATCAGCCAGCTGGTTGATCACCGAGTCTACCTTGGTCTTGTTCGATAGCAAGGCGTGGAGATCATCGTAGCGGGCGGTGTTGGCGATCATCGGGACTATCTTCACGCCGTGCGACCGAGCGATGTCGATCATGGAGTTGTCGCTGTCACCGCTCACTGTGCCCTCGCTGGACACGTGATAGAAGTAGGGTGCGACTATGTCCAGTTTGTTGATGTTGGCCTTTAGGGAGGCTTCTGAAGTTGGGTCGTAGGTGACCGCGTATCCCCACCGCAGCATTGCGGGGGCGGCCTCCGCCTTGCCGGCTGGAAGCGCTCCATAGGGAATAAGTGACATAACAAAGGCCAGCGAGACAGCGACTAGAATCAACCTAGCGGCTATTTGCCGCGTTCTGGTGCGATGAAACTGTGGCAACAGTTGAATCATGGCAGCTCCTATCCTGGTATCCATGGCGGGCACGGAGCGCGCCCAGACAGCAGCCCTTCCTGAGATTATATGTGTGCCCAGGTCAAAGTGTCAACGGAGTCATGCACCGGAGTGTCATTCCGACCAGAGATGCGGAAATTGATCTCGATAAATAAACTGTGCGAGATAGCAGGGAACATGTCCGCGATCCAGGGCGAGCTGACGCAAGAGTCTTTGGCACAGGCGACGTGAAGTCCATGCTGGGCCCGTAAGAGGCCCAACCTTTGTGTGGCCAGTTTTGAAAACGGTCAGCAGCCATTTCCTCAATCCCAAGGCGTGTCTACTCTTCCGGCCCGGAGGGAGAAGGTCCCGCAAGGACTTCCGCTACTTGGTCAGTGAAGGTAGCCATCTCTTTGTCTGAGAGGGGCCGTTCGAATACCACCTTGATCGATTTGCCCCCGAGCACGCCTCTGAAGTGATACTCCCTGTTCCTGGTTATCCGGAAGAAGGGACGGGGAAAATCGGCGTAGTAGTCCAAATGGCCGAGCCGGGAAAGGCACAGCATCGTCTCTTCGGTTATCACCTCGTCGAAGACTAGCTCTCTGATGGAGGAATCCTCGAAACAGTCCTGAAGGGCAATCACTTTGGAGATAAGCAACTTAGGTTCTTTCTCATTGTAGGATACTCAACGGGGTTCTGGGTGGTTCCTGACCCAACCTGCAAACCAATCCGTGCCGAACTGTATCGAGCGCACTAGCATCTCTCGCTTGATAGTGAATAACGTGAATATCTTCTGTGCCGCCTTGTGAGTTTCGTGAATGGCAGCGCTCATATCGTCGTGGCACAGTTTCCCGGCCTTCCATTGCTGGAACTGCTCATAAAGGGGATTGAGTACCTATCGCCATATGCATCAATGAGTGCTTGCTCCCATTGCCAGTCAGCCGAGTCCCTTTGCTTCTTTTGACTCATGAGCCCGCTCCGCTGTCAGGGGTGGGAAAAGAGCTACGGCCAAGGAAATGCCCGCCATCCGTAACATAATGGCGGGCTAACCCTTGAGCCAATTGGTGGAGATGGGGGGAATCGAACCCCCGTCCAGAAAGTGCAGTCGAGAATATACTACAAGCATAGTCAGTGTTTTAAATCTCGCTCCGGCAGCCTCCGCCGACAGAGTCTGTCAGAGCCAGCCAGTTAAGTCTTTGGCCTCCCTACCCGGCTCTCAGAAGTGCCGCACTCCAGTTTTTCGTCGCCCATTCAGCTCCCACTGGAGTGGGGAACTGATGGACGTAGCCGCACTAGGCGGCTAGTGCTAACTGTGTTTTGTTGCCAGTTATTGGCTTGCCCTGGTTTTACGAGGTAAGAGCACCTCGGCCTGCAATTCTCGATCATTCCTCCCTGTCGAAACCAAGCATCCCCAGTTTCTAAGAAGGCAAGCTACCTTATCTTGAAAGCCCGCTCGATCTCCCGCTCGGCATCCCGCTCGGCGAGCGCCTCACGCTTATCGTAGAGCTTCTTACCCTTCGCCAACCCCAACTCTATCTTGGCCTTGCCGCCCTTGAGATAGAGCCGGAGTGGCACCAAGGTAAGCCCTTTGGCCTGGGTCTTTCCCGCCAAGTAGCGAATTTCCCGCCGGTGAAGCAGCAGCTTCCGCGTTCTCAGCGGCTCGTGGTTGAAATATCCCCCCGCCTGCCCGTAGGGGGAGACATGCATATTCATTAGCCAAGCTTCGTCATCGGAGATCTTCGCATAGGAATCGCGCAGGTTCACCCGCCCGTCCCGGATGGATTTGATCTCCGTCCCCGTCAGCGCAATGCCAGCCTCGAATTTCTCCTCGATAGAATAATCGTGAAAGGCCTTGCGGTTGACAGCCACTTGCTTCTCTTTTGCATGCTCAGCCATCGCCTTTTTCCCATTGAAATGATATCAAAAAGGGCTCGGCGTGTCAACGAAGTCTACTTTGCCTCAGGTGATTGTCAAGCCCTGTGGTGGATGGCTATAATACTTGGACACTGATCATTTTAGCTTGGGGATTAGAGGTAGCGGTTGGAAAGGCTTCAGAAAGTCCTGGCCAGAGCGGGCGTGGGCTCGCGGCGTGCTTGTGAGGAATTGATTACCGGAGGATTGGTGGCGGTGGACGGAGCTATCGTGAAAGAGCTTGGTACGAAAGTCGATCCCGCCAAGGCTCATATCACCGTCCGGGGTAGGCCCATATCTGCGCCACCAGAGCTTGTCCATATCATGCTAAACAAACCACCAGGTTACATTAGTACCGCTATCGATACCCACGGCAGGAGAACGGTTCTGCACTTGGTGCCGACGAACGTCAGGCTGTTTCCTGTGGGCCGGTTGGACTTTGATAGCGAAGGCCTGATCCTGCTCACAAATGATGGTCCTTGGGCCAACTGTATCTCCCACCCGCGGTTTCAGGTTGAGAAAGAATACGAAGTGCTCGTTAGCGGCCGGCCGAGTGAAGCGGACCTCGCTAAACTGCGGCAGGGAGTGCATCTTGAAGACGGTCTGACCGCCCCGGCAGAGGTAGAGATCTCCCAGGAGGCAGGAAAGGCTACCTGGTTACGCTTCGTGATCCACGAGGGGCGTAAACGCCAGATCAGGCGAATGCTGGCTGTGATGGGCTATGACGTCCAGCGGCTCGTTCGAGTGCGAATCGGCTCCCTACAACTCGGGAATTTGCCGCGAGGGTCCCACCGGGAGCTTACGGCGAAGGAAGTTGCGGACCTCGGCTGCTTGGCGGGGTTGGGATGGCCTTCGACGGTGGCCATCGATGGACCTGGGGGAGTCGGCAAGAGTACGATTGGGCAACGCTTGGCGGAGGAGTTGGGCTATCTCTTCTTCGATACCGGGGTCATGTACCGGGCGTTAGCTCTGTCGGCACTGCGCAAGGGCATCTCTCCCGGTGACGAGCAGGCTCTTTCTGGCTTGGCCAACAGCATGTGCATCGACCTAACGGAGCCTACCGTGGCTGATGGCCGGCAGTACACTGTTCTTCTCGATGGAGAAGATGTCACCTGGGATATTCGGCGCCCAGATGTCGACGCCACCGTATCGGAGGTGTCGGTTTGGCCATCGGTACGTACAGCTCTAGTTTCCCAGCAGCGGGCTCTGGCGGCGCGCGGCCGGGTGGTGATGGTAGGGCGAGATGTTGGCACCGTGGTTTTACCGGACGCAGACTTGAAGATTTTCTTGAGTGCCGGGCTGCAAACCAGGGCGGAGCGGCGGTATCAGGAGCTGCTGCAAAGAGGAGAGCAGCCCGATTTTTCGGCTGTGCTTTCTCAGTTGCAGCACAGGGACACGATAGACTCTACCCGTGAGGTCTCGCCGCTACGGCCGGCTGATGACGCAGTGATAGTTGATACCGAGGGTAAACCGATTGAGGAAGTCCTCAGGGTAATCAGAAGGGTGATAGAGAAGAGTGGTGTCGTTCGCGATCTTGAGGAATAAGGAGAATCGAGCCTACGGCTTGATTTGGGTGTTCGTCGGATTCCTATGGTCGGTGCTGGTGCGATGGAAAGTTAGGGGTAGGCGCCACACTCCGGCTTCCGGGGCGGTTTTGGTAATCGCCAATCACACGAGCAACTTGGACCCACTTCTAGTCGGTCTGGCTGTGCCGCGCTGGGTCCGCTTTTTGAGTAAGGAGGAGATATTCCATTGGCCGGTGGTGGGAGAGCTGGCGAGGCTCTTTCGGGTGATTCCGATTGATCGTGAGAAGAAGGACCACCGGGCCATGCGTCTCAGCCTTGGAGTATTGAAGGACGGGGGCGTGCTCTGCCTTTTTCCGGAAGGGCACCGGTCGCGGACCGGGCAGCTGCTGAGGGGGCAGCCCGGAGCTGCGCTCATCGCCGCGCGCACCGGGGCGACTATTCTGCCACTGGGAATTGCCGGCGGCCGCGAGGGGCTGCTTGGAAAGCCTGTACCCTTGCTTGGCCGGAAGATCAGCGTATGCATCGGTGAGCCTTTCCATCTGCCGAAGGTACAGGGAAGACTGGACCGGGAGACGGCGCAGCAATTGGCGGATGAGATGATGATGAAGATTGCCGAGCTCCTCCCGCCGGAGAAGCGCGGGGTGTACGCAGTGGATATTGGCTCAGTTCGCATTGCGCCAGTATGACGCAGAGATGGCGCAGATTCGCGGTTCCGAGGCAGAGCCCGGCCGGCCACCTTGCGGATGGAGGATTGATCTTGCCTTATGAACCGGCCGGAGGAGCGGCGGGCCGCAAGGACCCGCCCTACGGGCCCGGCGGATGAGTTGGTTTGAGTAGGCAGAGGGGATCTGAGTGATGATCAGAGTAGGGATTTTGACGGTTAGTGATAAGGGATTCGCCGGAGAGCGAGAGGACAAGAGCGGAGAAGAGATCCGGCGTCTTGTTGGCACCATCGAGGCCGAGGTGGTGCGCTACGACATTGTGCCGGATGAGCGCGAGTTGATAGAACAGAAATTGCGGGAATGGTCCGATGGTTGCGCGGTGGACTTGATCCTCACCACCGGGGGGACAGGTCTGAGCCCGCGGGACGTGACGCCCGAAGCCACCCTGGCCATCGTGGACCGGTTGGTGCCGGGAATAGCTGAGGTGATGCGCCAGGAGAGCCTGAAGAAGACGCCGTTTGCCATGCTATCGAGGGCAGCTGCCGGTATTCGGCGCAGCACTCTGATAGTTAACCTACCCGGTAGTCCCAAGTCTGTCCGAGAGAACTTGCAGAGCATCCTAGCTGCTCTGCCTCATGGGATCGAGAAACTGAAGGGCGATCCTACGGAGTGCGGACAGCCCTAGCGTTAGCGAGCAGTGGCGTCTGGGCCGCCACCCCCTTCTGCCGGTTCGTAGGGCTTGGCGATTACGATGAGCCTATGAGTGTCTATCCGGTAGGGCCAGCAAGAGATCAAGGTGAGCGTCTCATCCGGGGTAGGCGCCATGTATTTGGCATTCTGCTTCCGCTCCTCCACGCTCGCACCTTTTTCCCGGACAAGTTCCAGACGTTGCACCACGTAGACCCTTTGGCCCTCATCGGTGTAGAGCGTTATCTGGTCTCCCGGCTGGAGGTTCTCGAGATAACGGAAGACCTCGCCGTTGATGTCGTCGTGCCCGGTGATGACGATGTTTCCAACCTCTCCGGGATTTGCCGATCCCTTATGATGCCCGGCGGCGTAATTGGCTACATCCCACACCAGCCATTGCTCACCATCGATCTCTTGGAGATGCGAGTCCACCTCCACCACTTTCGCATCCACGTTTATCTTGGGGATGACAATACGAGTGGGAGGCGGCTTCGGGACAGGTGTAGGAGTGGGGGTTGCCTGCTCATCGCCGGCGGTCGGAGTGGGTTGTACCGGCTCGCTCGGCGGCATGAAGGAAGAGACGCTCTCGCCGTCGCTTGTGGTTGGCGAGCCGGTTGCCGTTCCGGGGGTCGGGGCAGGAGTGGCCGTACCGAGTATCGGAATGTAGGTCAGGTCTCCCGATTGCTGGTTCTGGGCTGCGATCCGGCTGGTTAGCTCCGCTTGCTTGTATTCGGCATAGGCGTAGAACGCGCCAACAGACAGAAGCAGGATTGCTCCGATGGCAATCAAGGAGTTGCCGGCAATCCTTATCAATCTCGAAATCCACTTGGATCTCTTGCCTGAAGAATCGTCTCCCGCCATGACCGGCTTCGCGAAGCGCGTATCTTGCTCAGAATCTAAGTCTTGCTTGTCTTGTTCCGCCATGATCTAGTTCGAGTCAAATCTCCGCAGGCTACGTAGAACGGCTACTCGTTACATTATAACACAACCTCTCAGGCAGGGGGCGAGGCCGGGCACACAGGTTGCTTGAATGACTGCGGTATTGTAGAATGAATTGGGTGCGTATAGCTTTCGTGGCTGTATTTGCACATGTCACGGTTCACGCGAGGTGAAATCTTGATAAGGGGGCTCGAGCTCCGCGACTCCGCTGGCGTCCGCGGGTTGAGAAATGAGGAGATCGACCTTTCCGGTTTGCCGCCAACCGGGTCGACGTTTTCCCCGCTTGTCGCCGCTCTCGCTTCTACTACACCAACGCCATGGCAGAAGTGGCACACCTACGTATATGAAGAGGGCGGCAGAATTGTCGCCCTGGCTCAATCTAGGGTCAGGTACCGGCGGGATGAGTGGGAAGTAGTATATCTTTCCTCAGTCTACCCGGCGCATTCTGGGCATAAGCCGAGCAATGCCGAGATGTGGTGTGACCTCCTCGAACACATGGGGAGATATGCAGGCCTTGCGGGCGCCAGGCGGCTGTATGCCAAGCTCCCGGATGGCGTTTCAGATCCTGATCTGTTTTATAATGCCGGCTTCCACTGCTATACCAAGGAGCACCTCTTCGCGATCGACAGGCAAGCGATAGTGTCCGGTCCGATGCAACTTGCTGTGAGGCCTCAGACCGGCAGCGATGTCTGGGCGATTCACCAGCTCTACAATGCCAGCACTCCCAGCATGGTTCGCCAGGTGGAGCCGCTTTCCAGCGACCGCTGGCATCTACCTATGCATCTTCCATTTACCGTCCCCACAGAGGCCGGATACGTGTGTGAGGACCACCAGGGCCTGGCCGCCTATTTCCGGGTGGAAGGCGGTGGTGGTGTCCGTGTGATTAGGCCGATTTTCCGGCCGGAGCGGCGTTCAGGAGTGCCGGCAGCCTTGGGCATGGTACTTGCAACACTAAAGCCATCGAGGCGGGACCCCGTCTTTTGCTCCCTGTGGGAGCACCAGCTGGAGTTTGGCAGCGCATTGGAGGATATGGGGTTCAGCCGGTCCGGGGGCCAATTGTTGCTGGTTAAGCACACAATAGAGGTAGTAAGAATCATGCAAAAGCAGGCTGTTCCGGCCGTCAAGGCCACGCGCACGATGCCTAATCCCTCTGGCCTTAGCCGGGGCGCAAGCCTGTCGAGATAGCCGTTGGGTGGACAACCATGGAGAAGCCGCTTGTTGTTGAAGGCGATAGGTTGATAACTGATGACCTGGAGGCACTTGTCGACGCACTGCCTCCCCGAATTCGAACTGCGTTGGAGAACCTGGATAATCGCTCCGAGCTGCTGGAAGTTGTGATGGACCTGGGGCGCCGGGCTGAAGCGAGATTCCCGGGGCGCGAGGTCTTTCTCACCGAGGACGACGTGTCCAAAGAGGACATACAGTTCGTGGTGTCCCACGTCGGGGAGTTCGGAGGAGACAACCGTGCGGGGATAGAGCGCACGCTTCATCGCATCTCGGCGATTCGTAACCGCTCGGGGGAGATCGTTGGGCTAACGTCCCGAATCGGCCGCGCGGTTTATGGCACAATCGCGATCATTAGAGACCTGGTGGAGACAGGGGAGAGCATCCTCCTGCTCGGCAGGCCGGGAGTCGGTAAGACCACTATGCTGCGTGAGGTGGCACGAGTCTTGGCTGACGACTTCAAGAAGAGGGTGATAATTGTCGATACGAGCAACGAAATCGCGGGAGACGGGGATATTCCGCACCCCGCCATTGGACGGTCGCGGCGCATGCAGGTGCCATCCCCGGACCTGCAGCATGCGGTAATGATCGAGGCCGTTGAGAACCACATGCCTGAGGTAATCGTCATCGACGAGATTGGCACAGAGCTGGAGGCGGCGGCTGCTAGGACCATAGCCGAGCGAGGCGTCCAGTTGGTGGCGACCGCTCACGGGAACACTCTGGAAAACCTGATGATGAACCCGACTCTCTCTGACCTGGTCGGCGGCATACAAACGGTGACTCTCAGCGATGAGGAGGCGCGGAGGCGGGGCACGCAGAAGTCTATTCTCGAACGCAAGGCGCCGCCGACATTTGACATTCTGGTGGAGATTCAAGACTGGAACCGCGTTGCCGTTCACAGAAATGTCGCAGACACCGTGGATGCCATTTTGCGGGGTGACCCGGTAGGAGCAGAAGTCCGGGAAAGGATGCCGGATGGTGAGGTAGAGATCCGTGCGGAGCCGGCTCGTGAGCAGGCGGAGATAGTTCGCGGCCGCGCCGCGCGCCGGGGGGCGACGACTTTGAGACAGCCGGGAAGACGGGCTGCAGCCCGAACGCCGGCTTTACCGGCGGCGCAACCCGGCAAGCTGACCAAGGTCTACCCGTTTGGCATAAGCCGGAACCGGCTGGAGCAGGCCAGCCGGGAGTTGAACGTGCCCGTCGAGATAGTGAAAGACGTCCGTGATGCGGACATCGTGATGACTGTGAAGAGCTACTACCGGAAGAGGCCCCAGGCGCTTAGGCAGGCTGAGGTGGAGGGCGTGCCGGTGTATGTTCTCAAGAGCAATACTGTTGTCCAGATGGAGAACTCTCTATCAGGGATCTACCACCTGCCGGAGGAACAGGCCAACCCGGTGATGGCGGCAATGCAAGAAACGGAAGATGCCATCGGGCAAGTGATGGATACGGACCGCCCGGTGGAGCTCTCCCCTCAGAGTTCCTATATCCGGCGATTACAGCACCAGTTGGCGGACCGCTACAACCTGGAGTCGCAGAGCACCGGGAGAGAGCCCTTCCGCCGGGTAAGGATCTTCCGCGGGAGGGGAGCCTAGTGTCTATCTTTGTCACTCTGGAGGGCCCGGAGGGAAGTGGGAAGTCCACCCAAGCCCGATACCTGCGAAATGACTTGCAAGCACGTGGTTGCTCTGTTATCCTAACCCGCGAGCCAGGCGGAACTTCTATTGGCGAGAAGATCCGCGGCGTGTTGCTGGATATTGGCAATTCGGAGATCTCTCCAGTCACCGAGGCGCTACTATATTTGGCATCCCGGTCTCAACTGGTCGAAGAGGTTCTGAGGCCGGCCCTTTCCAGCAAGGACGTGGTAATCTGTGACCGGTACGCCGACTCGACGCTGGCGTATCAGGGATTTGGCCACGGGTTGAATCTCGATGAGTTGCGAGCGGTGAACTTCCTGGCAACAGGCGGTCTCGAGCCTGATCTGACGTTCTGCCTCGACTTGCCCGTGGAGACAGGTTTGCAGAGACGTAGGAGGGCACTCGAGTCCTTGCTGCAGAATGGGCGGCAGGGCGAGCCCGAGGATGGCGTAGAGTGGAACCGCTTGGATGCCAAGGAGGTGGAGTTTCACAGGCGGGTTCGCATGGGCTATCTGGAGCTGGCAGCCTTGAATCCCGAGAGATGGGTGGTTGTGGATGCCTTATTGCCTGAACAGGATCTGAGGGGCCAAATCCGGGAGATAGTGCTGAGACGCCTGAAGCGAGAATCTACCATGCGATCCTAGGGGGTTGCGGATACGGGACTTTGACGATATTTGACTTCGTTGATGACCATAAGCTGGACGTATCAGAATGACTGTCTGCTGCCGGCGCCGCTGGTAGCTGCGTGTGACTTACCGGGAGGGGTATGATGAAGCTGGTCATAGCAATATTGCAGGGAAGAGATGCCAGCGCACTATTGGATGCTTTGACCCGGGCGGAGTTCCGGGCAACGCGCTTCAACAGCGCGGGTGGATTTCTTCGAGAGACCAATGCCACCATTATGACTGGCGTTGAGAATGACAAAGTCGATGAGGTACTACGGATAATCAGGGAAAGTTGCCACACGCGTACCCAATACGTCAATCCGATCCTGCCAGTGATGGAACCGGGGGAATTGTACATGCCCAACCCTGTCGAGGTTCAGCTTGGCGGTGCAACGGTGTTTGTCTTGGACGTGGAGCGGTACGAAAGAGTCTAGAGCAGAGGCGACTTCGGGATTTGGAGAGAGCAGGCCTTTATGGAAGAGATTTCAGCGGTACTCGGAACACTTAGCACACTCGTTCGCTGGGTGATTGTGGTCGTTGGAGCCTACGCGGTCGCTATCTGGTGGGCTCTGGTGGTGTGGACGTTCATCGATATCCGGACTCGGTCACGCGACTTCATCGTGCAAGGAGCAGCCACTCTTCTGGTACTGGTATTCTCGTTGCCCGGGGCTCTCATCTATCTGATTCTCCGTCCAAAGGAGACTCTTGCCGAGGCCTACGAACGCGACCTCGAGGAAGAATACCTCTTGCGTGATATAGAAGACAAAGAAAGCTGCCCTAGCTGCGGTAGCCGGACGCAGGGAGATTATCTGTACTGTCCTGTCTGTGGCGCCGGACTGAAGCAAGAATGCGGCGTCTGCCGGAAGCTGCTCCGGCTTGATTGGAACCTCTGCCCCTACTGTGGGCAAAGAGTGGGGCCAAGGGTCGGGTCAGTGGCAGTAACCAGCGAGGAGACTGCTTACCAAAGCAGACGAGCCACAGCTATTGACTCACCGGCCTGATCTCTCGCACCCCTGCTGCTAGAAGGGGTCTCTTGTTACAAGGGGGCTCACTTCGGGGCCGAGCGGCTGACAGGGTTCGCGAAATACTCCTTCATGGGCTCGAAGTAGAAGTCCTTCCATCCCTGCTCGTATTCCGCACCCTGGCCGGCGGGAATACCTGCATGCTTGAGCGTCATTCTGGTCCCCTCCTTAGTTGTCTCGAGGCAGACCTCCAGCCGGGAATCGGGAGCGTCCTCTGGGAAGTCAGTGGTTCGCCAGCTTTGGACGATTCTGCCCGGCGGCTGCAGCTCCGTGGTTGTCCCGCTAATGTAGCCGTCCCAGGCGGTAAATCTGCCGCCGGGGCGGGCGTCGATTTCTGCGGCAGAGCCGGTCATTGCGGAATGTTGTTCGCTGCTGAGCCAGGCGTTGTAGAGGGTCTCCCGGCCAACGGGGAAGACCTCGCTCGCTTCGATGGATTCGGTCATTTTGCGCTCCTTCTCGATGGTGACTAATGCAGCGTCCCGTTACGCCGGTCTTCTCCGGACCAAGGGCAGGGTGCTCCTGAGCATCTGCATCTCTTCTTGACTGAAGGTTCGCAGGGCAAGGAGGACGCCGACATAGATCGCGCCGCCGACAGCTACGAGAAGCAGAGGGTTCCAATCCCGGATCCACCACAAGACCATCCCCATGAGCGCCACGGAAACGACGGGCCGCAGAGCGATGCTGCTTACCGGCAACCGTCCGATGTACTTCCTGACGCAGTAGTAGAAGGGGATCAGCAGCACGATTTCCGATGCTATTGTGACCATTGCCGCTCCCACATAGCTGAACCTCGGTATGAGCACGATGTTCGCCGCGACATTGAAGACCAGAGTGACGGCGAAGCTGATGGTGATGAAGCGCTGCTTGTCGATGGCGATTAGCACGTACTGGGTAACCCCGTTGAAATAGCTGAAAGGCAGGAACCAGATCAGCACTTGCAGGGCGATAGCGGATTGGGGCAAGAATCCCGGCCCGGCAAACAGGCCGATGACGGCCGGCGCAATATAGGCGGTCCCCACGGCAATCGGCAAGCTGACGACAGTGAGCACCCTCGCCGCGGCGACATAGGCCTTGAGCAGGGATTCGCGGGATGTGGTCCCGTAGCTCGAAAGCACCGGAAAGAGCGCCAGCGTTAACGTGGAGGGGATGATGAGCAAGCCATCCACGAACTTGTAGGCAGCACTGTACCAGCCGACGACGGTGTCGCCCTGTATGGGTTTCAGCAGGAAGACGTCGATCTTGAAGAAGAGAGAGGATAGGAGATTGTTCAAGAGGAAAGGAAAAGATATTACCACCATTTGCCTGGCGAATGCCATGTCAAAATCCAGTCTGGGGCGAAACAAGAGCGAGCGCACCATGAAATAGAAAGCGATAGTGGTGACTGTGCTCACCACTAT
>JAMCWQ010000059.1 GCA_023480825.1 Chloroflexota bacterium | reverse complement strand
GTAATTTGAGCCCAAGAGGCCCCAAAACCCAGCAAAACCGCTCTGATTCGGCGGTTTTTGGCCTGTATGTGACGATCCTGGCGGGCGAAAACTGGTTGGTACGGGCTAAACTGCGGAAGTTGGGCTAGGCTGGCCTGGCGGCCGGCGGCCCGACAAGTCGGGACCTACAAAGCCGATTACCGGCAGCTGGCTACTTTCCTAGTCCTCTCACAGATCGTAGCTCTTGCCCTCGGGCACGTGGACACAGTAGTTCAGCCTGATGATCTCCGCTTGACCGTCTCCGTTCACATCCAGCTCGGATATGCTGCAATTATCCAGCTGGTAAACGGCCCAGTTCGTGGTATTCCCCGTCATAAGATGGGCGACATACACGCCCAGAGCACCACCATGAGAGACAACGGCGATGGTCTCACCTCGATGCTTGCCTGCGATCTCGTTCATGGTGTCCACAACTCGCTTGTGAAATACTCGCCTGGTCTCTCCACCCGGCCAGCCGAAGTCGATATCGTCTTTCCGCTGCCACCCCTTGTAGACTTCCGGATAGACTTCGGGGAGTTCATAGACGCTCAGCCCCTCCGCCTCGCCAAAGGAAATCTCCCGCAAACCGGGGTGGGCGACCGGCGCCAGACCGGTCTGCCTGGCTATTGCTTCCGCCGTCTGCCAGGCCCGCCTCAGGGGGCTGCTGTACAAGGCAGCAATCTCTTTCCTCCCGGCAAGAGAAGCCGCCATCAACTCGGCTTGCCGCAGGCCTTCCTCGGTCAGGTAGCCGTCGCGCCAGCCCTGAAGCTGGTCTAGAGTGTTGCCGATAGACTGTCCATGCCGGACAAGAATGAGTCGTGTTTTCATAATCCTTGATTCAAATAGTCACAATATGGGGCTAGGACACAGACCTCGTGCCGTGGACGTTGGGCCTTGCAGACCTCGCGGCCGAGCCTGATCATGTTCAAGTGAAAGCTGTAAACCTGCCGCGGCTCCAGCAGCCCCTCCAAAATCTCATGCGCTAGATCCGCGCTCACCTTCGGCCCGATCAGGCCCACTCTCCGGCTGACACGGTAGACATGCGTGTCGACCGGCATGGCCGGCCGTCCCAATGAGAACAATAGCACAACTGCCGCAGTCTTTGGGCCGACACCGGGAAGCGCCGTTAGCCAGCTCTTGGCTTCGTCCAGCGGGAGAGAGGCGAGGGAACCAAGGTCGAAATCTCCTCTCTCCTCCCAAATCAGCCGTAGGATGTCCTTGATCCGGCGAGCTTTGATGTTCGCAAGACCACCGGACCGGATGGCGTCCGCCAGTTCCTCCTCGTCGGCATCCCGGACCTCTTCCCACGTCCTGAAACGCTTACGCAGACTCTCAAAGGCTTGGCCGGAGTTCTGATCGGAGGTATGCTGTGAGAGGACTGTGAGGATGAGTTCGTCGAGAGGCTTTTCCCGGGCCTTCCAAACCTGATGCCCGTAGCACCGCTCCAGGGCCTCGTAAACCGCTTGGATCTTCGCTCTTATGTCGACAGTCGCCATCTGACTCAGTACCACAGCGGAAGAAAGTGCGCGAACAGAGAAAGAGTTGTCACAACAGTCACAAGATGGCGTCGAGGGGGATCTCCCACTGGTCACCCTTCTTCCTCGCCCTGATCCTTCCCTCCTGGATCATCTTGCGCACCTCCCGGGCATCAAAGCCGAGAACGCGGGCGGTCTGGCGTAAGCTCAGCATGGTATTCTTGGGGTCGATGGCCTCCTCTCCGGGACGGTCTTTCAACAGGTCCATTATTACGGTGACCCGTTCGCCTGTGAGCCTAATGGCGATAGGGTCACGCGTGGCCAGTGCGTGCTCCCTTTCTCGCAATAGCTGCTGCCTAATCTCTTCTACTCTCACAGTTTTCCCGTCCGAATGCCAAGAATAACAAGCTTAATTATAGCAAAGGCCGGAGGACCAAACCACGCGTACACCCATGTGGGGGCAGTTCGTGAACCGCCCGGGCGTGGCCGGCCTGGCGGCCGGCGTCCCGATAAATCGGGACCTACAATACTCTCCTCGCCCCGGCTACTCCTCGAATCTGCGAAAGACCAGGACGACGTTATGGCCGCCGAAGCCGAAGACGTTGGACACTGCCACCCGGACATCCTTCTGTCGCGCCTCGTTCGGCACATAGTCCAGATCGCATTCCGGGTCGGGAGTCTCATAGTTGATTGTCGGGGGAATGACCCCGCGATTGATTGCCAGCACCGTGACCATAGCCTCCACAGCCCCCGCCGCGCCCAAAAGGTGACCGGTCATCGATTTGGTGGAGCTCACCGGGACGGAGTAGGCGTGCTGCCCGAATACAGACTTGATCGCCGCCGTCTCGCTCTTGTCATTCAGCGGCGTAGAAGTGCCATGAGCATTGACGTAGTCAATATCCTCCGGATGCAGCCCGGCTCTCTCGATGGCCAACGCCATGGCCCGCGCCCCGCCTTCGCCTCCCGCGGCTGGAGCCGTAATGTGATAGGCGTCGCCGGTGCCCCCGTGTCCGGCGAGTTCCGCATAGATGTGCGCCCCTCGCCCCAGGGCATGTTCCAGACTCTCCATCACGAAAACAGCGGCCCCCTCCCCAATAACAAAACCATCGCGGCCGGCGTCGAATGGCCGGCTGGCTTTCTCCGGCTCGTCATTGCGAGTGGAGAGAGCACGCATCGAGGCAAAGCCGGCTAGACTAATCGGTACCACCGGCGCTTCCGTGCCACCAGCGATCATAACGTCCGCCTCACCGCGCCGGATGATGCCGGCCGCCATAGCGAGTGCGTCGGCGCCGGTCGCGCAGGCGGACACGACCCCCAGATTGGGCCCCTTAGCGCCGATGGAGATGGACACTTGCCCGGAAGCCATGTCGATGATCATCATCGGAACCAGAAAAGGGCTGATCCGTGACGGGCCGCGCTGTTGCAGGACAACCATCTGCTCTGTCAGCGTCCCGATGCCCCCTATGCCGGACCCAATAAGCACGCCCACGTTGTCCGCATTCTCAGGGGTCACCTTGAAGCCGGCGTCGGCCATGGCTTGGAAAGTGGCTGTAAGGGCAAAATGGACGAAGCGGTCCATCCGCTTCGCCTCTTTGAAATTGATGAACTGCGCCGGATCGAAGTCCTTGACTTCTCCGGCTATTCTCGCGTCGAAACCGGCGCTGTCAAAGCGGGTGATGGGGCCAATGCCCGACTTCCCAGCTATGAGATTGGACCAACTTGATTCGACATCGTTCCCGACGGGAGTGAGCGCACCCATACCCGTTATGACGACACGTTTGCCCAATATGCTCCTCCTGGCGCTTGCAAGCGGGTAATTCGAGTTCGAGTATAGCACCGCCGCTCAACCGGCGTCAACCAAAGAGCCTCGCGGGCACGACTCTTGCTGTGATCTCCAACCGGACTGGCATGGGAGCGCCGGAATGGTGTAACGGCTGTTGACACATTCGCGGGGCCTGCTTTACAATCACAACAACGCGCGATCCGTGACGATTGCCGGCCGCGAACAACTATGAGGTGCAAATGAAGGGAATTAACAATCTGAATAATAGGTCCATAGCCCAGACCGCTGGATTGGCAGCATTGAGCTATGGCTCTCTAACCCGCATACTGTTTGTCCTAGGCGTCTCCAGTAGTATCGCTCTTGGTTTGGTCATCCGGTTCTGGTTCTTGTCTCAGTCCAACTTCCCGCTGAATGATGGCGGTCTCTTCTACAACATGGTGCTAGACCTGCAACGCTCCGGTTGGATCCTTCCGGCCTACACTACCTATAACCTGGACCAAATACCTTTTGCCTACCCACCTTTTGCCTTCTACTTGGCTGGGGCGGCGCAAGCCGTCACTCACGCCAGCCTTATCGATGTCTTTCGCTTCCTACCACTGGCGACGAATGTATTGACGATCATAGCGCTCGCCTTCTTTGCCCGGGACATGCTCTCCTCGAGGACTGCAGCCGTCTGGGCGGTCTTCACTTTTGCGCTTCTACCACGCAGCTATGAGTGGACGATTATGGGCGGGGGCCTCACCCGCTCGCTCGGCTTTCTCTTCGCAGTGCTCGCCCTTCATCAAGCGTATCTCCTATACACCCGCCGCAACTGGATCCATCTGCCACTGGCGGCCGTCCTCTCGGGCCTCACAGCCATAAGCCATATCGAGATGGCCTGGTTCCTGGCCTTCAGTCTGGTGCTTCTCGCTCTATTCTACGGGCGCTATCGAAGCGGGATCTTATACACCGTGATCATCGGCTGCGGGGCCGTTCTTGTTTCCGCCCCCTGGTGGGTGACCGTTCTGATGCAGCACGGTTTGTCACCATTCCTGATGTCATCCGGAAGCCACGGGGCAATTCTTGACGGGCTCATGTCAATAATACGGCTCGAGCCTGTTACTCAAATAGTGGCGATGGTTTCCATTTTGGGCATAGTCGCCTGCTTGGGAAGACTGCAGTTCTTCCTTCCCGTGTGGCTTGTAGCGATCTACTTGTTGGATTCACGAGGCGGGGCCACTCCCGCCACCGTGCCTCTCGCCCTGCTCGCCGGGATGGGAATGACCGAGATCATCATGCCGTTCTTTGGAAAAATAGGCGAGGCCTCGTTGAGCCGGCATGTCGCGTCGCGAGCGGCCGGCTCCGTTGTGGGAACCTTCCAGCGATTGCCCCAGCTCAACCTCATACCCATCGCTCTCGTTCTGTTCGCCTGGCAGGCTTACTCCATCACCACCGGCCCTGAGACCTTCTTCCTGACATCATTGACGGCGGAAGACCGTGCGGAGATGGCATGGGTGCAGAATAATACACCTGCTTCGAGCCGGTTCTTGGTGGTAACCGGAACCGCTTGGGCAGTGGACAGATGGTCGGAGTGGTTCCCTGTCTTGGCAGACCGGAAGAGTGTGGCGACTGTGCAGGGCTACGAGTGGCTGCCGGGGTTTTCCATTCGCGAAAGCAACTACGCGGTGTTGCAGGCATGCGCAACTGCCGGCGCAACCAGCATTGACAACTGGGAGACCGCTACAAAGGCTCCCTTCGATTACATATACATTCCGAAGGACGCCTACGCTTGGAGTCTAGCCAACTCCTTGCTTCAAGATCCAAACTACGTTGAAGTCCATGATGGCCCGGCGGCGATGATCTTCCACCGTGTCACCGCCGGTCCCATTGGCTGACCGTCGCCTACGGCGTGCCCCCTGACAAGGGGCTGACAGGGGTAGGCAAACGGTAATGTAGGGGGCGGTTCGTGAACCACCTGGCAGGCACGGCACCGCCAACGGACACGGCATGCCGTGTTCCTACAAATATGGCCTTTAAATGCGATAAATGTGAGGCCAGTATTGTGGGTCCGAATTCATTCGGACGGCGGGTGCCAGCCCGCAGCAACCAGCGATCGTAAACGCAGCGCCAGGTGCTGGCCGGCATAGCCGGCAGTCATCCTTCAGCCGAAGGACGACCCACAGTCTCTGCTCACTCCTTGGTTGGGAGGCCAGTTTGACGCCCGGTACCGCGAACCTTACAATGTCCGGAAGCTCCAATGGGAGGTAAGGTTCAATGCTACCCGCTCGTTCGCGCCTGCCGCTGATCAGCTCTATCGCCGCCATTCTGTTCCTGGCCTTAGCCACCAGTTGCTCTGTGCCACTGACAGGCCTCGAGAGGGAGCCATCCCCCACGGCGAGTATGGTCGCCCAGAATGTTGTCCCCGTGGAAAGCCCGCCGGCGACGGCGAGCCCCATGGTGATGGCAACCACTACTTTTGTCGAAACCCCAACTGCTGTCCCAACCCCCCAGGTCCAGTCTCTTCTCGCCGAGCCCGAAACGCAGACGGAAATGACCGTGATCGACGTGGTGAAGACAGCCGGCCCGGCCGTGGTTACGGTGGTAAACACCTACGTGCAAGAAGACCTCTTCGGCACCCAATCCAGTGGAGAAGCCCTAGGTTCCGGAGTGATCATCGACAATGAAGGCCACATCGTCACGAACAATCATGTGGTCGAGGGCCAGCAAAGCCTCAGTGTGATATTTGCCAACGGGGAAAAAGTACCAGCCGTTCTGGTCGGCCGCGACCCTTACAGTGATATAGCCGTAATAAAGGTGGACGGCCCGACGCCCGCCGTGGCCGCTATGGGAGACTCATCGACTTTGCAGCCCGGCCAGACCGTAATAGCCATCGGCAGCGCCCTGGGCGATTTCCGCAACACGGTGACCCGTGGGATAGTGAGCGGATTGGGAAGGCAGATACCGACCGAGTCCGGCTACACCTTGGAAGACGTTATTCAGACTGACGCAGCCATCAACCACGGAAACAGTGGCGGCCCACTTCTTGATCTTAGTGGACAAGTGATCGGGATAAACACGGCAATAGTGCGCTCCTCCGGTCAGGGTGACGTTGCGGAAGGGCTGGGATTCGCCATCCCCAGCAATACCGTAAACAATATCGCGGCCAAGCTAATCGCCGATGGGCATGTGCCGCGGCCATACTTGGGGATAAGTTACCAGGAGATCAACCCGTCTTTGGCCGCCTACTACAACCTGCCGGTGAAATACGGGGCGTACGTTCTGGAGCTGACGCCCGGGGGCGCCGCCGAGCAGGCCGGGGTCCTCGTTGACGACATCATTACTGCGATAAATGGAGAGGCCATCAACGATCAGATGTCGCTGGGTCAGATCCTGATGAAGCATTCGACAGGTGAGCAGGTTACTCTAACTGTGAACCGGGGCGGGGAAGAGTTGTCCATTCCCGCCACCCTTGGAGAGGCGCCCGTAGACTGATGTTGGAAATGGCTTTTGGCGTACCCGATTTCGGTGACATTGTCGAGTTCCTGAAGCAGTACTATTCCAGGTACGGCTACTTCTTCGTATCCGCCGGGGCATTTCTGGAGAATACCGCGATTGTCGGCCTCATCTTCCCCGGCGGGACCATGGTGCTACTAGGCTCCTTCTATGCGAAACTCGGCGTGATGTCTCTCCCCCTTGTCTGGCTGCTGGGTTCCCTTGGCACTTTCGCCGGCGCCAGCCTCGACTACTCCGTCGGGCGGCTGGGCGTATATAGATTAATCTTCCGCATCTGGAAAGGCCAAAAGCTGGAGACCAGGTTCGACGCCGCTTGTGGATTCATGAATAAGTATGGCTTGCCTTCGATCTTTCTGGCTCATTTCGTGGGGCATGTGCGCAGCTTCATAGCCATTACCGCCGGAACCACCAAGCTGCCTTATAGGAGATTTGTCATCTACGAAGGCCTGGCTGCACTGGCATGGAATGGCATGTACTGCCTTGCCGGATACTTGCTGGCGCGAAACCTCGTGCTCGTGCAGCAGATTTACACGCGGTTCGGGCTTGCCATCGCCGGCATAGTCATTCTATGGCTGATCGTTCACCTTTCCCTTACCGGGTGGCGCAAGCATAGGCAAACGGAAGCCCAAGCATCGGAGCCCAAATACTTTGGGCTCGACATCTACCTCAACCCGCTATTGTCCCTCTGGAAATCTCGCCGCGGCCGGAACCGCTAGTTCCCCATGTGAGGTTCAATGGTGGATAATCTTGACTCAATACTCCCTCAAGTAACTAAGCCTGCCCGCTACACCGGAAACGAGTGGAACAGCGTGGCAAAAGACTGGAGCACTGTTCCTATCAGAGTTGCCCTCGCTTATCCGGACATTTACGAGGTCGGCATGTCCAACCTGGGCCTGCAAATCCTCTACCAATTGGTCAATGATCGGCAGGAGTGCCTCGCCGAGCGTGTCTACGCGCCATGGGTGGACATGGAGGCCCGGATGCGGGAGAACCACATGCCGCTCTACTCCCTGGAGACCAGGCATCCGGTTCGGGATTTCGGCATCGTCGGCTTCACCCTGCCTTATGAGCTGAACTACACCAACATCCTGAACATGCTGGATCTGGCCGGCATTCCTCTGCTGGCTGCCGGCCGCTCGGCAGACGACCCGTTTGTCATCGGTGGTGGCACCGGAGCCTTCAACCCCGAGCCGGTGGCCGATTTCTTCGACCTTATCGTACTCGGCGACGGCGAAGACGTGATTCTGGAAATTCTGGATGCCTATCGCCAATGGCAGAGCGAAAGCGGAGCCGTTGGGCGGGGCCAAGCCGGTAGAAAGTCCTTCCTGATGAAGGCCTGCCGGATTCCCGGCATATACGTGCCGCAATTCTACGACGTCCGGTACCGGGAGGATGGCACTATAGACTCCATCCAACCCAATGTGCCGGAAGTGTCCCTTCCTGTGATGCGACGGTTTGTCGATCTGGAACGCGCTCCTGCGCCGGTGCGGCCTGTCATGCCTTATGTCGAGTCGATCCATGACCGGGCAATGGTGGAGGTGCAGCGAGGTTGCACCCGGGGCTGCCGGTTTTGCCAGGCGGGAGTAATCTACCGTCCTGTTAGAGAGCGCTCTCTTTCCACCGTGTTGCGGATAGTGGACGCCCTCATTGCGAACACCGGCTACGAGGAGCTGTCGCTTGTTTCGCTGAGTACGAGCGACTACAGCCAGATCCAACCTCTCCTGGACGAGCTGGTGACGCGCTATCACGACAAGGGCCTTTCTATTTCACTGCCCTCGCTACGGATCGACTCGTTTTCCGTGGGATTGGCTGAAGCCATTCAGAAGCGGAAACGCACCGGCTTCACCTTTGCCCCCGAGGGCGGCAGCCAGAGAATGCGCAACATCATCAACAAGTGCGTGACGGAAGAAGATATCCTCACGACGGCGGAAAGGGCATTTGCCGGTGGATGGCACAGGATCAAACTCTACTTCATGATCGGCCTGCCGGCGGAGACGATGGAGGATGTGGCCGGGATCGCCGCACTCGTCCAGGCGATACACGCTACCGGCCGCCGTATGCACAGGGCGCGAGCGGAGGTGAGCGCCAGCGTCTCGACCTTCATCCCAAAGCCTCATACTCCTTTCCAATGGGCTGCTCAGGATGACCTGGAATCACTGGCGGAAAAACAATCCTACCTGCGGCGGAACCTGCGGGGGAATGGACTCAAGTTCAGCTGGCATGACCCCAGGGCTTCTGAATTGGAGGCTGTGCTGGCAAGAGGCGACCGGCGCCTCGCCGCGGGCATCAGGCGAGCATGGGAATTGGGGGCCAAGTTCGACGCCTGGGATGAGCAGCTAAAGCCCGATGTCTGGCAACAAGCCTTTGCCGAATGCGGTCTCGATCCGGGCTTCTACGCCAGGCGAGAGAGGGAAATTGACGAGATCCTTCCTTGGGACCACCTGAGCGCCGGTGTGGACAAGAAATTTCTCTGGCGCGAGTACCGCAGGGGGATGCTGGCCGCTTCTACTCCGGATTGCCGGACCGGACCCTGTGTGCAATGCGGCCTGTCTGAGCTCTCCCCGAGTTGTGCGGAGAGGAGAGGCCGGTGAAGGAGACAACCCTCTATCGCTACCAGCTGGTCTTCGCCAAGGGGGAGCAGGTGAAGTACATCTCCCACCTCGACTTGATGCGACTGCTGGAAAGGGCTCTGCGCCGGGCGGACCTGCCGTTGGACTACTCACTTGGCTTCAATCCCCGTCCCAAGATAAGCATCGCAGCCCCGCTGGCCGTGGGAGTAACCGGCACCGCCGAGCTGATGGATATCACTCTGTACCAGCTAGTCGGTCCTCAGCACCTGCTCGAACGCCTGAATGCCTCGTTGCCCGCCGGCGTTCACGTGTCCTCCGTCACACCGGCGGCGCTTGACGCCCCATCACTGCAGTCCCTGGTTATAGCCGCCGAGTACGAAGTGGTAGTCGTCACGGATGTCACGGGTAAAGAGATTCAGAGGCGCATCGACCATCTCTTGGCCTGCGACACGCTGCCGCGCCAGCGAAAACGCGCCGCCGAAGTCCGCAGCTACGACCTCCGGCCATTGATCTGGGAGCTGAGCATCAAAGAATGCCAGGACGGCAAATGTTACCTGGGGATGTGCCTGGAAGCCAGCAGTCAGGGGGCTGGCAGGCCGGAAGAGGTCGTATCGGCGCTGGAGCTGCCCGTGCTGCCGCTGGACGTAAACCGCTCCAGCCTTATCATCGCTGGCAAAGCCATCAAGTAACCGCTGGCCGGGGAAGCCGGCCCATATCGCCATTCCAGGTAATGGAGGCCGGCATTCCCCATCTCTACTTGCCACTCTTCTGGGTTAGAAGGCGTGTAGGTGAGCACCCTCCGCTCGAACAGCTGCACCAGCACGTCCCTCTCCTCGCCGGATACAAACGCTTTCGTCCAGAAGGGCTCGGATATCGGCAGCCCCAGCACCTCGGTCCAATTCATCAGCACCCCATTGACGTAGTAACCTCCGTCGGCGACCAGTCCCTCTTGGTTCATGAAGTCCCAAAAGACCTGAGGGATGTTATGCCCCAGATTGGGATCGTAGGCCGCTACCGGCACCAGCGCTGCAGGATCGGCCGCGATTCCTACCTTTCCATAGCCATCGATTGTTGCCGACACGTATTGGCCAACTCGATTCGGCTCCGGACCGCACGTGGGCCAGGAAACGGCGGCAAAGTCACTGTATGAGGGGCTCGCATTGCCCGGCTGGCTCAGATCACCGGCAACAGGCACATCAGAAGGGTGAATTGTGGCGAAGGAATGGTCTCCCGTCTGGACCCGGCCTGTCACCATTTCCTCAACAAGTAGACCGGCCGTGGTGGACCCCGAAACGCTTCCGCCATTGTCCTCCACCCGTCCCTTGTCAAAATACTGTACGAGCCGTTCGCCAGTCGGGGACTCCTCGTAGGGTTCCCACCTGGTGTCAATCGGTTTTGGCCCCCAGAACCATGACCGCGTCTCCAGGCCCGCCTCCACGGCCCGGTCGGTCCGTTCCCAAAGCCGGTAGAAGTCCTCGCTTGGCGCCTGCCAGGCATCTCTACCCTGCGGCCCTGCCAGGTCAGACAGAGCCGCGACACTTAGTTTGGCGGCGGCGGACATCAGGTCGGGGCGCAAGCGCAGGCTACCATCAGGCTTGTACAGAGTATCACCTGACGAGTGGTAGGCCGGATCATTTCCGTAGTCAGTGGCAATATCCTCGGAAATGCCGACTGTGTCGCCATAGCCGGCGTTCCAGAACGACAGATGGTCCCCCAGGCGGTTGGGGTCGAGGTTGGCAGGCCAATTGGTGCCAAGAGCGTAGTTGCCGAGTGTTACCGGTATACCATAGCGGGCAACGCTGGCGTTGAGAACCGCGAGCAATTGCGAGGCACGGCCATCGTGAACCGCGAATAGCCGCGTGCCCCCATCATTCTCGTAGCCGACCATGTCCAGGTCTATCGCCGCTTCGATGGTCTCGCCACCGGCAGCCAGGCTTTCCGCGTAATGCTTACTGCCAAAGTGGCCATACTCCTCCCCGTCGAAGAGAACGAAGCGAACAGTACCGGCGAAATTGCGTGCAGACATCACTCGGGCGGCTTCCAGCACCGCCGCTACCCCGGAAGCATCGTCATTAGCTCCAGGGGCGGGACCCGCGCTGCAATTGGGAGGGAATTGGCGAGAGGGCATCGAGTCGAAATGCGCCGCCAGCACCGCGACCCGTGATGGATCGCTGGCGCCGCGCTTCTCACCGATAACGTTCGTGAACCGGTTGCCGTCCGGGCCGGTGAAGCTATCGAGCCGGACGTCCAAACCAAGCGATCGAAGGCGACCAGCAATGAAGGAGGCGGCATCATCCTTGCCGGCGGTAGCCGAGCACCGCGAGTAGCCGGAGATCGTGCCTATATCGCCGATCATTCTCCCAGCATCCACCTCGCTGACCATCTCCATGGTCTCGATGGCAGCAGCGCCTGCCGCGTTTGCTTCAACCGGGGGAAGCCCGGGGTTGAGAAACGACAGCGAGAAGATCAACGCTCCAAGAAGCATGTGAGAGCAAAGTCCGGAGCAGCGCCCACGCAAGTGATTAGAGAGATTCCACAATGTCTTTCACTAGCCTCCCGGCATTCCCGGCGGCAATCCTCAGGTTTCTCCGCATATTCACCAACCGCCCAACCACCCCAGGATCGCCGACTATGTAGCCAAAAGCCGACCCCACCGACCCTATCTTCTGCAGCAGGGATTGCGACTCGCGCTGGAATCCGGTAAGACGGCCGATATCGACGCCAAGAGACTCTCCTTCGCCATCGCTGATTGCCTTGATCACGAGGAAATCGACCCCATTTTGGGTTGCCACCTTCGCCACGGCAGCGGCTTCCGTATCCATGGCTAAAGCCGTAAAATCGTGAAATATCCTCTGCCGCGCGGCCGGGTCGAATATGAACTGGTCGCCGGTGGCCAGAGCCCCCTCCCGGACTCTCAGAGGCTCCTCCTTGGCTTTCTCGCTGGCCATTTCCGACCGCCCTGCCGCCTGCCTGGCTGCCACGAGGACGTGGTCTGCCGCACGAAAGCTGCGATAGAACACCGGAACGCCGGATTTGTCCATCCCTAGAGACCCCAACGAGGTGAACCCATCCCGGCCCAGAAAGCCAACGTCATGCTCTATCACCTCGGTGGCTATGATGACATCGCCCAGCCGGCAATCTGAGCAAGCACTACCGGCAGTACCTGAGAGCATGACTAATGAGACGCCATAGCTGCAGATGAGCAATTGCGTCGCCATCGCCGCCGCCACCTTGCCGACGCCACACTGCAAAAGCACTACGTCGTGCCCCCGCAGCGTCCCTTCCACTATACTATAGCCGGCGACCAGATTAGTGTGGCCCCCGGTTAGCTCGCCCTTAAGTGGAGCGGCCTCATCCGCCATGGCTGCAAGCAGTCCAATTCGCTCTCCCTCAGGCATCTTCCTCTCCGGGCACTGGTCTTGCTTTTGCTATAGCAGTATAACATGGAGCCCGCTGCCGGCGGCTTCGGACGCGAAAATCCGCTGGCAGCAGAGCACCCATACTCTATCACGACAGCAGGTGCGTAACTGCCCCCCTGCTGTAGGGGCGCACGGCCGTGCGCCCGGTGGGGGTAGGGGGGTTAGGCATCTAATAACTAAGCTGCTTGGGGGACGCGAGATTCGCAGCGTGAAAGAGTACTCATACTTTGGCAATTGCGGCAGGAGGCTAGGGCCCATGGATTGGACGCAGGTACTCAAGGCAGCAGCTATACTGTCCATAATCCTCGGCGTCCTGGGAATCGCCGGAGGTTTCTTTGGCTTGCTGATACTGCGCCAAGCAGTCGATCTCCTCGTAACCAGCATGCGTGCCACTAGAGAGAGTGTCTCCCAATTTGCCGCTTCGATGGAGCAAGCCGGGGAAGCGGCGGACAACGCAGCGAACAGCGTGGATGAGGCGAAAAGGTCTCTGGCAATTGCCGCCAGACTATCAGAAGATGCCGCGGCAACCATGGGAACGATCGTCCAGCACACCAATGTCCAGATCCTAGGTGTGCGACCGCTCCGGGGCGTCCAGCGCTGGCTTAGAGACGAGCAACGGGAGCTCAGCCTGATGGCGGATCAGTTGCGAGGCACATCCGGCTCCCTGGCGGACGACGCAGACAACATGAGGCAACTGGGCATAGATCTGCGCCATTCAGGCGACCTGATGGCCTCACTCATCAGCCAACTGGATGGCATCGCGGGCGCGGGCAGGGGAAGCCTATTGTCGACTATTAAGATGGCAAGCTATGCAGCAGCAACTTGGCTCTTTCTCTTCAGCCTGTTCCTAATCATGCTGGGCGGCGCACTTGTCTTTGGCTAGGGCTATCAGTCTGTCAGATCAAGGTAATGCTCGCCTTGATACGCCGCCGCTTCAGCGGCAAACGCTTCATAGGCATCACTACTAAACAAAACGAAGCTGACCTCCTGCAGTGAGGTCTCCCGGTTGAGATACCCGGTGACTGCCTGCAACATCACCTTGGCTGCCTTCTGCAGTGGAAACCCGCCGACTCCTGTGCCGAGGGCTGGAAAGGCGATACTGCCGACCTTCAGTTCATCCGCCAGCTTCAGGCTGCTCATGGTAGCCTGCTCGATCTTCTCGGCATCCGTTTTCAGGTCCTGACCCATGACCGCAGCATGAACAACGTACTTTGCCGGCAGATTTCCGGCGCCGGTAGCCACGGCGGTGCCTACCTGTATAGGGCCTTTCTTCAGAGCTTCTTCCTCGATGGCCTCCCCTCCTCTACGCTTGATGGCCCCTGCCACCCCGCCGCCCATCCATAGATTGTTGTTGGCTGCGTTGACAATGGCGTCAGCCTTCACCTCTGTTATATCACCCTGACGTATGCTGATTCTCACCATCCCATCACCTCCGCTAGATAGAAGCGGGGCGGGAGATAGGTGCCGCGTTCCCATGGACATCGCAACGAGTATGCCCAATTTGACCGGAGGCCCCATGCCTACTGCTGGTCCTCCCGCTCAAACTCCCCGTGGTACTCCCCCGGCTTCTCAGGTGGCTCCCCCGGCTGCCGTAGGTGCTCCATCGGGTAATAGCGGTCTGGCGCATGGTAAATACGGGGGGGTACGCCCTCCTCCGCCTGGGGAACGCAGACGCTCATCTCCGAGCCATCCTTGTCCAAAATATCTATAGCCGCGTCACACTTGGTGCCACAGTCGACTGTCACCAAAACGGCTCCGTCCTCCACCCGCTCCCGGTAGGCCGCCGCTTTTTCCGCCGGGACCGTGGACGGAGTCATTGCCTCCGTGGCAACAGGCTTGACTCCCTTCTCGGCGGCCAGTTTGATGGCTTCCTCTGGAACCTTCGTGGCCACCTTAATGTCCTCTACCGTAAAGCCTGCATTCAGCAGGTCCGCGACTGCCTTCCCGGCTACCCGAGTATCCGGAAACACACCACATGCAACCATATTCCCCATGCTCATCTGCTGGCCTTCCATCTTGTCCCTCCTTGATCTCCTAATCAACGATGCATTCCACTAACGTTCCAAAATCGCCGCTGCCCCGCGCCGGGCGTTACAAGACAGTGAAAACTGACAACTACTACCTTCGCTAGCCCCAGAACCATACGATGCCCTAAGACTACTGCATGTCCGCCTGCACCGCGGGGATTGGGAAATGATACGAATTAATAGCAGAAACCGTGCCACCGTTGTCAAGTGAGGCTATCGCCGGACGCGCTCGTCGCCGACCCGGCGGGTCACCTTCTGCTCATCGAGGTATTCGAGGAGGGACAATGCGTACTTGCGGCTGGTGTGAAACTCATCGCGCACTCCGGCGACTGTTATGCTACCATTCTCGTCCAAGATCTTGAGAATCCGGTCTCGCATTTCCAGGAATGCTGTAGTGAGGAAATAGACGGAATCACTCACTTTGGTGAGCACTCCATCGTCTTGCAGCGCGGCGAGTGTTTCCGGGTCTACGCCCATATCGCCGACCGAGGGCGGCGAGAAAGGCTCCGCCGCTAACAGCTTTTGAAGCTTATCGACTCTCTCCTGCTGCGCTGCGGTGAATCGGACCTTATGAGCTGGCAGGGCGTAGGTTCCGTTTCTCTCTGCCATTTGGCCGCCCGCCACTGCCTGCTTCGTGAAGGCGGCCAGACCTTTCGGGCTCAGACCCATCCGGCTCTTGAACTCTTCCTTCGGCATTCCTTTGCGCAGCGGATACTGGGCGTGGTAGGCGGACAGAAGCTTCGCGGCGTCGGCTACCAGTCGCTCCCAACTCGACCGGGCAGCCACCAAATCACCCGGAAGGATTGGCCCATTGGAATCCACCGCCTCCCCGGCAGGCCGTCCAACGACCAACGCCCGGCCCTCGGAAAGGAGCTGCCTCAACGACTGTCTCGCAATGTCGGAATCGAGGCCCGCTCGCTCGGCAACAGTGGAGAACTCCTGCAGAGCGGGACTCTCCAGAGCCTGGAGAAGTAGCTCTGCCGGGGAACCTCTAGCCAGTGTCTCGAGCGACGCGATGACCTCGGGGCGGAACCGGCGATGCCGCCGGGAACCGGTATCGATCACAACCCCACCACCGACAGTCAGACTGGGAGAGGCCTGGCGCAGTATGAAACGGTCTCCTTTGGCCACGGCAACCGGGCCCGCAAGCCGGAGTTGCACCCATCCTTCTTCCCCGGGCTCCAGCTTCTCCTTGTCCAGCAAGGTAAGGCTGGCCGGCACCTCGGCCGCGCCGGTGAAGAAATCAAGGGTGTCATTCTGCTCGATATCCTTGGGTGCATGTGCGAGCACCCGCAGCTTCACATCCAGCCGCCAGGCTGGCTTGAGCCAACCCGGAGTGGTGAGCACATCGCCCCGGGCTAGGTCCTCAACCGCCAGGTTGCTGACATTCACCGCCACGCGGTTGCCCGGCAGGGCTTCGGCGGCTTTGTGCTTGTGCACCTGTAGGCCGCGGACGCGGGTTTTCAGGCCTTTCGGCTGGACTTCGATTTCCTGCCCCACCTCTAGCTTGCCATCTATGAGCGTCCCTGTGGCGACTGTGCCGAACCCGCTGATGCTGAATACGCGGTCTACGGGCAGGCGAGGCCGGCCGCGATCCTGCCGCGGCATCGCTTTGTCGAGAACGGCGTCGAGGGCCCGCAGGAGATCGCCCAACCCTTGCCCGGTGCGGCTCGATACCGGCACGATTTCTGCCCCCGCCAGCGATGTTCCGGACAGTCTCTCTGCCACGTCTTCGCGCACCATTTCCAACCACTCATCGTCCACCAGGTCGCTTTTCGTCAGGGCCACAACACCGGATTCGATCTGGAGTAAATCAAGGATGGAAAGGTGCTCCTCAGTCTGGGGCATAGGGCCTTCGTCGGCTGCCACCACCAGGAGAGCGGCATCGATACCGCCAACACCGGCGAGCATGTTCTTGATGAATCGCTCGTGACCGGGGACATCGACGATGCTCACTTCCCGCCCGCTAGGGAGTTTCAGCCAGGCGAATCCGAGGTCGATCGTCATCTCCCGTTCCTTCTCCTCCCGGAGACGGTCCGGGTCGATCCCCGTGAGAGCATGGACAAGGGTGGACTTGCCATGGTCCACATGTCCCGCTGTGCCGATTACGTACATCCAATCACCTTTTCATAGCCCGATTTGCCGGCTGTCTATCAGTCAATTATAGCATTTGGATGGCATCCTTCTCCAGGTCGCGGCCCCCGCCGTCTTTCGACCGGCAGAGAAGATCTCCCAAGTGCGGGGCCGGATGCGACCGGGAGAGACCATAAGGATCATCAACGAGCATGATCCCAGGCGTCTCCACTACCAGTTCGAGGCCGAAGGGAAAGGCACCCATGAGTGGCAATACCTCGAGCAGGGACCGAAGGACTGGACGATCACTATCAAGAAGATCCACTAAATGAAGGAAGGGGTGGCGAATTCGCCACCCCTTTTTTCTCGTTCCCCCCCTGACAAACAGGGTTAGGGGATTATTGGCTTTCCAACAGCCCTAAACCCCTGAAGAACGGATATCACCGGCTCGTCAGCCGGCTTCGCTTTCTACCAGCTTCGACGCCGGCCGCCGCCGCTGCCGCTGCCGCTCCTGCTTCCATAACCACCGCTGCTCGAGCGCTGGGAGGAGTAGCAATCGGAGCAGTAGACGGGCCTGTCGCCGCGGGGCTCGAACGGTACCTGGGTCTCCTTGCCACAGGTGGCGCACACGGCGGGATACATCTGGCGGTTGCTGTCTCGGCGACCGCTGTATCCTCCCTCACCACGGCTTGACTTGCGGGCGGCGCGACATTCCGGGCACCGGCTGGGCTCGTTTGTGAAGCCCTTCTGTGCGAAGAATTCTTGCTCGCTAGCCGTGAAGACGAACTCTTGTCCACAATCCCGGCAGGTTAGTGTCTTGTCTTGCATGTTGTTCACGCATCTCCTAAATATTTTTTCTTGGAACTATCCCTCAGCGGGTAACACTAGGGAGGATCGGCGGAACAACCATCTAACCAACTCTGCCCTCTGGACTGCTGCTGTGGAAACGTACCAGATAACCAAGTATACCCGAATTCTACCTGGTACGCAATCATCAATTGATGCATAATGGTAATTGCACTTGCACAGACCTGCCGGGACCGGCATCGCCATTTGGCGCAAAGGACGGAAGCACAATGCCTGACAAAGTCATCTCAGAGAACAGCCTGGTCTTGTACAAGGGCCGGCCCGCCCGTGTGGAGCAAGCCGGGGAGAAGCTGGAAATCGAGCTGGAAACCGGTGAGGTGCTGAAGGTACGCCCCAAGGACGTTACCCTTCTGCATCCAGGTCCCTTGAAAAGCCTCAAAGAGATCCAACCCCAGCAGGGAGACGTGGAGACTGCCTGGGAAATAGTGGACGGCGGCCAAACCACTCTGCAGGAACTGTCCGACTTGCTGTACGGCTCCTATACACCATCCACGGCCCTGGCAGCCTGGCGACTGGTCGCGGAAGGGCGCTATTTCCGGGGAACGCCCGAAGACATCTCCGCCACTACTCCAGAAGAAGTCAAGCGCCAACAAGAGGCCAAGATTGCCGAGGCGGCAAACAAACAGGCTTGGGCAGAATTCTTGGAGCGGGTGCGCCGGGGCCAGATCCTGCCCGGAGATGCCGCCTATCTTCGAGATGTCGAGGACCTGGCGCTCGGTCACAGCAACCGGAGCCGGGTGCTCCGGGAGCTGGGACGCGAAGAGAGCCCGGAAAACGCCCATTCCCTTTTGCTCAAGGTTGGCTATTGGGACCACTCGGTCGACCCCTATCCTGTGCGCTTTCACCTGGCGCTTTCCCCGCCCGAGGTGGATATTCCGCAGGTCCCGGGAGAAGCGCGGCTCGACCTGACCGATCTTCCTGCTTTCGCCATTGACGACGCGGGTAGCGACACGCCTGACGACGCCTTGAGTGTGGAAGGCGATTGCTTGTGGGTGCACGTGGCGGACGTCGCCGCGCTGGCCCCACCCGGGAGCGCGGTGGACCTGGCGGCTCAAGCCCGCGGCGCCACGCTGCATCTACCCGAAGGCAACGTCTCCATGGTGCCCGTGGAGGCCGTGCGGTGCTTGGGCCTGGGCCTGAATGAGACCTCCCCAGCGCTCTCCCTCGGGCTGGATTTCGACGCAAACGGGGAGCTAACCGGCACCCGGATCGTGGCCAGCCTGGTGCGGGTGACCCGATTGACCTACGGGGAGGCTGAAGCGAAGCTTGGCGAGGCCCCCTTCGTCTATCTGCAACAAGTGGCAGAGCGCTCCGCCCAATACCGGCGGGCGAAAGGTGCACTCTTCATCGATTTCCCTGAAGTCCGCATCGATGTGTGCCATGACGTGGTGACAATTGAGCCGCTACCGCCTTTGCGGAGCAGGGCGATCGTGCAAGAGGCGATGGTAAGAGCGGGAGAGGCGGCGGCGCGCTTTGGCATCCAGCAGGACATCCCTTTGCCATTCGCCACCCAGGAGCGAGCGGAGAGCGGAGAACTGCCCACCACTCTATCGCAAATGTTCGCCCAGAGGCGCCTGACCAAACGCACACAATTCAAGGCCAGTCCCGCGCCTCATGCCGGGCTGGGATTGGACGCCTACGTGCAAGCAACCAGCCCTCTGCGGCGCTACCTCGATCTAGTTGTCCATCAACAACTTAGGGGCTACATGCGCGGTGACAAATTGCTGGACCCCCAACAGATATTGGAGCGAGCCGGAGCCACCGAGGCAGCTATCGGCGGCGTGCGCCGGGTACAGACCCTGGCGGAAAAGCATTGGACGCTGGTATACCTGCTGCAGAACGAGGATTGGCGAGGTGAAGGGATAATCTTGGACAAACGCGGCCGGGAAGCCATTATTCTGATCCCCAGCCTCGCCTTGGAGACCCGGGCCCATCTGCCGGTGGACTTGCCCCCGGACAGCACAGTCAGCCTCTCCGTTACCGGCGTCAACCTACCCCGCCTCGAAGCCCATTTCCGCGTTCTTACCTGAGCCGTCTAGCGCTGGCGCGTCCTTGTAGGGGAGGACGGCTCTGGCCTCCCGCGGAATGGTCACCGCCCAAAAATGACGGCCATACGCGAAGTCCGCGCTACTTGCAGCATTTGCATCAGACCGCCGCGATAGGCGATAATCATTTCGACTCTGGTGGGAAAGTCAGATCAGAGTCTGGCCGGCTGAAACCGTGCCACAAGCCCGGATCCTAATACCCTTTCACCATGCAAGTGCTGGATCAGCAAATGCCCCCCTGATAAGGGGGGTAGGGGGGTTGGGTATAGGATGAAGAGGCTGCCTGGGAACCCGAAATCCGCAGCGTGAAAGAGTACAAGAGAGGAGTCTCGTAGTCGCTATGCTCGCTACCAACCTTCGCTGTGTGAACTGCGGCTCAGAATACCCGCTGGAGCTAATCTATAGCTGCCCCAACTGCGGCGATATTCTCGACGTTGAATACGATTACAGCAGCTTGCAGGCGCATGGGCTGAGGCCGGCAGACTTTCCAGGATTCTGGCGCTACCTAGATTTGCTGCCCATCGACGACCCTTCGAGTATTGTCTCTCTTGGCGAAGGGGGAACAGAGCTGATCCGCAGCGAGCGACTAGGGGCGGAACTGGGCATGGAAAACCTCTACGTCAAGAACGAGACGACCAACCCGACCGGCTCCTTTAAAGACCGGCCATCCTGCCTGGGAGTCTCCAAAGCCCAAGAAATGGGTGCACGGACCGTGGTGTGCGCTTCCAGTGGGAACGCCGCCGTCGCCGTCTCTGCCTACGCCGCTCGCGCCGGCTTGAAGTCTGTCTTGTTCGTTCCGGAGACCACCCCGCCCGGGAAGCTCGCCCAAGGCGCTATCTTCGGTGCGGAGGTGGTGCGGGTGAAGGGCCCATATTCCGAGTCCTACCGGGCCGCCAAGCAAGTCTGCGAGCGCTACTCCCTGCCTAACCTAACCTCCACCTTCATTAACCCTTTTCTCGTCGAGGCGGACAAGACACTGGCCTATGAGGTCTCCGAAGCCCTCGGCGGGAAAGCGCCAGACTACATGCTAATACCCATCGGCGCGGGCCCACTCTTGGCGGGATGCTACAAAGGATTTCAGGAATTCGAGCTTCTCGGGCTCGGGCACGGCCTGCCACACATGATCGGCGTTCAAGCCAGCAACTGCGCGCCCACGGCCCGGGCTTTCAAGCGTGGAGCCAATGAGGTCGAAGCGTGGGAGGAGGGCTCGAAGACCGCCTGCTCCGGAATCGCCGACCAGCTACGCGGGTACTCTCAAGATGGAACGTTGACTCTGAAGGTAATACGCAAATCCGGTGGAGTAGCCATTGACCTGCCGGACGAGGAGAGCCTGGCCGCCGTTCGCCTGCTCGCCCGCACCGAAGGGATATTCGCCGAGCCCACCGGAGCGATTGGCGTGGCCGCGCTGAAGAGACTGGCAGCGCAAAAGGCCATCGATCCCAAGGCGACAGTCGTCTGCGTGGTGACCGGGCATGGCCTCAAAGATCCGTCCGCAGCTGTCCGGATGGAGAGCCTCAGCGAGCCCATTGACGCCGACAAAGCGGGGGGAATCGACTTTCACGCACTTTATTTGTAGGTGCGAATTTATTCGCATTGGCTTTATTTGTAGGTGCGAATTAATTCGCATTGGCCGCCACAGTGGCCCACGTAGGGGCGGTTCGTGAACCGCCCGGCGATGGCCCGCCTCGCGGATGATGACCAAATAGACATCGGACTTCAGGAGATCCAATGCAAGTTAAGCTCGCCCGGCACATGGGCTTCTGCCCGGGGGTGCGCCGGGCCCTTAAGCTAATAGAAGCCGAGGCCAGGAAGCGGGGCAGTATCTACACTCTCGGCGCCATAATTCATAATCCCCAGGAGGTGGAGCGGCTCCGCGCACTGGGTGTCGAGCCGGTGGAAGACCTGCCGGGAGAACCCGGCGCTCCATTGGCGATCACCGCTCACGGCGTCAACCCGTCCGTTATGAGAGAAGCCTGCGATCGCGGGCTAGAGGTGGTCGATATCACCTGCCCATTGGTGGCCAAGGTGCAGCAACTGGCCAAATCGCTAGCCGGACAAGGCTACTTCGTGATCATCTTCGGCGACGCCGCCCATCCCGAAGTCAAAGGCATACTGGGCTGGGCCGGAGAGAACGCCGTCGCTGTCAAAACGATGGAAGAATTGCTGCAGGCGGTTCCGGTGCTCGCCTCTTCGAGGAAATTCAAGCGGCTGGCAACCGTCTCCCAGACCACACAGAGCGTTCAATGGTACTCCCATTTCACCCAGGACTTGCTGGGCCTCCTTCCGCGCTTCGATGAGATTGCCGTTCACAACACCATTTGCCTGCCCACCCGGCAGCGACAAGAGTCAGTACAAGACCTGGCAAGCGAGGTGGACGTCCTGGTCGTGATCGGCGGCCGGGACAGCGCCAACACCCGCCATCTCGTCCAGCTCGCCGCCGAATCGGGCACGCCGGCCCACCAGGTAGAAAGCGCCGGGGACCTGCGGCCCGAGTGGTTCGCCGGCAAGACCGTCGCCGGCGTCACTGCCGGCGCCTCAACGCCCGATTGGGTAGTAGAAGAAGTCGTGAGCACACTACGAGAGATGTAATACTCTTATCATAACCATCAAGATCGGCCGCCGCTGGGACGTCTGCCGCTGACAAGGATCGACTAATGCCCCCCTGATAAGGGGGGTTAGGGGGGTTAGGGGGGTTAGGGCTTCCTACAGGCATAAAACCACATCAATCCCCCTTGTCAAGGGAGTGGCCGCCCGATCCTTCTGTGAAGGAAGAAGCTCGCAGGGTAAGAAAGTATTACCCTGTCTCTCTTCTGATCCGGTCCCTCAGCAGGTCCGAAAGCTCACTGGACTGCGCCTGCCAATTGCTGAATAACTCACATGCCGGCCGGTCATCCGTGATCGTCGCTGGGCGCGGAAAAGAGTCCACATACACCAGGCGGTCGACCACAGGTGGGTGCGAATCGAGCCGCGATGGCCGGCCCAACGGAAGACAGCCTGCAGGAGCACGGCGCGCCGTGTTCGCCGTCAAATCCCCTTTCGAGGATTAGCTGTATTCCGACCAAGTTAATCATCGACGAGTTCGAACGCTTCAATAGGGTTCAAATCCCCTTTCGAGGATTAGCTGTATTCCGACTCTTCCGCAAGCGCCGAGGATGCTTTCACGAGCTCGCCAAGTTCAAATCCCCTTTCGAGGATTAGCTGTATTCCGACAACTGGAGAAAGTACTGCCCTGTCCCGTGACAACTGGGTTCGAATCCCCTTTCGAGGATTAGCTGTATTCCGACCAGGCGAGCGACGATTAGTTGCGGCGAGTGCCGCAGGTTCAAATCCCCTTTCGAGGATTAGCTGTATTCCGACGGAGAACCTGACAATACATACAATAAGGAGCGTACTAGTTCAAATCCCCTTTCGAGGATTAGCTGTATTCCGACGGCCTCTTTGGCGATTTTGTCTCCGGCTTGCGCCACGGTTCAAATCCCCTTTCGAGGATTAGCTGTATTCCGACATATTGATGGCGTTATCTACAAACAGCTACCAAAGGAGTTCAAATCCCCTTTCGAGGATTAGCTGTATTCCGACGAGGCGGGCGAAGGAGTCGTAGAGGTACTCCCACTCCGTTCAAATCCCCTTTCGAGGATTAGCTGTATTCCGACTTTCGGCGCGTATCTTTGTTTAGAAAGGAGGTCCACAGTTCAAATCCCCTTTCGAGGATTAGCTGTATTCCGACGGCCAATTGAGGCAGCAGGAAACAATAAATTTGCTGGTTCAAATCCCCTTTCGAGGATTAGCTGTATTCCGACCATTCATCGCTATCCCCTTGCCGCGTTCGGTTGCCCGGTTCAAATCCCCTTTCGAGGATTAGCTGTATTCCGACACCTAACCCCCGACCCACCAGAAGACTACTACGGCAAGTTCAAATCCCCTTTCGAGGATTAGCTGTATTCCGACCATTAAAGGCCACCGCTGCTGAAAGCCTCGGCGAATGGTTCAAATCCCCTTTCGAGGATTAGCTGTATTCCGACCTGCTATACGCTGGCTATCTATGCTCATTGACTCGGGTTCAAATCCCCTTTCGAGGATTAGCTGTATTCCGACTGCTCGCCTTGGTTCCAGACGAAAGCGTCATTGAACTCGTTCAAATCCCCTTTCGAGGATTAGCTGTATTCCGACCAATGAACATCAAAATGTTCCGAGACCTCACCCCGCGTTCAAATCCCCTTTCGAGGATTAGCTGTATTCCGACTGAAGTAGAAGTAATTGACTCAAGCCCTAAGTTAATGTTCAAATCCCCTTTCGAGGATTAGCTGTATTCCGACCAATCAGGAAAGCCGCGGAGCGGTCTTCGTTGGCAAGTTCAAATCCCCTTTCGAGGATTAGCTGTATTCCGACAACTGTGGCGGTTGGTGCCACCGACGACGAACTGGAGTTCAAATCCCCTTTCGAGGATTAGCTGTATTCCGACGGTAGCTCTGGCCGAAGTTCTCTATGGCTTGGCCGACGGTTCAAATCCCCTTTCGAGGATTAGCTGTATTCCGACGGTGGTATCGATTCACACCCATGTTTGCGGCGAGTTGTTCAAATCCCCTTTCGAGGATTAGCTGTATTTGTCATTGACCGCCCGATAATGATCCACCTGTAGTCGCCCGATGTGAGCCAGGGATGATCGCCCGGTGTGATCCACCTATAGTCGCCCGGTGTGATCCACC